>WTHU01000026.1:0-30878 GCA_011523005.1 Acidimicrobiales bacterium
CGCTATCCCTGTCGACAACAGTTGCGATGCTTCGCTCAAGCACTGCATTAAATAGGTTAACAGCTCTCTCATTGGGCTGATCAGCGGTAACAGCAGTATTTCCCCAATTGACGAGCCAGAAGAGGTGTGCAGTGTCTATTTGGCGGACAAGATCGTCAAACGTTTCGTGCCCCGCATTATTACTTTGCATCACATCAAAATATTTTTGTAGTAACGAGATTTCTTCGTTTCGGCGTAAATCAATGTCTAAGTTACACCCTAGGAATGGCGCTATGTCTCCCGAGCCATCTCCTCGCCCAACAAGTTGGAAGTCAATCACAACTACCTTCGGCACTTTTTCGGCATCATCAAATAAGAGATTATCTAATCGGAAATCATTGTGGGTGAGCGTACGACTCTGTTCAGCCCAGCTGATAAGCCAGTTTGAGACCTCGGGAATGAATTCTTCTAATTTTGGTGGCAGCCAATCGGGGTATAGATGCCCGTACGTGTCCATCACAGTTGGCCATGATTGTTCATACAATCCCTGTAGCCCCATATTAATGGGACTATCTAGTGGAGGAACCCACTCCATGGCTGTTAGTTCTTCGCTGTCCCACCATCGAGCATGAATATTGGCAGCCGTTTCCATAACGGAAATAGCATCCGGTAAATTCGCACCAGCAAGATGGTCACCTGACCTGTAATGGCCTACATCTTCAAGCAGTAGAGCATAATTAGCGTTATCTGAGTCTCGCCCGTTGTAATAGGCTTCAGGAATTCGTATCTCAAGCTTTGATGCGACCTGTTCGTAAAATAATGACTCTCGTTCATATACGCCAAGCATTACCCCAAGAGGTTTAAGGGCACCGTCAGTTGTGGGTATCTTTGCGATGACTGTTTGTGGGCCTTCATTTCCTTCGTCGTATGAAAGATAGAGTCTGGCTAGTTCTCCGAGGAATCCTTCCCCTACCGCTATCCTCTCTGCACGTACTTCCGTTACTGGTCCATGACCTCTGCCATCATGTTCAAAAGCAGTCGTTAGCCATTGAGCAGTAAAGTCATCAAGTGAGATAGGTATTTCAAAGTCCATTCTTCTTACTTAGTAAAGGCAAATGATGTAATCAAGCCGAGGAGGAAATATCTCTCAGGCTTCATTATGATTCTGACATGGTTGACGCAGTTACCTTAGGTGCAGATGGAGTCGTAAGATGCGCATGGCCAGGGGATGATGAACTATACGTCCAATACCATGATCAAGAGTGGGGGTACCCAGAAGGTAACGACATGAAGTTATTTGAAAAAATTTGTCTCGAAGGGTTTCAGGCCGGTTTGGCTTGGATAACTATTCTTCGCAAACGCGAACATTTTCGAGAAGCTTTTTCTAGTTTCGATTTCAATAAGGTTTCACGGTACGGGGAAAAGGAAATCCAAGCACTTAAAAGTAACGCTGACATTGTCCGGCACGAAGGCAAAATCAGGTCGGTGATCAATAATGCTCATCGTGCTAAAGAACTCATCACGGAACAGGGTTCACTGAAGAATTATTTCTGGTATTTCAGCCAATTCGTCACTGACGGTCACTATGAAGAAATACCGGCACAGACAGCGCTGTCTGAAGCAATAAGTAAAGATCTTAAAGACCGAGGGTGGACTTGGGTAGGGCCGACTACCGTGTATTCATTGATGCAAGCAACTGGGATTGTTAACGACCACCATCGTGAATGTGATCTTCACAAAATTATTCAATCGAAGAGAGAATCTTTCATGCGAAGCTTGCAAGGCTGATTTGAAGAATTTGTAACTGCCTTGTTGAATAGTTCCGAGTAGCCTATGAACGTGGAACATTCAGGGGACCCGTTCATCAAAGATTCAATGCGTGAATTTGGAGAAACTATTTTTGCGGAAATGTCTGCACTTGCCGTAAAGACAGGTGCGATCAATCTTGGACAAGGATTTCCAGATACCGATGGGCCACGAGAAATAGCTGAATTAGCAATAGCTGCAATTAGAGATGGCCATAACCAATACCCACCAGGATTGGGTATTAAAAAGCTTAGAGACGCTATTTCACATCACCAAATGCGTTTCTATGGTTTGGAGTTTGACTCTGAAACCGAAGTCCTCGTAACCGCTGGTGCGACTGAAGCAATTGCGGCATCTCTATTAGCGATATGTGAACAAGGAGATGAAATAATAACCTTTGAACCATATTACGATTCATACGCTGCCTCAATCGCTTTAGCAGGCGGCGTGCGTCGCGTGATCACACTCAATACTCCCGATTACAGCTTTAGTATTGATGACCTGGAGAAATTAATTACTGCGAAAACAAAAGCCATATTGCTGAATTCACCACACAATCCGACGGGAAAAGTATTTACTCATAATGAGTTAAGCCAGATAGCGAACCTTTGCATTGAACATGATTTAGTAGCGATATGTGATGAGGTGTATGAACATCTTGTTTTTGAAGGACAACATATCCCTTTAATCCAGTATCCCGGTATGCGCGATAGAACGATTCAAATCTCGTCAGCAGGCAAAACTTTCAGTTTCACCGGTTGGAAAATTGGGTGGGTCTGCGCACAGCCAGCTCTTTTAGATACTGTTCGGACAGCGAAACAATTCTTAACGTACGTAAATGGGGCCCCGTTCCAACATGCTATTGCTGAAGCTCTTAACCTATCTGACCTCTATTTTGATAACTTCCTTGAAGATATGAGAGTTAAACGTGATTGTTTATCACAAGGATTAGAAAAGGCTGGTTTGACTACATTTACTCCGCAGGGAACCTACTTCGTTACGGCTGACATTGAGAGCCTTGGGTACGAAGACGGTAAACAGTTCTGTTTGGACCTGCCGGTTCAGTGTGGTGTTGTTGCAGTCCCTAACGTTGTCTTCTATGACAATAAAGACCTCGGGAGTACGTTAATCAGGTTTGCTTTCTGCAAAAGGCTTGATGTCCTTGAGGAAGCTGTTGAACGATTACAGACTTTAGAGAGCCTCTTATGAAAGTAGCGGGCATACAGCACGACATCGTGTGGGAGGACAAAGAAAGAAACTTTACAAACCTTCGGCCCCTAATATCTCAGGCGGCAGAATCAGAGCCAGATTTGATTATCCTCACGGAACTTTTCAGTACTGGCTTCTCAATGAATACGGAAATCATTAGCGAGAACATAGACGGCCCTAGCATCTCCTTCCTCATGAACGAGGCCGAAAGGACTGGAATCCCGATATGTGGTTCCGTGCCTGCAACGACTGATGGGTTCAAAGAACCACATAACTTTCTTGTTGTGGCCTATCCAAACAATTCAATGGAATCGTATGCCAAGAAGCATCTGTTTACATTCGCTAAAGAGGACAACCATTATGTTCCCGGTCATGAGACACTTACGTTAAATATCGCTGGAACGGCAGTTAGTTTTTTTATTTGTTTTGATCTACGCTTTGCGCCTGATTTCTGGGATTTGGCACCGACAACAGATCTATATGTTGTTATTGCTAATTGGCCTAAAACTCGAGCACACCATTGGAAATCTTTACTCACTGCACGCGCCATTGAGAATCAGGCTTATGTGATGGGGGTCAATAGAGTCGGGTCGGGTGACGGCATAAGTTACTCAGGTGATTCACGCCTGATTGACCCACTTGGCGATGAGGTTGTAGTCGCTAATTCAGGTACGACTGAAATAATCGTAGGCGAAGTGAGTTCCTCAGTTGTCTCAGAGGTTCGTAGTCAATACCCGTTTCTTGATGACCGGCGTCAGTGATCTTTCATTCCTCAGCGATCATGATGACTTTCCCATCCCTATTTCCGATAATGATTTTTCCATCCCATACAGCCGGAGTGGCCTCCAAACAACCATTACCTACAGGGAAACGCCAAAGTCGCTCAGGTTTTATACTTGTGTCTTTCACGTCGTAAGCGTTCAGGAAGCCACTGCAATCAGCTTGCAGTAGAACATCATCGATCACGACAGGGGAACTCCACAAGGGGCCTTGAATGAGGAATTCCCAACGGATGTCACCTGTGATCTTATCTATTCCTATAACTCGTGCGGAGTCGGTAACAATGATGACTAAATCTTTGTGCAGAGCTGCTGTTGCCCAAACACCATCTGGTAGCTCAGCATTATCAAATATTGACCAAACGAATGGATCATCGGGATTGGAGGGGTCTAATTTGATGAACTGCCCTACTTGAAATGAGCGATTGAATCCTCTTTCATATTCAACGCCTACATATAAATATCCTTCTTCATCTACAACTATTGTTGCGTCTACATCGTCCCCAACCCAGTATCGAAAATTACGGACAGGGTCTTCACCTACTGAAAGCAATGACAAGTCCCATCCTTGGACAAGGCCTCCAGAATTTGCGAAATATGCAGTATCTCCACTGATGGCAACGGAACCCTCGATAGAGACATTACTTCCAACGGTATTTATCAAGTCATCGTCATATCCAGGTACAGCGAAGACGAGTTCTGGCTCAGCCATTACAAAACCGTCTTCGTCATATGACCTGTTGAGTTTAATGATGTGAAATACGGAATTCTCTCCGCCTATGAAGAGATAATCATTTATTACGAGCGGTGCGCCATCCCAATCATTATTCCATACGCTTCCTTCAACGGTGTCTGAGTCAAGGCTCCAAAGAACTAGTGGTTCCCCCCTGTCTATCGCTACGAGCCGAAGTAAGTCATCTCTTCCACCGGTGTATACAATCGGAAAACCGTCTGGGTCTACAGTCACTGACCCCTTGATGATGTCATCTGTTTGCAACGGCTTTAGGAGCTGGTTTCCTGTATCAGCATCAAGGAAATGAATAGCTCCGTCTAAAGCACCAAAGATGGTCCACGTGATGCCATCACGTTCAAAAATTGCTGGTTGCCCTGTCCATCCAAGGCCGCACCATTCCTCGTTCTGATAATCAAGCATGGTTGTGCCACACAGAAGAGTGTTACGAGGGTATTGCCATTTCAATTCAGGATTTCTAGGTATTGGGCCTGTTCCATAAAAGGTTCGTGTTGGGTTTCCGCGGAAAGTAAGCAATCCTTCGACTGTTGTCCCCCAGGGTGAACCGACTGATAAGGGGTCAACCCAACCTGGGTAAGGGTCTGGGGAGATCATCACAGTCGGTTCAGGTTCTGGTTCGAGAGGGGCTTCAACTTCCGGTATATCAGTTGGTATAGGCGTTGGAATAGCTTCAGGAGTTTGAAAAACTTCTTCTATTGACTCCGTTGATTGCGTTAAAAGCCAGATCCATGCTCCGACCGCCGCTCCAAGGGCAAGCAGGAAAATAGGTGCCATCCAGCGCAGAATTCTGCTGCTAGTTGATTGGGTCGGTTTGGCGTAGCGAGGAATGTATGGTTCCAAATTGGACTCTTATCGGCCTTTAAATTGAGCTGATCTTCGTTCAACAAATGACGCAACTCCCTCTTTGGCATCATCTGATGCTAACAATTTCGATTGAACTGACCCCATAGCATTAACAGTTGCCTTGAACCCCTCATCAATCCAGCGCTTTGATGACGCTTTTGTTTCTTGTACCGCTAGTGGCGCCATTTCACAGATCCTTGCTGCTAGCTCCAACGCTCTTGTCAATTCAGACCCAGCCGGAACT
This sequence comes from Acidimicrobiales bacterium, assembly GCA_011523005.1. GTDB lineage: Bacteria > Actinomycetota > Acidimicrobiia > Acidimicrobiales > UBA8592 > UBA8592. The sequence continues at coordinate 5,612 of WTHU01000026.1, forward strand.
ATCTCCTGTACAAGCCCGATCCGGTATGCTTCTTCAGCATCAAATTCATCACATGTAAGAAGGTGATACATTGCATTGCCCCACCCTCCACGTTCAACGAAACGAATGGTAGCCCCACCGGTAGCGTGTATTCCGCGAGCTGGTTCTAGCTGAGAGAAACGGCAATTATCAGCTGCGATGATTATGTCGCCAGCTAGAGCAAGCTCAATGCCGAATGTGTAGGTGATTCCCTTCACGGCAGTAATAATAGGTTTTCTGCATGCACGCCCTAATGCCATGGGATCTATGCGGGAACTCTGATCGGTATGAGATCTGTCATTTGAAGACATTCTGTCTGTCCATTTTGGCAAGTCAAGACCAGCTGTGAAATGGTCACCATGAGCGAATAAAACACCTACCCATAATTCATCATTAGTGTCAAGTTCTGTCATTGCATCGACAAGTTGAGTCGCCATAGTTGGGGTATAACCGTTTAGTTTTTCTGGACGATTTAACCCTATGAGAAAAATGTGATCCTTTACTTCTGTTGTTATTGAACCTTCGTTATCAGTCATACAATGACATTAGTGCCTTTGCCTACAGTTTTGTCAACAACTCATTATGGGTGATTAGTCGTCGTTTACTACTCGGAATGCTCTTTGGAGAAGAGGATTCTCTTCACTGGGTTGCATATCCTGTTCTTCATCCCAAAATGTACCTTGCGTTACTTCTTCGTCTGAATAATCATCTGGCACCACATGTAGGAAAGCGTCTTCAAATGGCTCAGAAACGAGTTCTTCAATAGGGGCAGTAGCTTCTTCAACATCAATGCTTACCGGGGCTGCAATTTCCTGTTGCGCATGAGCATCCTCAACAGGGATTTCTATACTGATTTCAGGTTCTTGGTAGGCATCTTGCAGTATCTCAGCTTCGGCTTTGGCCTCAGCTTCTTTGCGCTTCATAGCCTTTTTCGACTTTCTCGCTTTTTTGCGACCCGTGGATCGCTCATCAACAAGTTCCCAACCTTGTGGAACGGTAACTCTGGCTGCATGAATTTCACATAAAGCTGAGCCATCTATTGCCCTATCGTGATCAGTATCGACAATCCAAGCTTTCCGGCTTTGCGGAACCATGAGAAGTACACAGTCCGCTTCTCTGGCACATCCAACTCGGTTACAAAAGTCAGTTCTCTCCACGTGAAAAAAGTACCTCATCAAGGCTTCAAGAGTTGTGACTATGAACGAAAAATTTATGATTTTCTAGAAAACGGTGACACAAATGACTGACACAATGCTGTTTTGGAGGAAGCGATCTCGCTTTTAAAGAGGTGAATGTTCGCTTTTCACTTAAGATGATAATGACGAAGGAGGCATGATCATTTCTTGGATTTCACCTGAAACACTCTCTCAACAATTTGCATTATGCGGAGTAACCGAAGGTTCCTCTGTCGTTGTATTGACCGACAATTTAGTCACTGATCTGGTTCAAGCGAATAATCATGATGGTCTCCAGAAACTGGGCTGCCGTGTTGATATCTTCAACATCCAGTGGAATCAGAAGGAGACAACGTCAATCAAGCTTCAAAGTGAAAGCCTTCGTGGTGCTTTAACTCAAGCTGATTTAGTCATTGACCTCACCAATAGCCTCACAAATGAAGTAATTGAGAATTCTCCTCTAAATCAGAAACGAATCCTTTGCATTCACACTTCCGAATTTGAACCTTACAGCCATTCAATGACTAGCGCAGGGGTGCTACAACGATCGAACCGAATACATACTCTGTTGCTCAACACGGATCATGTATCTATCAACTCCGAAGCTGGAACGAATCTAATGTTCAGCATTGATGCATTAAGTCACGATAGCTATACCGGAGTACCAAAAGGAGAAGGAGATCTAGCGATCTGGCCTACCGGCTATTTGAACTTTTCCGCTGATGCAACTGGGGTAGAGGGAGAGATTGTTCTTATGCCCGGCGATATCGTAAACGATGCTCTTCATCTAGTGAAAAGCCCTGTTGTATTGCAAATTCGTGGAGGGAATATTATTGAAATAGTTGGAGAATCAAGCGATGCAAATCTTTTAAAAGCCCAACTCGAATCCTTTGCAGACCGCGAGCATGCATACATGTTGAAAGGGTTCTCTATTGGTTTACTTTATTTTAGAAGTGACTACTTTTCTGGCCCATTTGATCCTGAAAAAGTAAATGCTATCGATACAACTCTTCGAGGCGGCTGGACCACTCTGAACTTTGGTAATGACATAGCAAACTCACTCGCTGTGACACTGACATCCCCCAACTTGCTATTTGATAATGTTGAGGTTTTCCTTAACGGAGACTTTGCTGCCACCATGGAACCTGATATCTACGAGTTAGCGTTAATGGGTCTCTAACACATTTATATTCTGCGAAATAGCAATATATTTAAGTCAAAATTGGTCTGGACCAAAATAGATTCGTGCGGTAGCCTGCCCACTAGGACACGATAAAGGGATGAAATGAAAATATTTTTGTGCGCCATTGTAGGTGCTTCATTTTTATTAGGTGCTTGTGGAAGTAGTGACTCAAATGACGATCCGCCGGCTACAACCGAAGTTGAAGTGCCTATTGAAACACAAGAAGAAGTTACTGAAACGCCCGTTGTTGTTGAACCCACGCCTACAGCAGAAATTGTAATACCTACTCCTGCTCCATTAATCCATACAGTTCAACCAGGTAATTCATTAAGTCAAATAGCGCAAAGCTATGGGGTTCCCATTGAGCTTCTTGCTGCAGAGAATGGAATTGAAGATTACAACCTCATACAAGTAGGTCAGGAAATTGTAATTCCGCTAATTGAAGATGAGGAAGAGTAATTACGCTTCCTGCTTAACTTAACTTTCAGTGATCTGAACCGAATGAATCACAACATCAGTTACAGGTCTATCTCCAGGCTGAGTTTGTACTCGTTGCATTTCATCGGCAACTTCTAACCCTTTTACAACTTTTCCAAATAAGGAATACTGAGGAGGTAACCCTACTCCGCTTTGGCCAGTCACGATGAAGAATTGGCTTCCATTAGTGTTGGGCCCTGCATTAGCCATTGCGATAGAACCAATTTCGTATCTACCTGGTGCGGGAAGTTCATCCTCAAAACGATAACCAGGTCCTCCCCGTCCGGAACCCTCTGGACATCCACCCTGGCACATAAACCCATTAATAATTCTGTGAAAGATCAAACCATCGTAATAGTGGTACCGAGAAAGAAAGACAAAGTTATTCACAGTAAGGGGCGCGTTTACAGCATCTAAATGGATGATCATGTCCCCCATTGATGTCTCCATCGTAGCTGAGTAGTTTTTAGTGGTGTCTATACACATAGGTGGCTGCTCTGCGAATTGAGTTATTCTTTCGCTGGAACCGTCTGCATTCGGGCAATCAGTCATAAGTTTCCTTTTATAGTTATGTTTTGACGTAACCCTAGCCTGCAATTTTTATTTGACCACACCATCCGCTGCTTATGTCCATTATGAATCTACGATCCGCATATGGCGCACAAATCTCGACGTGGAAAAATTCGTAAGATACGACAAAAGCGAATGACCATATCATGCGCAGTCTGCGATGTTACATGGAGAGGGAAACCTGGGGACTCCTGCTGGAGCTGCGGCAACAAGCAAACGACGATTGCTGTTCCGGACCAAATAAAGATTGTCTCTTAAAACGGGAGGCGGCCAGTTGATGATCTAACCCCCGATGATCATCAACTGTTAAGAGCCACCCGTTTAACTCCCTAATGGTTTGTAGCCCCCCGGTCAACTAACCATCTTGGAGTCGAAGAAGTATGTGTCATATGTCACAGTACACAATCTTTGAGTCGAAAGACAACATTTACGAAAAAAACTCTTCGTCATAGCCATGCACGAAAATTAGAACTTACTAAGATTAGACATGATGTCTTCCAATGTATTGATTCCAGGTGCAGTTGTAGTCGTGTGCTTACTCCTAATTTTCGCGATTTCGTTCGGTGCCCGAGAAAAGCCTCAACCAAAAGTCTTTCAATTGCGAGTCCCGCAGAAGAAGAGGCGCAATCAATCTGATGACCTTCCTGATGAACAAAAACATGACAGCAATCCTAATAAAGAAACCCTGGCGCAATGGCATGAGAAACATGAAAGTGATTTGCTACATTTTTTTGAAATACTCGATTCATTAATTTTTGAAGGAATTGAGATTGATGAAAGCGAATTTAATTCAGGAATCTTTGACAAGATTAGAAAAGCTGGACTTGAGCATCCTTCTTTAGAGATCGGAGCTGAACTAACTACGATTATTGGAACTGCAAATTCAGCTAATTTAGCTTTAGGTAAAGATTCCTCAGATTCTCTTCAGAACCTGAGAGAGACCTATCAAAATTATCGGTTCGTCTGGGTTGCAAGAATTCGTCAATATATTGATGATCATGAACGTCTGATAAGCCAGCAAAAACCAATAGACTAGCAACTGTAATACTCCCCGAAAATACCCCAAAGAAGGTTCTATGAGCGACGTTAGTGAGGTTCATTCTGCCGCTGCACGTGCATCAAGCGCAACAAAAATTTACGGCAAAGGAGATACGCTCGTCACTGCATTAGATAGCGTCGATATTTCCTTCGAAGCAGGAAAATTTTCGGCAATTATGGGGCCCTCAGGATCAGGAAAATCTACCTTAATGCATTGCATGGCTGGCTTGGACAATCTATCTAGCGGGAAAGTTTTCATAGGGGATACAGATCTCACGGAATTAAGTGAAAAAGAATTAACGTTACTTCGTCGCTCAAACATAGGTTTCATTTTCCAATCCTTTAATCTAGTGCCGACTCTAAATGCATTAGAAAATATCACCCTGCCGATTGATTTATCTGGGAACAAAGTTGATACGGATTGGGTTGGTCAAATTACTGAGGTTGTGAACCTATCTGATCGGCTTAAACATAAACCGAATGAGTTATCTGGCGGTCAACAACAACGGGTTGCTGTTTCAAGAGCTCTGGCAAGCAAACCGAATATCATTTTTGCTGATGAGCCAACAGGAAATCTTGATTCAAAAACAGGTAACGAAATCTTAGACTTCATGAGACTCGCTACAACAGATTTGAACCAAACCATAGTAATGGTCACCCATGACCCTGTGGCAGCAAGTTATTCGGATCGTGTGATCTTTTTGGAAGATGGCAGGGTCGTTGGTGAAATAATTGAGCCTACAGCAGACAGCGTCATTGACCAGATGCGGACCTTCGGTAGCTAAATCTCGCATGGCTTTATTTCAACTTGCAGTCAAGAATGCCTATTCAAAACCGGGTCGTTTCTTACTCACGTCTCTGGCCGTTTTAGTAGGTGTGGCTTTGACCACTGCAGTCTTTGTTTTCACAGATAGTTTACGGACTACTCTCGGAGACTTAAGCGAGGATATTGAGTCTGGCTATGATCTAGCGATACGATCAGAAATTCCCTTTGGTAACAGATTAGACGCAGCGCCTATCAGCCTTGATTTACCAGATGAACTTATGACAGTTGATGGAGTTGTAGGTGTGCAACCGCGAGTAATCGAGTTCGGAATCATTCCAAATAAATCCGACGGATCCGCAGCGATAGCAAATCGTGGGCCCAATATTGGAGTCAACTGGGAAGAGACGGCACTAAACCCAAGATTGTACATTAGCGAGGGTAGACCACCTACCGCTGTTACAGAGTTTGCTGTTGATACAGATACTGCAGAGGATGATGATTTTGTTGTAGGGCAGACATATGCTCTACAAACACCCTCAGGTCTTCGCGAAGTTTTACTTGTTGGCACCTTTAATTTTGCTGATCCGGAAGAAAATGCAGTTGTCGGAGCGAAGATTGTCGCCATGAGCACGGATGCGTCAGTTGAATTTTTTAATGCTGGGATCGGGTTTGACGATATAACGCTGAGTGTTAAGGCTGGATTTGATCAAAACAGTGTCAGTGAGAATATTAAAAGAATTCTCCCAACCGGTTTGGAAGTAGTAACAGTTGAGGATCTAGTCGAGGAACAAGCTGATAACTTCAACGAGTTCATAGATATTTTCAGAACTATTCTGTTGGTCTTTGCGTTCATTATTTTAATAGTGGCAGCGTTCATTATCTACAACGTGTTCTCAATAATTGTTGGCCAGAGAGTGCAAGAAATTGGTTTACTTAGAGCGCTTGGGGCAACAGGTAAACAAATTACTAACTCCATAGTTACAGAAGCATTATGCGTGGGTATTTTCGCTACGGCGTTTGGAATACTATTAGGGTTCCCGATCGCATTTGGGTTACAGGAACTACTTGCAGCATTAGAGTTTGGGCCTGATGAGAATTCTCTTCCTGTAAATGCTACAACAATTATTGTTGGATCCATTTTAGGTATTGGCTTAACTTTTATAGCTGCAGTGTGGCCCGCCATGAAGGCGCGTTCTATCTCTCCAATGGCAGCAATTAGGAATACTTCGCTATCCAGATATGTCGTGCCGAGACACATCGGCTACGGTTCTGCTTTGACGGTATCGGGAATCGCCACATTGGTCCTAGGATTCGTTGTTGACAATTGGCTCTTTATGTTGCTGTTCGGATTGTTGACTGGGATATTGCTGTATTTAGGTCTAAGCCGAATCCAAATTTTAGCTGGGAAATTTTCGTTCCTTTCAGTTGGACTTTTGCTTCTTGTTTTGGCACTTACAGCTGATTTCAGGACTTCGATGCTTCTTGGGATTCTCGGGGCAGCAGCATTGAACTGCTTCTTGGGCATAAATTTACTTAGCCCATATTTCGCAGAGCCTGTTACAAAACTTCTTGGAACACCCACCTCGCGATTAGGCGTGCCGAGCAAAATGGCTCGATCAAACGCTGGACGTAATCCAGAGAGAACGGCAACTGCTGCATCTGCTTTGATGATTGGGTTGGCGTTAGTTGCGACTGTTTCAGTTGTATCGGAATCTTTGAAAGCAACAGTTGGGGATATTTTAGAAGAGGATGTCATTTCGGATTGGTGGGTACAGGGAGAAAGCCTTGGACCTGAGCCGCTTGGATTTAGCCCAACCATTACTAGTGAAATAGCTTCATTGCCTGAAGTGGAAGATGTACTCGCGATGCAATACTCCAATGAGGGATTAAGAACAGTTGAAGATAACCAGGTGAAGCGTATTTACTCTGCAGACCTCAACTCCGTCCCAAACTATTTCAACATAGGTCTCGAGAAGAGTGATAGCTCCTTGTTGGGGGATAACGCCTTTTATATTCATGAGGATGAAGCAAGTAAGTACGAATTAGGAATTGGTTCATTTATAAGTGTTGAGTTTATGGATCAATCACAAATGGACCTTGTGGTGGCTGGGATATTTTCTTCGAAGTCGGTTATTGACTCTGGCTGGTTGTTGGATTCGTCCGTGTACTCCTCAAACATGAATTTAGCTCCTCAAACCGATGATTTTGTTGGGGTGCTTATTAAAGACGGTATTGGTGAGGATCAGGCAAGAACAGCTCTAGAAAGCGTGCTTGTTGATTATGAACAAGTGAGAGCTCAGACTAAGGACGAAGTCAAGGATGAAGCAGAAAATCAGATCAACCAAACCGTGACGATAGTTAGTGTTCTATTATTTATTTCTGTTGTCTTGGCGGTTCTAGGTGTAGCAATTACCTTGGCTCTCTCGGTGTTTGAACGAACAAAGGAGATCGGTTTGACTCGAGCAGTAGGTGCTACGCGAAAGCAGATCAAACGAATGATTCGAGTTGAGGGAATTCTCGTGGCTCTCTTTGGTGGTCTTCTTGGAATAGGGTTGGGTCTTGTGTTCGGAATCGCTTGCGTTCAAATTATTCCGGATGACTTCGTGTCGAAATTGGATATTCCTTGGTTATTGATTCTCAGGAATTTAATAATTGCTGGAGTAGCAGGTTCGCTTGCTGCTTATTTTCCAGCCCGCAGAGCAGCTAAACTCAAAGTCTTAGATGCGATAAACCACGAATAGGTTATTCAGTGGCTTGTAGAACTTCTGGAAGGTCGTCTGCGTGGAGAATGAGGAGCCTGCGTGTGGCTCGGGTGAGCGCTACATAAAGAGAACGTTCCCCGTTCGTTGCACTATGTAGTATCTCGCTTGGTTCAATGACAATGGCGATATCTATTTCCAAGCCTTTAACTAGGTCAACAGGCACGATTGTTACTTGGCTGGTTAATGCGCCATCATCAACCAGTCCGTGCTCGATGCTGGATGCTTTAAATGATTCTGAAAGTGGTTTGACATATTGATCAGGGGTTATGACTGCTAACGTTCCTGAGTCAATTTCGTCCAGTTCAGACCTGACTAGAGCGGTTATTGACCCTAATAGGCGCGCTGGGGTCTCAACCTTTATGAATTTAGGTTCCTCGCCATGCTCTCTGACAGCGTTGGGAGTAGTGCTTTCATATTGTGTTCCTACTAGAACTCTTGAAGCAACGTCCATTGTTGGTTGTGGAAGCCGATAACCAACAGTCAAATAAGAGAATCTTGGTTCCTTGAGTGAAGAGAGCCCGTTTAGTATTTCGTTCCAATCATCTTTAGCCCAGGCTCCTGTAGCTTGTGCCATGTCACCAACAAGGGTGAAGGATCCGTTTAGCGATCTTCGGTCCAACATCCTGATTTCCATTGGCGAAAGATCTTGAGCTTCATCTACGACAATATGTCCAAATGTTCTAATTGCATCTTCTTCCTTGTGTCCTGACCTAGGGCCTAGAGCGGCTTGAGCCTCATCGAGAATTGGTGCATCTTCTTTGGTCCATATTACCGACGAAGCATGATCTGAGCGTTCTCTGTATAACTTTAGGATTTCAGCTTCGGCGAAGATATTGCGTGCCGCACTTTTCAGTAGCGCCTTGCTTCCGAAAAGGTCGTGGATCAGGTGCTCGGGCGTTAAGGTTGGCCACATCCACTCCATAGCTTCACGAATTTCTATGACATTCCCTAGGTCCGCCATTAATTTCGTTGGGTTAAGGTCGCTGCTTCGTGAACTGGCAGCTAAAGCTTCAAAAACAGCATTTTTGACATAGCTTCTGGCGGCATTGTGATGTTTATATCGACGTTTTGCTTCTGAAATTATTAGTGCTGACTCTTCAACTCGTAATCGCAGCCGTTGCAGACCATAACCGATTAAGAGATCTTTCTTTAAAGGCCTCTCTCTGTCTCTAATCGCTTTGCGGATTACATTTCGCATCTCAGCGTTTCCCTTTATTCGGGCAACATCCTCGGAATCATAACCTCGAACTTTGACTCGATGTACAAGGTCACCTAGAACGGCAAGGTGTACACCTGCTTCTCCCAAGGATGGAAGAACTTGTTCAATATAAGTAAGGAATACCCTGTTAGGGCCGACTACTAAAACCCCTTGGCCTTCAAGTGGGAATCTATGGGTGTAGAGGAGATATGCGGCTCGATGGAGAGCAACTACTGTTTTCCCAGTCCCTGGTCCTCCTTGAACCACGAGGGGTCCTGCAAGCGGTGCTCTGATGATTTCATCTTGTTCCCCTTGAATGGTGGCAATGATGTCACCAAGTCGACCTGTTCGGGCTTGCTCCATTGTTGCAGCAAGAGTCATTCTTCCTTTGAAATAAGGGGCGTCAGAATCATCAATGATGTCTTCGCCAAAAAATTCATCTTCGATTCCTAAAAGTTTTTTTCCTCGAGAAGCAAAATGTCGTCGTCTGGTTAATCCCATAGCTTCTCGACCTGTCGCTCTATAAAACGGTTCGGAGATGGGTGCACGCCAGTCGACTGTGATTGGGTCCTGCTTTTCATCCCACACAGCGATTCGTCCTATATAGAAGGACTCGGCTGTGTCATCTTCACCGTACTGATCAATGCGACCAAAGACTAGTGATGCATCGCCAATATCAAGTTGGGATAATCGTTTACCAACTTGATCAGCAATGACATCTTTTTCAAATCTCGCTTGATGAGTCCCGCCCTTTCCAGATTCAACCATGTTATGAAGTTTCTTTGCCTCTAGATGAGCCCTTTCAAGAATTTCATACGCATTTTCAATGTATTCCTGTTCAGCTTTAAAGTCTGGATGAATGAGGATCACCTCCTTAAAAGATCGGATTTAAGGGCATTTAGGTAGCATTCAATTCTAGCGATCGTTTAATCTTTCTCATCACTAGTTTTGCTTGCATTTAATTTGTAAGAGTATGGAAGCATTTATTGTCTCTAACTGCTCTAGATTTATGTTGTGGGAGATTTAAGCCTGACAAACGATACTTTTTTGAAAGCATGTAAGGGCGAACCGGTTGAATATACCCCTGTTTGGTTTATGCGACAGGCAGGCAGGTCTCTCCCTGAATACAGAGCTCTCCGGAAGGAGGGAAGCATCCTGAATGCTATTAAGGATCCTGAAATATCAACTGAAATAACTTTGCAACCTATACGTCGTTATGGTGTCGACGCTGCAATTCTTTATTCTGATATTGTTGTGCCAGTTCATGCAATTGGTTTTGGAGTTGACATTAAGCCTGGTGTAGGTCCGGTTGCAATTGACCCTTTTAAATCATCCTTTGATTTAAATCGTCTACGTTCACTAAATCCTCGGGTTGATACACCGTATGTGCTTGAAACGATTCACCGACTAGTGGATGTGCTTGAGGTCCCATTGATTGGTTTTGCTGGTGCACCTTTTACTGTTGCCAGCTATTTGATTGAGGGGGGACCATCACGTTCGTATCAGAAGACAAAGGCAATGATGTTCAGCGACAAATCGTTATGGGACTCTCTGATGGAGAGATTGACAGATATCACGATTGAGTCGTTGGTTTCTCAGATAGAGGCCGGTGCGAGCGCAATTCAATTATTTGACTCGTGGGCCGGTTCCCTATCACCTGAACAGTATGAACACTTTGTCCTCCCACACTCTTCGAAAATATTTGAAGCCCTTTTCGAGTACTCTGTCCCACGTATTCATTTCGGAGTTGGAACTGGAGAAATACTCCATTTAATGAGTGCTGCAGGGGCAGATGTAGTAGGAGTTGATTGGCGTGTCCCGATTGATGAAGCACGAAAGCGAATAGGAGTAGGTAAAGCTGTGCAAGGCAATCTCGACCCGTCAATACTAGGCGGTGATTGGAAACTAATTTCTGAAGAAGTGATTGATATCCTCAAAAGGAATGCTGGTCAGCATGGCCATATCTTCAACTTAGGTCACGGTGTAACCCCTGAAGTCAACCCAGATGTTCTCAAAAGAGTAGTTGACTTGGTTCACAATTTTCGGACAGCCTCGTGAACATCACTATTGTCGGTGCTGGCATTGCTGGTCTAAGTGCTGCATTTGAGCTTCAGCAATCAGGTTTTGAAGTCATGCTTCTTGAGGACTCAGACCGGTTAGGGGGAAAGATCCTAACAAGTGAAATTGAAGGATTTAACATTGATGCGGGACCTGATTCTTTTTTGACTCGTGATCCTGAAATGCGTGAGTTATGTTTCTCTCTTGGTGTGGGAGATGAACTCGTTCCTCCTACCGGCAAACCTGCAAAAGTTTGGGTGGATGGTGAAATGCACAATTTACCCAAACGCCACTTTTTGGGAGTTCCTTTGGACCTGGACGAGCTAGACGAACTGTCTTTGTTGACCGAAGAGGGGGCTAAAAGAGCAAAGCTTGATTTAACTCTTCCTGACAATAAACCAAAAGAAGGTGAAACCGTAGGCTCTCTTATTCGAAGGCGCCTTGGAGACGAAGTTATGGACAGGTTGGTTGGCCCGTTATTGGGTGGAATAAACGCTGGAGATGCAGACGACCTTTGTCTTGAGTCAGGTGTTCCGCAGTTGTTTAACGCAAGTCAAGGAGACTTCAGTCTTGTGAGATCAATACAAGATTTTCTCAAGAATCAAAACAGGGATCCTGCTAGCCCAGTTTTTCTAACACACCCTGATGGCCTTCAAACAGTAGTTAAAAGGCTAGAGGAAGAAATTGATTCGGATATTCGAAGAAATGAAAGGGTGACATCAGTTGAAATATCAGACAATTCCATACTCGTTAAGGGATCGCAGGAATACCAGACAGATGCCGTAATTTTATGCATCCCAGCTTTTGCAGCCGCAAAGCTTTTACAGGAATCTTGTCCGAACACGTCAAATTTATTGGCAAAAATTCAGTATGCGTCAATGGCTTTTATAACATTCGCTTTTAATAAGTGCGATGTTCCTCAATTCAACGGAAGCGGATTTCTTGTTGGCCGAGATGAAAATTTTTTAACCACCGCATGTTCTTGGACCTCAGAAAAGTGGGCTCACCTCAAGAACGACGACACGGTATTCCTCAGAATTTCCGTGGGGAGATTCGGTGATACGGAAGCACTTGCTATGGATGACGATACGTTGATCGAAAAGCTTAATGGTGAGCTCGTAACTTTAACAGGTATCAACGCTGACCCTATAGCAACTAGGGTTACTCGATGGCCGAATTCGTTTCCCCAATATGAACTTGGCCATGGGGATCGAATAAATGTGATACGACAGCAGGCAGCGCTTGAAATGCCAGGAATGTTTCTAGCTGGATCACCGTTTCAAGGAATAGGTTTGTCGGCCTGCATACGAGATGGGATTGATCAGGCAAGAAAAGCTAAGAATTTTCTTATGCAAAGGTAAGACTAATGATTCCGTCGCAAATAGTTCTCTTTTGTAGATTCATAGCAAATCTTTTTGTTTCTTCTTTCAGAGCCGGAGCTAATTTTTTTAGATTCATCACGCGAAAGGAGACTCTGAAACCTGTTTTTAGCGGAATCTGTTTGGTGCTTTCATTACCTCCATGGGGCTTCTGGCCTTTAGCGTTTATAGCTTTTGCCATGCTTGATCAAATCCTCAAAGAAACTCATGGAACAAAGTCTAGATTCTTTACGGGTTTTGGCTTTGCTGTTGGATGGCTTTTCCCAGGGACCTTCTGGATGATCGCATTAACAGTTCCGGGTTACTTCATTCAAGGTTTCCTATTTAGTGGACTTTATGCACTGTCTACTTGTTTGATTCCTAGGAGCATGCACCGTTTAATTGCTTTACCGGCAGCATTCACATTGGTTGAAGCTGTTCGGTATCGCTGGCCCTTTGGAGGTGTTCCTTTAGCGACTATTGCGATGTCACAAAGTGATAGTCCCTTCGGTCAGACCGCTAGAGTGCTCGGTCCACTATTTCTTACGGCTTTCGTAATTATTTGCGGAATGGCATTTGCGATGCTTTGGGAAAAGAAATGGAAGCACACAGGCGTGATTGTTTCGATCCTTCTCCTCATTTGGGGTTTCAGCGCAATCGTGCCAAAGGGATCTTCTATCTCTTCAATTGATGTCGCAATTATTCAAGGCGGAGGTGAGCAAGGAACACGTGCCATAAACACTAATGAGCGTGAAGTTTTTGAGCGACATGTTGAGGCGACTGGGTTAATCCAAGGAAGTCCAGATATTGTTCTTTGGCCAGAAGATGTTGTCAACCTTCGCCAGTTATATATTGAATCGCCTGAGCGTTCGGAATTAAGTAAGCTCGCCCAAGATTTAGATACTTGGCTGCTTGCAGGAATCTTTGAACGATTAAATGAAACTTCTAACGCAAATGCAACAGTCGCTATCGGGCCAGACGGAGAGATCTACGATAGGTACGATAAAGTTCGATTGGTCCCTTTCGGCGAATATGTGCCTTTAAGATCTCTCATTGAGCCGTTTGCTCCCGAATATTTACCTGTCCGCGATACCGTTCCTGGGACCGGACCTCCAAATCTGTCTATGAATCTTCGCGATATTGCAATTAATGCGGGAATTTCTATTTCATGGGAAATTTTCTTTGAAGATCGAGCAAGGTCAGCGATTCAAAACGGAGGGCAAATTCTGTTAAACCCTACAAATGGATCAAGCTATTGGCTAAGGATTCTCCAAACACAACAAATTGCTTCCTCTCAATTAAGAGCCATTGAAAATGGTCGCTGGGTTCTTCAAGCAGCACCAACTGGGTTCAGTGCGATAATCAACTCAGATGGAAAAGTGCTACAACGAACTTCCATCTCTGAGATGAAAGTCTTGCAAGGACAGGTTGAGTTGAGAGATGGATTAACCATTGCGACTCGTGTGGGCCCTTTACCCATGATCATCATCTCAATTCTGTCGCTTGGTACGGCCTTTGCTTGCTCTCGAAAAGATCCTTAATTTACCTCAATCATTAATGTAGCTGGACCGTGATTAATGAGTTTTACATTCATATCTGCTCGAAAGATTCCAGTTTGAACTCTTAATCCAGACGCTTTTAAACATTCAATGAAATATTCAATTAGGGGTTCAGCCTGTTCGGGTCGTGCTGCTTGTGACCAACCTGGCCTTCTTCCACTATCAACATTTCCATAAAGTGTGAATTGCGATACCACAAGGAATTCCCCATTTACATCCTCGCATGAGAAATTCATTTGCCCATTCTGGTCATCAAAAAGTCGGATGCCGATAACTTTTCTAGCTAGCTTTTCTGCCACTTCACGAGAGTCACTATGCGTAACACCCACAAATACAAGGAGCCCTTTTGAAATAGCACCTACGACAGAACCTTCAACCTCTACCGATGCCTCCGAAACTCGTTGAACTAAAGCTCGCAAAATAACTCCTTAAAGTGGACTCTCCAATGAGCTAATCATTTCTTGCCCGTTGTGGAAAATCTAAGACCAAAATTGTAAACATTTAATCATTTTGGATTGATTTAGTGCCCAATGTCCATACCCTTAAAGGCTGAACCTTAGGAATGGCGTGCCACTAGATAACGACTCAAAAAAACTACGGATTGCAATGCTCGCATACAGAGGGAAGCCTCATGTTGGTGGTCAAGGCGTCTATGTCCGCGAAATGAGTAAAGCACTGGTTGAACTAGGGCACACTGTTGAAGTTTTCGGAGGTCCTCCGTATCCGGATCTAGATGACAAAGTTCCCTTGCACAAATTTCCAAGTCTTGAAATCTTTAATGACCATTACCCTGGCCGCATACCTGGATTTTGGGAAATAAAAGACTATCCCGACTTTGTTGAAGTATGTTCATATCTCACAGGAAATTTTTCAGAGCCATTATCATTTTCTATGCGGGCATTCAGAGCTCTGAAGGAACGATCTGACGAGTTCGATCTAGTTATAGATAACGGATCATTGGCATATGGAAATCTAAAAATCCAAAAGAAGCTAGGCTTACCTATCCTCGGAATAATTCATCACCCAATTACCGTAGATCGTAGACTCGAACTCGATAACGCAAGAACATTTCTAGAACGTCTCGGGAAACGACGCTGGTACGCATTCACAAGGATGCAAACACGGGTTTGCCAAAAAATTCAGCGCATCATTACAGTTTCTGAATCTTCAAAAGAAGACATTAGCCATGATCATAAAGTTGACATAAATAAAATTCATGTTGTTCCTATAGGAATTGATACCGATTTTTTCGCACCGCAAACCGATATTGAAAGAATCCCTGGACGAATTGTTTCCACTGCCAGTGCAGATGTGCCATTGAAAGGTCAAAAATTTCTCCTAGAAGCCATTGCAAAAGTTCGAGATGAGTTTCCTCATGTACATCTTGAACTTGTCGGAAAACAACGCGAAGGAAGCACGACCGCTGAAACCCTCAATCAATTGGGATTAGACGATATTGTCCGGTTTAACCAAGGAATTAGCTATAAAGAGTTAGTGAACCTTCTTGCTTCTGCAGAAGTTGCGATCGTTCCATCTCTATATGAAGGTTTCTCAATCCCTGCAATTGAAGCGTTATCTTGCGGCGCGCCATTAATAGCCTCAACTGGAGGAGCGTTACCTGAAGTTGCGGGCCCACACCTAGAGACATGCCTAGCTGTGCCACCCGGTGATAGCGATGCTTTGGCAGACCAAATTAAATATGCCTTTCAAAATCCTGATCTATGCAGGAAAATAGGATCAGCTGGACGTCAACGTGTCATTGAGAAATGGAGTTGGAGAGAATCAGCAATTACCACCGCCGAACATTGCAGGACACTGTTATCTAGTTGGAAAACAAAGTAGATAACAATGCTCACAGTAGATTACGAACGATTAGAGTTACATTCCGGCCATAAAGTGTTAGACCTAGGGTGTGGGTTCGGGCGGCATGCATATGAATCACTTCGCAGAGGAGCTGAAGTGATTGCGTGCGATATGGCACTACCAGAATTAGGCGAAGTCAGAGCAACTTATGCCGCAATGCTAGAAGCAAACGAAATTGACTCAAAATCCCTCGCCTTTGCATGCGCTGGTGATGCCACAGCTCTTCCCTTTTCCGACAACACATTTGATCGAATTATTGCAAGCGAAGTGCTTGAACATATTGAAGATGACGAAGCTGCCTTAAAAGAACTTTTTCGAGTTCTGAAGCCAAACGGTAAGATAGCGATCACTATTCCTGCCTTTCTTCCCGAAAAGATCTGCTGGATGCTATCAGACGAATACCATGCACCGAAAGAAGTCGGCGGACATGTTCGTATCTATAGAAAGAACGATATCCGAACAAAAATGAAGCTAAAAGGATTACAGCCATTTGATTATCATCGAGCCCATGCACTCCATTCCCCGTATTGGTGGTTGAAATGCGCCGTCGGACCAAAGAATGACTCCAACAGACTAGTCCGCTTATACCTGCGATTTCTTACCTGGGATATTGTCAAGCAACCAAGAAT
This sequence comes from Acidimicrobiales bacterium, assembly GCA_011523005.1. Taxonomy (GTDB): domain Bacteria; phylum Actinomycetota; class Acidimicrobiia; order Acidimicrobiales; family UBA8592; genus UBA8592. Next base: position 22,266 of record WTHU01000026.1, read on the forward strand.
AACGAAGTACCTAGAAAAGATCCTTCAGCCAGTTCTGGGAAAGAGTGCGATAGTCTATGGTCAGAAAAAAGAATTCTTGTAACGAAGGAAATTTATTGACCCCCGAGCCCACAGAAATCGTTCTCACGGACAGCGACTTGAAACAGACGGCAGAGTCAATAGCCGAATGGCAACTGGAGTCTGGAATGATCCCATGGTTTCCTGGTGGTCACGCCGACCCTTGGAATCACGTCGAAGCTACCATGGCTCTCCAAACTGCTGGATTAGTAGATGAAGCTCTGAAAGGATACGAATGGCTTGAGCGGATTCAACGAGATGACGGATCGTGGCACAATTACTATCTTGAAGACAGCATCGAACAAGATAAAATTGACTCAAATTGTGTCGCGTACATCGCAACCGGAGTTCTACACAGCTATTTAATCTCACAAGATATGGGATTCCTTGAATCGATGTGGAAGGTAGTGGAACCTGCGATTGATTTTGTTGTGGATATGCAAACAGAACGTGGAGAAATAATCTGGGCTCGTCATTCTGATGGCACGCTCTGGTCCTATGCACTTTTAACAGGGTCATCCAGTATTGCCCACTCAATCAGGAGCGCTATCAAAATAGCAACTGAACTAGGTTTTGAGAAAAAAAGATGGGAATCCTCATATGTAAAGCTCGCTAATGTTATTCGGACAGTACCGGACGCGTTTGCTCCAAAGAACAGATGGGCGATGGATTGGTATTACCCAGTCCTATCAGGCGTAGTAACAGGCGAAATGGGGATAAAGCATCTTGCTGAAAAGAACGAGACTTTTGAAATTCCCGGTAAAGGTATTCGTTGCGTCTCTGATCGTCCGTGGATAACGACGGCAGAAACCTGCGAATGCGCATTAGCGTTTCAAAGCATTGGAGAAACACAACATGCATTGGAACTCTTTAAACAGATTCAAAAATTTCGAAATGATAAGGGACAATACCTAACTGGGGTGGTTTACCCTGAATCTGTCTCATTCCCAGAAGAGGAATATTCAACATATTCTGCAGCAGCCGTTGTACTAGCCGCTGATTCTTTAATGGGAATAACAAAAGCCTCTCAGCTTTTCTCAAATCATGAATTCTTGCCGGTGCTTTAGATTTTCAAGACCTTTATTTCTTTAAAACATCTAACGCAGTATCTGCATGCACATTCATATTTGTTTCGCTCTTTATGACCTCAAGAATCGTCCTATCCGCTCCGATTACGTATGTGATTCTTTTATTCCCGAATGGTCCCATTCGTTTAGCTCCTAGGATTGATGCAACAGTTTGATCGGGGTCCGATAAAAGCGGGAACCCAAGCTGGTGTTTATCGTCAAATTCTTTCTGCTTTTCGACTTGATCCATGCTTATACCAACCGGTTGTGCGCCTAATGCAGAGAATTCTGACTCAAGATCACGAAAGTGGCAACTTTCCACTGTGCAACCTGGTGTCATTGCCTTTGGGTAGAAAAAAAGGACAACTGGACCATTCTCTAACATTGATGATAACGAAACCGAAGCACCTTCTTGGTTGATAGCTTCAAAGTCAGGAACTGTTTCACCTTTTTTCATTTGATCTCCTAAAGATTCGGATTGCACTTATAGTTTAGTCATTTTAGATTTAAACGCGTTTCAAAATTCTTAATGAACCTTCAACGTGTACCTCATTCCAATTGCCACTTTCAATTGCTGGAAGGTAGATCTGTTCATATGGTGGACGTCCTCCATCCTTTGGATTAGGGAAAACATCATGAATCGCAAGTGTCCCACCTTCTTTCACTTTCGGAACCCAACCATTAAAGTCAGCTTTTGCGGGCTCTTCTCCATGGCCTCCATCTATAAAAAGAAACGAAAGAGGCGTAGTCCAGTTTCTCGCAATCACGCCCGAATGACCTACAAGAGCAATGACTACATGTTCTAAGCCTGCAGCAAAAATTGCATCACGGAAGTACGGGAGCGTATCCATGACCCCCTTTTGCTTATCAATAAGTTCAGGGTCATGATGCTCCCAACCTGCTTGGTTTTCTTCAGAACCCCGATGATGATCTAGCGCATACAAAACTCGTCCGATGCTTTGAGCAGCATAACCAAGATAAACGGAAGATTTTCCACAGTAGCTTCCAACTTCCAAAAGAGGGCCATCGACTTCTACTGCAACTGCAGCATCATAAAGCGCAGCCGCTTCATTTTTCGGTAGGAACCCTTTAACTGCTTCAGCTACTTCAAGTTGATTGGAATCCATCATTAGATGTTACAGGGAGTTTATCTCCGGAGACGATGACGAAGGTGATTCCTTAAAGAGGTATTTCTCGAGGATAAAATATTTAGCGCCCCATAACAATGTATAACCCATGGCATTTGCCAAATTTATCGCAACCCAGGTTTCCCAAATTGAATCAGCTAAATAAACAAAAATTGTTGAAATTCCCAGCCCTAAAAAAGCAAGCATCCAATAAGGCACAATTTCATTGCGAATATTTGTGACCGACCTTTTTCGCCAAACCCAAAATCTGTTCAAAAGATAATTAGGTGTAGTTGAAATCGTCACAGCTAAAACATTGCTCAATAAGGGATTGAGGTTCCCTACCTCATAGAAGAGGAAGAGAAGAACTTGGCCTATTGGTGCAGTAAATAAAGAGACATAGACGTATCTAAGTTTTTTTCGTAGCTCGTATTTAGACATCAATCAATTACTCGAAAGAAAATCGATAGACATTAGTTTCCCGTTCTGCGAATCCAATACTTCTATATAACTGATTTGCTTCTTGCCGAGCAGGTCGTGAGGTCAAGTCAACGGTTTTTGCTCCAGCCTGTTTAGCAAGTTCGAGCGCAGCGAGGTTCAGCTTCTTCCCGATACCTTTACCACGAGCTGAACTGTCAACGACGACATCTTCAATCCATGCACGTATTCCGGTTGGAATTTGAAAAATTATGAGCGTCATTGTTCCCAGTATTTCACCATTTTCGTCTTCAGCTATGAGTATTTGGGCCGAGTCTGACTCAATGATTCTTTGCAACGCTTCTCCTGTAGGTGGATTGCTCGAGGAAGATAATTGCGGGATCAGTGCTCTGTAGGCATCCGTAAGAGATTCTGTTACTTCAGTTACTGGTCTAATACTCACCATAAAAATATCGTACCCGCCTTTCAAACGAATGGTTATTTGAAGTGCAATATCAGAAAAGAATGATTAAAGTTTTGTCGATGAGTGAATTTGGAATGGATATTGATGATTCCTCCACAAAAGCCCCCGTTATGGTTATAGCCTTCGCTGGGTGGAATGATGCTGGAGGTGCTTCTACTTGGGCAATTCGAAGTCTCATTGAAAAGACTATTGCGACAGAGATTCTAACTTTTGATTCAGAAGAATTTTATGACTTTTCTAGAGAGCGACCCACCGTTCACCTAGATGGCGAATCAAGGTTTCTTAGTTGGCCGAAAAATACAATTTCTTTGTCAAATGATGGCTCTCTTCTACTTATGGAAGGCGTTGAGCCACAGCTAAATTGGCAAACTTTCACACAGAATATTTTAGCTGAAGCTCAAAAGTACAATGTCTCAATGATCATCACATTAGGTTCCCTTCTCGCTGAGGTCCCACATTCACGTCCGGTATTAATTCATGGCGTAAGTGAAAATACTGAGATTAATAGAACTTACGGCCTGCAAACATCTTCCTATGAGGGACCAACGGGAATTATCGGTGTTATCAATCAATTATCTACAGACGCTGGTATCCCCAATATGTCATTTTGGGCAACTGTTCCTAACTATGTTGCAGGAGCTGAATCTCCTAAAGCAGCGTTAGCTTTGATTGAAAGGCTCAAAACAACTCTCAATCTTTCGTTGAATACAACGGACTTAGAAATTGCGTCTTCAGCCTATGAAAGGCAGATAAATCAAATAATTGAAGGCGATGAAGACACATCAAAATACGTTGATGAACTTGAGGACAACTATGACGCTGGGGATTATGAGGTTGCTAGCCCTGAAGACTTTGTAAAAGATGTAGAAAATTTCTTACGTGACCAAGATTAAAAAACACACTATATTGCATCATCTTGTTTCCATACAGGCCGGCGAGGCTTATCAAATTCAACTTCAATAACCTCTCCACGTATTGCTGCAAATGCATGATCTACCCAGTTTCCCGATCCAGCGAGAGGGTTTGGGAGTTTATCCTGAGGAAAAAACCCTGCATCAGTGCATTCAAGCGGGTGGTGATTTAGTTCTCCTCCAACAACTTTGCAATGGAAAACAATCGAATAAAGAGGCATTCGAGTAAATTTTGCACGAACCCCATCAAGAATTGAAATTATTCTTAGAGCCTCCACATGCATTCCCGTTTCTTCAAACACTTCTTTTTCTGCTATCTCTGCTGCTGAATATCCAATATCTGCAAATCCTGTTGGGAAAAGCCACACCCCTGAATCAGAGCGTTGGATTAAAAGAATTTCTCCGTCTTCATTTCCGACGACAGCACCAATGGCAACCTTTGGAGTTACATATCCTGGAACGCCTTCCCCTACCGACTTCATCCATTCTGTTACTTTTTCTTCACTGTTTGAAGAATCTGAAATCTTTGCATGGATGTCAGATGCTACGTGGAGGACTTCCTCATACCTTTCGCGTTCGTAGAGACTTTCAGTGAATGCCAGTCCAGTTCTTGCAATCCCTGCTAAAGCTTCGCTCCAGCGAACTAAGTCATGCTCATCAGTCATGTTCCGATTCCTGTCATTACTGTAGATGACTCTATTGCATGCTTAAGTGCCTGTTTAACCTCATCAGCATGTACTTGATCATCAATTTTTTTTCCATCATTATCTAAGACATAGAAGGAGTCAACAACATCTGACCCTAGTGTCTGAACTTTTGCACTTAATATGTTGAGGTCAAGTGAGCTAAGTGCCCTTGTTATTTGGTAAAGCAATCCCATCCCATTTGGAGCAGAAACCTCAATTACTGTAGCTGTAGATGATGTTTCATTGTCTATCTTTACATCAGTATCAACAACCCGGTCGGGAAACTGTTGTGATATTTGTAGTGAGTATGTCTGCATACGTTCAGCTAGTCTGGCTGCTATTGCGACTCGGCCCCTAACCGAATCCTGAACAAATACACAGACTGAACTCCAATCAATGTCTTTTGTTGTGTTTGGGGCAACTCTGAACATTGCTAAGACCATTCCGTATTCCGTGTGGGCTATGGCCTCTAAGACGTCAAGGCCGCAAAGCGAAAGTGCTCCGGCGACTCTTCCGAATACAGCAGGTTTGTCAATCTCCATTATCGTTAACCGATCGGCATCACCCTCAACTCTGATCATTCCTCGCCGCATCATCTGTAGTTGATCTGGAGTAGGGAAAGTTCGTTCGATAATGCTACCCGTCCCTCCTTTGAGATATGAGATTGTTCGGTTCGAGAGATCTTCTACTAAACCTGCTTTCCAGCTGCTCCAAGCTGCTGGACCGGTTGCGATAGAGTCAGCTTCTGTTAGGGCATGTAATAGTCTTACGGATTCAATTGTTTTTAAGGAATTACCGACGGTTTGAATAGTGTCAAAATCATCAAGGTCTCTTCGGGTTGCGATGTCAGGAAGGAGCAGGTGATGCTGACACATCTCGATAAGTATTTCTATATCTGCTTGTGGGAAACCCATCCGCCCTGCGATTGTGTTGATTAGCTGCACTCCTACTTCTGTGTGATCCCCGGGATACGGTTTCCCGATATCATGAAGCAACGCACCAATGACGAGAAGGTCAGGGCGATCAACTCGGTCTGCAAGTTTGGAAGCCTCTGCAGCTGTCTCAAGTAGATGACGGTCAACTGTAAATCGGTGATAGGCGTTTCGTTGTGGTCTGCTTCTTGCTGGTTTCCACTCTGGCAAGAAAGGAACAAATAAATCAAGTTGATCTAACGTTTCAAAAACTGGTATTGCATCATGACCAACTAATAGAAGGTCAATAAATAACTCTCGAAGTTCGTCTGTCCATGGGTCTAAGATAACCAAATTGGCTTGTCGGAGACGCCGAATTGTTTCAGGAGAAAAGCGTTCTTGATTTCGCGCTGTTTGTAAGGCAATTCTCAGGACCTGTTCGGGAGTTATATCCATATCCGCTGACAGAGTTGAAGAAACAGGTTTTCTTTTGCCCTTTATCGTGTCACCTACTTTTTTTCCAAAGTTCCAAACTCCTGATAAGCCCGCATTTTCAATTCCGTAACAGAGTTCGTCTATGTTCCAAGAAATACGCCGTGCAGCTGATGCTACATCAGCCATTAAGAGATCTGCATCTTCGTATCCAAGCGCTTCAGCAACTGCATCTTGTTGCTCGAGCAGAAGTTTATCGCTTGAGCGTTTAGCCTGTTTGTGTAATTCTACGCGAGCTCTCAAAATAACTTCATAACACTCTAGGAGTTGATGATGTTCAACTTCAAATGGTCCTTGACCGTTGAGATTCGCCCATCCCATTGCATGAACATCTCTGAGTCCGCCCCGCCCTTCTTTTAATTCAGGTTCCAACATGAAGGCAACCTCGCCTTTAGCACGATGACGTGAATGAACTGATTCCGCTAATTTGGGCAACCAAAATTTTGCTTTACTTTTCCATTGATCTACTGCTTTTCCTGAAAGTTCATTTGCTAGCGGTTGGGATCCAGCAATAAGTCTGCTTGACAATAATGCAGTCGCTGTGTCGAGATCTTCACTTGCCAGAGTTAGGGTTTCATTTAGTGTCCGGACTGAATGTCCAAGCTTTTCTCCTTGGTCCCAAATCGGATACCAAAGCGCTTCGGCAACTTCCTCAATATCCGGAGCATCGTTATGTAATAGCAAGACATCTAGATCGGATAGCGGTGAGAGGTCTCTGCGCCCGTAGCCGCCCACTGCTATCAGAGCTAAATCTGCTCGGTTCTCTGCTACTGATGTAAACAGTCCATATAACCATTCGTCAGTGGCATCGCTGAGTTGCAAGGTGAATTCGGAACCTCGAAGTTCGCGGTCAGCTAGAAGTCTCTTCCTTTCGTCAATGATTGACATATCTCCACCGTATTCCACTTATTGTATTTTGGGAATACTCATGTGATGAAGAAGTCCTCACTCAGGCAAATCGTACTTACAAATTGTAGGCAGTTTCAGCATGTTGCGATTGGTCTAATCCTGATTCTTCATCTTCTTCGGAAGCTCTAAGTCCTATGGTGGAATCAAGTGCTTTAGCGATAACGAAGGTCACTACGAAAGAGAATCCGATTACTGAGACCATTGCTATGATTTGGTCAATGAATAGTTCTCCGCCACCGAAGAAAAGACCATCTTGAAAGCCACCAGGTTCAGAATTTATTGCTGAGTTATCTGCGAAAAGCCCAAGTAGTAGTCCTCCTATAACTCCACCCCCACCGTGTACTCCAACAACATCGAGGGAATCGTCATAGCCAAGTTTATTCTTTAGTCCTATTAAGAAGTAACAACCTACTCCTGCAACTAGACCAAAGACAATGCTTGCTAATCCGCCTACGTATCCGGCAGCTGGTGTTATTGCAACAAGAGCAGCTACCACACCTGAGCAAGCTCCCAAAGTAGTCGGTTTACCGTCCTTAATTTTCTCAATTAGAATCCACCCAATCATTCCTGCCGCAGCGGCAACGAACGTGTTGAGTAAAGCTTGGACTGCTTGCCCATTGGCGGCTCCTGCAGAACCAGCGTTGAAACCAAACCAACCAAACCACAATATTCCCGTGCCCAACATGACAAGCGGAAGGTTATGTGGTGGAGAAGACTCAGATGGCCAGCCTTTTCGCTTGCCAAGGACAAGTATCAAAGCGAGCGATGCTGCTCCAGCGTTGATATGAATTGCTGTACCACCAGCGAAGTCAATAGCGCCCATTTCATGATGCCATCCGCTGTATACCCAATAAGTTACTGGAGTATAAACCACTAGCGTCCATATTGGAACAAATATTGCCCACGCTGAGAATTTCATTCGATCAGCGACAGCCCCAGAGATAAGTGCAGGTGTAATTGAGGCAAAAGTCATCAAGAAAGCTACAAAAATTAGCGATTCCGGATCCATATTCAGCCCTTCAAGTCCAAATTGATCCCAATTACCGATAAGGTCGCCACCCCAGAAACCTGACCCGTCAGAACTATTACCAAGTGTCCACGAAAACGTTACCCACAGAAGCGGGACTATACCAATGCAATACATATTCATATTGAGCATGTTCAATACATTCTTTGACCTGTCCATGCCCCCATAGAAGAGCGCTAGCCCTGGAACCATAAATACAACTAGCGCTGTCGAAATCAACATCCAAGCAATATCACCTGAATTCATACACACTCCTCGTTCGTGAAAATAATGGCATTTTTAAGGTACATTGCGTTTGTTTCTGAATTGTTTCAGCAGTGTTAACTCTTGGTGTGAATACCCTTCAACTCTGATGTAAAATTCATACGGTATGGAAGTTCGAAAAGATTGTAGGCACTATCGCAGTAGGTCTCTTCCCACAGGTGACCAAATCCAAAAGTGCAGATTGGGAAGTAACGAAGAAACCCCATTTAGATGCCCCGAATTCTGCCTTTTCTTTGAAAAGAGAAATATTTCCGATGCAGG
>WTHU01000026.1:30978-35068 GCA_011523005.1 Acidimicrobiales bacterium
TTACAGGTGAAGATGGAAAGTGGGAAATACCGATACCTGGTTTAGGTGAATATACAGTAGTTCTTGCAGGCCCTCTGCCAGAAGGAGTATCTATTCGAGATGGGGCTTCCGACCAGATAACAGTTTTTGTTGAAGAATACAGATCAAAAGCTGTCGGCTTTCAATTAGTTGGCGAGGATCAGAAACCTATTCTTGAGATACGGCCGACATGGGAACGTTTATTAAATCGAATGGTTAGCGGGCTGAAAGTAGGTTTACTCGTAGCTTTAGCATCTATAGGCTTATCACTTATTTTTGGTGTAACCGGTCTGGTAAATTTTGCTCATTCAGAGATGGTTGCGTTCGGAGCAGTGATTGCCTTATTACTCGAATCAACAGTCGGCCTTAACGGTGCTTTATTTCCGTTAGCGGTGGTACTTGCTGTTCTTGCTGGTGGCGGACTTGGTTTTGGTTTAGAAAGAGGAATTTTTGGTCCTTTACGAAGGCGAAAAATGACGAATATTTCATTAATGGTCGTTTCAATAGGTCTTGCATTCCTAATGAGATACCTAATTCTCATCTACCATGGTGCAGAACCGGAAACATTCGAGTCCTTTAGAATACAAAGCGGGGTTTCCCTAGGACCTATTGAACTTCCAGCGAAAGACTATTTTATAATAGGAATAGCTTTCACAACACTTCTGATGGTGGGACTTTTGCTTCAACGAACAAAGCTTGGAACATCAATGCGCGCAGTTTCTGATAATCCTGCTCTTGCCGAGTCATCGGGGATTGACGTCAATCGTACAATTATGTGGGTTTGGATACTAGGAAGTGCTTTGGCAAGCCTCGGCGGCACAATGATCGGATTGACACAAGTTGTAGAATGGCAGATGGGAGAGAAAATTCTACTCTTAATTTTCGCAGCAGTTACTTTAGGAGGACTCGGAACAGCTTTCGGTGCGATGGTCGGTGGTTTGGCAATTGGTTTTGCCTCTGAGACATCAACATTCTGGTTAGATAATGACCTGAAGTTCCTTATTGCGTTAGCAGTTATGATTGTAATTCTTCTAGTACGACCTCGAGGTATTCTCGGAGTCAGAGAAAGATTAGGTTGACATCATGTTGATGAATCTTTTCGCCGAAATTGATGTAAGCAAATTATTTGGTCTCGCACTTAGAACGTCTATAAGCGTGCAGGCGGCCACTTTCGCTCTTGCGGCAGTAGGCCTTAATCTTCACTACGGTTACACGGGCCTCCTAAATTTTGGCGTTGTGGCTTTCATGGCTGCTGGTGCGTATGGAATGGCTATCTTCTTTACCCAAGGTTGGCTTGGCGGTTCTATTCTCTTGGCAATCGCAAGTGGTGTCGTATTCGCAGTGGTCATAGCGCTAAGTATTGGATTGCCTTCCTTGCGACTACGAGCTGACTACTTGGCTCTGACAACCATCGCTATCGCTGAAGTTTTACGGATCTCATTTCGATCCCAACGGTTGCTTGATTTCACCGGTGGTCCATTTGGTCTTCCCAGTATTGAAGATAGAAATGCGAATGTTTCTTTCGCTGATGTCATAACAGTTGACTGGAACCCAATAAAGGAAGGAAATTACGGAGCCTGGTTCCTAGAGTTTGATGAAAAAACATTGTGGGTAATGATTATCGGATGGTCCTTAGTATCGCTAGCTAGTTTATTGATCTGGGGCTTAATGCGATCCCCATGGGGAAGGGTTATCAAAGCAATCCGTGAAGATGAGGATGCTGCAAGAGCATTAGGTAAGAACGTCTTTTCCTATAAACTTCAGAGCCTAATCATTGGCGGAGTGATCGCTTCATTTGCTGGCATCGTTAGAGCCTTTGACATGGGGTTTGTTGAGACACAACAATTCCGACCGCAAACAACATTCTTTATATGGACCGTCTTGATACTTGGAGGCGCTGCTTCAATTTGGGGACCAATAATTGGATCCATGACGTTTTGGTTTGTGATTATCTTTTCTGAGGAACTTCTTCGCCAAATGGTGGACTCTGGGTGGATACCTGACGCAATATTACAATCAAATGATATAGCGAGCGTCAGAATGATTCTGATGGGAATTATGTTGGCCACGCTCATGATATGGAGACCTCAAGGTCTAGTTGGCAAAAAAGAGGAGGCACAAATTGACATCCGATAACCAAGCTTCCGAACCAGTGACTATTGAATCAACCCCAGGGTCACCCAAACAAGACCCCATATTAAAAATTGACAATGTAGTTAGATCCTTTGGCGGCCTACGCGCTGTTGATATTGATCATCTGGAAGTCCAGCGAGGAATCATCACTGCATTTATTGGTCCAAATGGAGCTGGTAAGACAACATTGTTCAATTTAATAACGGGCTTTGATAAGCCGGACTCAGGAAAATGGACTTTTCATCAGTTATCAAATGCAGAATCTTGGACTACAGACCTTTCAGGACTTCGGCCGCACCAAATTGCCAATAAGGGAATGGTTCGCACTTTTCAATTAACGAAATCTCTTGCAAAAATGACTGTTATAGACAACATGCTTTTAGGTGCCGCTGAACAAAAAGGAGAATCTCTGAGAAATGCTCTTTTACCTTCACGTTGGCAAAAGCAAGAAAAAGAAATTTTGGAAAAAGCAGAGGATCTATTAGAGCGTTTCAAGCTCTCACACATGCGAGATGAATATGCTGCAACGCTATCTGGAGGCCAACGAAAGCTGCTTGAGATGGCCAGGGCGTTGATGTCTGAACCGAAATTAATTTTACTTGACGAGCCCATGGCAGGAGTAAACCCAGTTCTTGTTGAATCATTATTAGTGCATATAGAGAATCTCCGTGATGAAGGGGTGAGTGTACTTTTCATCGAACATGACATGGATGCAATCATGGGTATCTCTGACTGGATTGTTGTCTTGGCGGAAGGCCAAGTAATTGCTGAAGGAACACCATCAGATGTTTCCAAAAATCCGGCTGTAATAGACGCATACCTTGGAAGCGCGATCGCTGAGGAGCTTAAAGATGTCTAGCAGAAGAGTCGTTCTTGAGTCCAAGGATTTAGTCGCCGGATACCTGCCTGGCGTTGATATTCTGACAGGTTGCAATTTCAAGCTTTATCAAGGAGAACTCGTTGGAATTATCGGTCCTAATGGAGCAGGAAAGTCAACTTTAGTGAAGAGTATGTTCGGCCTTGTCGAAGTGCGAAGTGGAGTGGTTCAATTACTCAACGAAGAAATCACGAATTTAGCTGCGCACGAATTAGTTAGAAAGGGAGTCGGTTATGTTCCTCAAACCGAAAATGTCTTCCCATCTCTAACGATCGCCGAGAACCTTCAAATGGGCGCGTACCAATTAAAACCCAATGAAGTTCAAGAACGAATGAAAAACATCACAGACCTTTTTCCTAAACTTGGTCAACGTCTAAAACAACGCGCAGGCCTACTATCCGGTGGAGAGCGACAAATGCTTGCAATGGGAAGGGCTTTAATGATGGAGCCCTCTGTACTGCTCCTTGACGAACCTTCCGCAGGTCTTTCACCAGCTCTGCAGGTAGACGTTTTTGAAAATGTAACTGCGATCAATAAAACAGGAGTGTCGATAGTAATGGTTGAGCAAAACGCCACCCGTTGCTTGAAAATTAGCGATCGCGGCTACGTCCTTGATCAAGGCAAAAATGCCTACGACGGCACCGGAGAAGGGTTACTTCACGACCCCAATGTTATTAAGTTGTACTTAGGGACAATGGCTGAATCTCGTTAACAAATAAAGACTATCTAAATGGGTAAGCCAAACGACCACAGGTTAGGACTACTTAACATCTTTTCAGTTATAGTAAGCTGAAGATCAATAATTTGTCTTAGGAAATGATTCATTAATGATTTCTTCACGAATCTTAGGAACGGGAAAGGGTGAATGACAGTCAAGCAAGCCCATGGAAGCGGCGACTCTTCTCCACCAATCGCAGGTGATATATCAACGTTCCCGACCGATGCTGAATTAGCTCGGACTTTAGTCGCATCTACAGGGTCAGCTACTTTAAGCACATTGACTCCAAAGGGATTTCCATACGGAAGCATTGTTTCCTATATTCATGACGACTTGGGCAACCC
>WTHU01000081.1 GCA_011523005.1 Acidimicrobiales bacterium
ATACGGGCTCAGGAGTTGGTACATCGGCTGCACTGTACTTAGTTCCTAATAGTGGCGGCGGAAATGATCTGCAGCGAGCAGCATCAGTTAAGTCGCGTCAATCGACGAGTGGTAATTATGCAGATCTTGGCTTTTTTACTTCACACAGTAACACTCCAGCAGAAAGGCTAACGATTACGAGCGCAGGAAACTGCGGCATCGGGACGACAACTGTTCGCGATAAAACCCACATTTATGGCAGCGGTCAAACAACAGCCAACATTGCAGATTCAGGAACTCGTGGTTGCTTCCTGAGGCTTTCTCAGTCGGGAACTTCCGCTGGAACAGGCGGTGGAATTCTGTTTGCTAGCGAACAAGGAGATGACGCTAATTCTGTTGGTTTTGCAGCAATTAAAGGCTTGCTAACGAATGGCGATGCTAACACTAAAGGAAGCCTCGCTTTCTCAGTACGAAATTCGACTACTGATACATCGCTGCAGGAGGCGGTGCGCATTGACGCATCGGGCAGGCTGTTGGTTGGGACGTCTAGTGCGCGTAGTAATCTTTTTAATGGCTCTGTAACCGCAATAAACCAAGTAGAGGTAACTGCGACCAGCACCGTAGAGTATTTAGGCGTACGTAATACAAATAACACCAATAGTTGCGATATTGTCCTTGCTAAATCACGTGGTACAACCGCTGGAAGTAACACAATCGTTCAAAATGATGACGGTCTTGGCAGTGTTGCCTTTATGGGCTCAGATGGCACAGAGTTTGTATTAGGTGGGCGTATTACGTGCGAAGTAGACGGCACACCAGGCGCCAACGATATGCCAGGTCGCATTGTTCTGGCGACAACTGCGGATGGTGCGTCAAGTCCGACTGAGCGGATGAGAATTGCCTCAGACGGCAAGATATTTATTGGGTCAACAGGCGATCCATCAGCAGCCAGCACAGATGATCCAAAAACAAGATTGATGCCTGGCGAGGTGAGTGTTGTTAATCATCAAAGCTCATCATTTCACCTCAACCGAACAGGTAACAATGGCGCAGTTGCTAAGTTTTTCAGAGACGGCACTCAAGTTGGCAGAATTACAGTAGATGCCTCCAGCACCTCATACGTCACAAGTTCTGATTACCGCCTGAAGGAAAACGTTGTCGAGCTTGCTGATGGCATTACTCGCGTCAAGCAACTTGCACCCAAGCGTTTTAACTTCATTGTTGATGCCGACACCACTGTTGATGGTTTTCTTGCTCACGAAGCACAAGCTGTCGTTCCAGAAGCTGTAACCGGCGAAAGGGACGGTGAAGAAATGCAGGGCATCGACCAATCAAAACTGGTGCCATTGCTAACTGCTGCATTGCAAGAGGCAATCGCCAAGATTGAAACCCTTGAGCAACGCCTCACTGACGCTGGGCTTTAAGTCCATCTACGTCTAAACTTTCTCCATCACGACACTTCCGATGTCTACCCCAACCACCACGTTTACCTGGACCGTCAACACCTTGGAGCGTACCGTTGCTGACGGCATCGTTTCGGTTGTTCACTATTCAGTGAGCGCCAATGACGGCACCTACTCTGCTGGTGCGTATGGCAGCATCGGTCTTGATGCACCTGCTGAAGGTGATGACGTTATCGCCTATGCGGATCTGACTGAAACTTGGGCTATTGATGCCCTGCAAGCCAAGCTTGGCGGCGCAGAAAAGGTTGCTGAAATTGAAGCTGCATTGCAAGCACAAATTGATGAGCAGCGCACGCCGACGACTGGTTCTGGCCTGCCTTGGTGAAAAGGCTATAGTGGAAAAAACAAGTTGATTTCTGAGGTGTCGTCGTGACTCTTGGCCTAAACAGCGGTTTTGAAGTCACTGAGTTCGCGGATCTCACCAGCGCAGGGGTTACATCTTCGGCTTTAACGGCTGGGGTTAATTTGCTGTTTCAGGTGACGGTTAGCAGTATTGGAACGAACGTTGTGGTGCGTTTCGAGGGAAGCTTGGACGACACCAATTTTTTTAATCTGGATCAAGACGAGCTGGACACAACAATCACAGCAAACGGCACCCGTGGTTTTGCATTGAACGGCTGCCCTGTTAAATATGTGCGTGTGCGTTTGGTGAGTTTGACTGGCGGGACACCTACTGTTGCAGCAAAGGTTGGAGCCGCTTGATCAATGTCGAAAAACTTACGTTCTAGCATCAAGGGTGCGCTAAACAGCAGCATCAAGCCGGGTTTGCTTGCACCTGCACAATTTCGCGGTAGCACGCTTGATTTAGATTTTGCTGGAGCGAAGTCGTTAAAGAATCAAATTGGCAAGAAGGATGTCGTTGGATTTACCCGCGCCAGCAGTGGAACGTATGTTGATGGTGATGGTCTGATTAAGACTACTCCAGTTAACCTTGTTTATCCTTCTGAATCTATCGATGCCGGTGCGGGTCTTTGGTTTACTACCTTTAATACTGGTGATACTATTACTGTCACACCTAACTACGAGCAAAGCCCTTACGGCACTAATACTGCGACCAGAGTAGAAGCTACTAAATCAGGCAATAGTAGCAATGATTATGCTGTTTTGCAAGCTCAACAAAATATCAGCGGTACAAGTGTTGGATCTATTTGGATTAAATCAAATACAGGCTCTAATCAAACTATCTATTTTAGATTTGATCTAGGTGGTAGTGAAGATTACAACCTTACTGTCACGCCAGAGTGGCAACGGTATGAAATGGTAGAGGATGAAGGAACTGGCCTTTGTTACCTTAGCGTAGGTGTTCGCGGAGGCAGTGACGACAGTTGTGATATATCCATCTGGGGAGCCCAAGTAGAAGAAGGCTCCACCGCCACTGACTACATCCCCACCACCAGCACAATCTCTGGTGCTCCCCGCTTCGACCATGACCCCGCTACGGGTGAGAGTCTGGGGCTG
>WTHU01000166.1 GCA_011523005.1 Acidimicrobiales bacterium
CACTAATAGACATCACCATCGGCATATCATGTTCAATCAATAGTATTGAACTTCCTAATTCAGCGCGAATCGCATGAATCAACGGACCGAACGCTTCTGTCTCTTTCTGCGCAACCCCAGCAGTTGGCTCATCTAAAAGCATCAATTGGGTATCCAACGCAATCAATGCACCTAACTCAACTATTCGTCGAGTACCTGTCGAAAGCTCAGAAATAAGTTGATCAGCATAACGGCCAAGCCCCAAGTAATGGATTATCTCTTCCGCTTCTACTCTTTTACGTCGCTCAACAAAAGGTGAAGGAGGAATTCCAAGCATTGATGGCAAAAGCAACGATCGTTCTCTTGCTTCCAACGCAGTCATAACTGTTTCTCTCGCCGTTAAACTTCCAAATAATTTCGCATTCTGGAAGGCACGCCCTACTCCATTCCGTGCACGAATATGTGACGCTGATTCATGAATAGATTTGCCATGTAACGAGATCTCACCTTCTGAAGGAACAAACCCCGACACTGCATTCATCAGAGTGGTTTTACCGGCGCCATTCGTTCCAATCAGGCCAACAATTTCACCTTGTTGAACATTAATCGAGACATTAGATACAGCTAACCTGCCACCGAAACGAACCGACACATTGGATGTCTCCAATGCAGGGATGGTTGTATCAATATCTGACTGCTGTTTCGAACGTGACCAAATTGCTTCGGATTGTCCTTTATAAGCTGGTGACCAATCAGTCTTGTTCGCCATCCATGTAAGCATCGTGTCACGAGCATTATGAAGCAGCGATATTAACCCACCAGGGAAGTACATAAGAACAACCAGCATCCCTAAACCACTGGAGAAGAGCCTTACCTGAGCGCTACTTTCAAACACTGTTGGTATGCCCACTAAAAAGACAGTTCCAAGAACACCACCAGTAATGGATGAGATTCCACCAACAACAGCTATGGACATGACAAGTAATGATTCACTTGGCTGGAACGCAAGAGATCGCAAAGACCCAGTAGCGGGAACTAGAAGACCACCTGCGAGCGCTCCGATAGCTCCTGAAACAGCGAACGCTGTGAGCTTCGCCCGTGTCGGAGAAATGGTATATGCCGAGGCAGTCATTTCATTATCACGAACAGCTATAAGCGTTCGACCGATACCTGAATGTCTAAGACGCCAGAGGAGGTAGATCACAACGGCGACAGCAGCAACGCATAAATAATAATAGGCTTCTTTATCGGTTCTAAGATCATATCTACCGAAGATGATTGGGGGTTTCACTTTTGCCCCTCCAGCTGCATTCGTATTCAATCTATCAATGGACAAAATCCAACGACCTGCTACCAAAGAGAACCCAAGCGTTGCGATCCCAAGATACAAGCCACGTATCCGCAACGCTGGTATGCCAACAATGAGAGCTACGAGAATTCCCCACAAAACACCAATACCTAGAGCAAGAAAATAATTCAATGACGCCGTATAGTACGACGTCATAAATGCCCCAACTGCTGCGAATGCATACTGTCCAAGTGATAGCTGCCCAGCCCAACCGGTGAGAACAACAGCAGAGAGAACGACAAGCATCACAATCATCACACCTGCAAATGCGATAAGGCGACTTGGTTTATCAACAACCCACGGTAGGCCAATAATTGTAAGAGCGAGAATGACGATTCCTATTCGTGATACCCATTTGAACAGTGGGTATTGAACGAGATCCTTATGGGCTGAACGAAGACGAGGGGTCAGAACCCATGACTGTTCGCTTGTCTTATTTCCACGGTTAATGAAAAGCATCAAGACAAGTAAGATCAAGAAAATAGCAAGCAGGTTTGATCCATTGCCAATACCCCAATCATCAAGGAAACCCTTGCCTTTATTCGCAAGGACTAAACGATTGATGATGCCAATTACGACCCCTCCAAGAAGAGCCCTAGGAAAGGATTGCAATTGTCCAAACATTGCTGCGGTCAGTGAAAATAAAAGCAGTTCCGGCCCAAGGCTCGAACCAACTCCACCAGCGTCCAACTGATAGATAGGTCCGATTAGAAGCGTTGACACACCAGCAAGAACACCTGCGATTAACCACACCTGTGTAGAGACGGATCTAATGGAAATACCCGCTAGTTGCGCAGCTCCAGGATTATCAGCTGCAGATCGAACAGCTAAACCAAAACGTGTCTTTTGGAGAAGATATCCAAGGACAATTACTAGGAACGGAACAACGATAAGGACCGTAACCTGTTCTCCGCGAAGGAGGATATCTAGTCCACCTATTTCCCAATAGCCTTTGATTGGGGTTGGGTAATCAACACGTTCATCAACGGATGGTAACCATATTTGTATGAGCGCTACTAATTGTGCGACACCCAGGGTCGCTACGAATAACAGAAGCCTAGGTTTTGTAAATAATCTACGAACTACCAGAAGTTCGGTGACTGTTGACACAGCCGCGCTTGCGGCAATAGCAAGAATGGCAGCTAACCAGTAGGGAAGACCGTAGTTGACCATCAACATGCCCATAACAAAGCCACCAAAGGTTCCGATAGCTCCCTGCGCGAAATTAATGACACCAGTCGCTTTGTAAATTAGTACGAGACCCATTGCGATTAGCGCATAGACAAGCCCATCAATGAAGCCTTGAAATAATATCTCGTTGCTGTAAAGGATTCCTGCAAGGATTGACATCAGAGTTATGCACCTTCTCCTGAGAGGAAGACAGCGCGCAGAAGGTCATCTCGTTCGAGAAGTTCTTGTGCCGGTCCTTGGAATTGAACACGTCCACGTTCCATAAAGATTGCACGGTCAGCGATAGATAATGCAACATTGACTGATTGTTCAACAATCACCATTGTGATTCCAAGGTCTTTCAATTGTTCCACAACTTTAAGAAGGTCCTGAAC
>WTHU01000012.1 GCA_011523005.1 Acidimicrobiales bacterium
GCGTAGAGATGTATTGGGTAAGAGGGTGAAGGAACGAGGACTGCATCGCCTGCTTGGACCAAAGCCCACATTAAATGCGAAAGTCCCTCTTTGGCACCAATTGTGTTAATTGCCTCTATTTCAGGATCAAGCTGTACCCCAAATTTATTTTCATATAATTCACAAATTGCCTCTCGTAATTTAGGTAAACCCCGACTGAGGGAGTATCTGTGGTTACGTGGATTTTGCGCTGCTTCACAGAGTTTTTCAACAGCGATGTCTGGAGACGGGAGGTCAGGATTGCCAAACCCGAAGTCCATTATGTCATCCCCATTTCTTCTGCCTTCAATCTTGAGGTCATTTATGATCGTGAAGACATATGGGGGTAGATTATTGATTCGCCTAAACTCCATGTGTTTAGGGTAACCGGTTCCTGCGTCCAGAGCACGAACCATTAAAGATCTCTATTAATTCTTTCTTGCGCCGAAGCCATTAGCGCTGCTCCGAGAGCTCCGGCTTCATTTCCAAACATTCCAAGCCTAATTTGGGTTAGCTTTCCATTATCCCTGTGGCCCACTCTTTTGTAATAAGCCTGTTGTATAGCATCTAGCAAGGGGTCCCCAATTGAAGTAATTCCACCCGTAACAATTATCATCTCGGGGTCGAGGACATGAGATAGGTTCCGGAATCCAACCGCTACTTTTTCACCAAATTCAGTCAAAGTATTCTCGTAGGGGATTGCATGAGTTTCGTTTCTCGAAATTAGATTGCTTAGCTCAGCCCCTGACGAATATTGTTCCCAGCAACCGTAATTCCCGCACGGGCAAGGGCGTCCATTTTCTTCTAGTGTCATGTGCCCGACTTCACCCGCTAATCCGTAGGAACCTCGAAAGATTGAACCGCCAAGAATTAATCCAGCTCCAATACCTGTGCCGAATGAAATAACTAACAGATTCTCTATGCCTACCCCCGCTCCGATTTGATATTCAGCCCATGCAGAGCAATTCGCGTCATTCTCTACGAGTACTTGGGTTTGAATCTCCTCTTCAAGGATTTGCTTCAGAGGGAAGTCAATAAAGTTTGGAAGGTTTGGTGATGACTTTATCACTCCCGTTGGGAGAACATGCCCGGCACAACCAACGCCTATTGTTTTAATGCTCTCTGTAGTTTCTCTTATTAATGTTCTTGCCAATTTTACTACTATTGAAATTATCGCTTCAGGTTCATTCGGATGCTGTTGTTGCTGCAGAGCCGAAGATGAGCCATCATCGTTTAGACGCAGAACACGCAGATTTGTTCCTCCGATATCAAATCCGAGGTTTGGCATCTAGGAGTTCATGTAGTAGCAGCAGAATCAATTCGTGCGCTTAACGCTTCAAGTGCAGCGCGAACAATTCGTGATTCAGCTCTTCGCTTAACAAAACCTGGAATTAGGATCGCAAGATCAGCTGCTAGGTGGTAAGCAACTTCTGTTTTCGTTCCGTCGTCAACAGGTATAAATTCGTACTCACCTTCAATTTTTTTTGTAATATCTCCCTCAATTTGGCGCCATGCAATTCGGAGAGGGTTACTCCCGTAGTAGTACCGGAGTGTATAGGTAGTGCTTCGACCCATTGCTGCGGCTCGGAATCTAACGTCTCCTCCCAAACCACTTTCATCTTCTGCTAGGACGGAAACAGATTTTACGTCTTCGGCCCATTCTGGGTAGCTTTTGAAATCAGTGATCACATCGAAGCATTGTTGGGGTGTTGCGTTTATGATTTTTCGCTGAGTTGCGTGATCGCTCATGTTACCCCTTTCAGTTGGATCTTTTCTTGAATCTGCCATTTATAATAGCCCACATATTGAGACTACCAAGGGCAAATAAGGATGCGAGGATCCCGAATGCAAAGTTGCTACTAGATTGCATTGAAGCTAGCACGATACTTCCAATGACCTCTATCGCAAGCGAACCATAAAGAACAACTTTTATTTTTTGCGGCGTAGCCTTTGGTAGTTTTATTAAGTCAATAGTTGTGATTATCTCATATCTGCTTTTCGAAACTGATTGAGCGAATGCTCTCATCCCAAGGAGCACTCCAATAGAGAACATAGTTAGAGATACGATTACGTAAATTATCTCAAATGCCGACTGCATCGTTGCGATAACGCCTGTTATCAAAAATAAAGTAGTGCCTATTCCAGAAAGCTTTACTAGGTAGTTTGATTTAGCATGATCCATTATTTAGCTTCCTTCTGAATTTCCGTTCAACTTTAGAAGCGAATCGTGAAATGCCGCAGCGAGATGATCGTATGAGAATTTTGTTTCGGCCCTTTGTCTAGACAGCTTTTTCATTTCTTGATATCTAGTTCCATCATCAAGGATTTCACAGATCGCTTCTTTTACGCTGTCTACATCTTTGGGGCTTGATACCACTTTTCCTGTCATTCCCTCCAGTACAGCTTCCCCTGCTCCCCCACTTTTCCCTGCAAGTTGAGGTGTACCTGCTGCCGCTGCTTCTAGGAAAACAATTCCGAAACCCTCCTGCTCTAGGCCTCCCCACCTGACTCTACAGAGCATGGAAAACAGGTCAGCCAATCCATATAGGTTTGGTATGTCCTCATCTGGGACATGGCCCAGAAAGGTTACTGGAGCTTCTTTTCGCCTGGCAATATTCTCCAGCCTTCTTTGGTCTCTTCCAGTTCCTGCTACAAGGAGCTTCAAACGAGGGCGGCTCGTCTGAAGCTCCGCACAGGCTTTAATCAGCACATCCATTCCCTTTCTAGGAACAAGCCTACTTAAAGTGAGAATGACCTCATCTGCTTCATTTAGGTTATATTTTGACCGAGCATACACTCTCTGCTGTGGAGTTAATGGTTGAAAACGCTTGTCATCGACTCCAGGAGGAACAATAACGACTGGAAGGGAAGTTTTTGCAGCTCTTTCAGCTTCTTCAGTTGAATATTGGCCAGCCGTTACTACCAACTGTGAATTTCGCAATACTTTGCGTAATATTTGTTTTAGTCCAGGGATTCTTCCAGGAATCGTTACCTCAGCTCCATGCAGTATGACACCGTAAGGTGTTCCTATTTTCGGGCCCAAAATTCCTACAGGAACTGCTGGATCAAAAAGAACAAAATCTATATTCCGCCTTTTGATGATTGATTGAATTTCTTTGGCAAGCTGAGGCGTAGGGAGCAGTACTCGCTGTTTAGTACGGATAATCTTATGCGTCTGTTTAGCATCAAATGCTTCACAATTCTCATAGGGTGTACACAGGACTGTTACTTCTTCTTGAGGTAATCTCCGATAAATTTCCCAAAGATAAGACTGTATTCCCCCTACTTTTGGGGGGTAATCGTTCGTAACTAGCAAATGATTCAATTCTTAACCTTTGGCGTTTTGTTTACTTGCCTAACTTGTAACGCGAGTTCTCGCTGAACATCTTCAGATCCATCGTTTTCCATACCCGTTAGTAGATTGATCAATCCAAGTCGTTTTGCCGTCCACACGGCATAACTTCTTAACATCGAATCAGGGCTTTCTAAATAACGGGAAACAATAGCCTGCACCTTCTCACTCTCAGTAACCCCTATATTACCCAATACTAAAAGGGCGTTCCTCCTCAGATAGCGTGGGTCACGTTGTGGTATGTACCACTGCCCATATCTTGTTATCAATGTTTCATCGTCCTGTTCAAGAATGTCAAAAATAGAGACGGATGATTTGCTTTGTCTAATCTTCAAGTCGCCTACTCGCTCCTCGTATTTGTTTATTGGACAAATATCTTGGCAGTCATCACAACCATATATCTTATCGCCTAGCGCCTCTCTGAATTCTGGGGGGAAATCTTCAGGAGATTGCACTAACCAAGCCAGGCAACGGTTACTATCAATTACTCCGGGGGAAATTATTGCTTCCGTGGGGCAAGCATTTATGCATTTGGTGCAGGGCCCGCAATTGTCTTTTAACGGAGTATTAGGATCAAAATTAGCGTTTGTTAGTATTGAACCGAGAACGAACCAAGAGCCTCTTTTAGGGATTAAGATATTTGCGTTTTTCCCATACCATCCGAGACCCGCTTGATAGGCTGCTTCACGATCCACTAAAGCATTATCGTCTATCAAAATTATTGCTCTGTATCCTTTGCTTTCTAGCTTGTCGGCGACCGCTGAAAGACCTTCTCGGAGCCTTTCATAATAATTTTCTTGAGCGTAAAGTGCTACTTTCCCTTGGGGGTCGCTTCCATCGAATGTCCCCTGTTGAGGTTTCCAATATGACCTTGCACCAACTATCAGGGATTTCGCATCTGGCATGGTGATTGTAGGTGTTGTTGACCGGACTGGGTTCCGGTATGTGAAATTCATTCCGGCGTGTAACCCTTGCTCTTTTCGCGCTTTAAGTATCTCAAGAGTTTTACTGAACTGCTCAGCTTTTGCTATGCCGAAAGCGTCAAGTCCATTTTCAAATCCGATTCTTTCCAGATCACTGGCTTTAATCAATGTTTGCACACTTTAATAATCGCAGATTGTTAAAGCGATGAAAACTATCAACCGGAGCTTCTGATGCTGATAACAGGATTACGTAGTTCTGGGAGAAGTCCGACTTTTGTCATTGACTTCATGGATTTCCATTCCTCAAGGCTTACGATGACTGCTGCTTTAGGGTCTCGATCACATATGAACGTGACTAAACAGTCATCGCAAGAGTCCGTATTAATAAGTGGACATGATTCACAATCAATAGAAAGATACTTTTTACTCATGTGCCCACAGTAATCTGTGGGTGTGACAATCTATTTGAGAGATCGGCTACTGACTTGATAGATTCTTGATTTCAACAACGTCAACACCGCTTTCACACCATCGGCACTTTACAGATTCTATGTGCTCTTCAAGGATTTTCTGATCTTCGATAGCTAACTTCCCATCTGTCGTGAAGTGGTGAAACTCAGCTGTTCGCTGCATTTTAATGACATCAAATCGTGTTAAGTTCCCACAGGCCTTGCACCGATAACGGTTGTTTGTGTTCATTTGGGAACCAAGTCTTGAGTGTAGGTTTGAAGTTCTTGCAGCTTTGATTTAGCTGCTCCGGAATGAATAGAAGAGCGAGCTCTTTCGATACCATCAACAAGATTTTCTGCTATTCCAGCCACGACTAACCCCGCGGCAGCATTTAGTACGATAATGTCGCTTTTAGGCCCATTTTCTCCATTTAGTACTTGAATTGCAATCTGTGCATTATCTTTTGAATCCCCACCGTAGATTTCCTTCGGATTAGTCGTTGTCATCCCAAGATCATGGGGATGAATTTCGGTTGTTTCGATCTTTTCTTGCGTAATAACGTGAGCTAGATTTGGTCCGGTTGTTGAGAGTTCATCTAAGCCATTGTGTCCGGTCACTACCATTCCCAATTCTGTTCCTGTGCTTTGCAGAACTTTAGCCATCATCTTTCCAGTCTCAGCGGATGGGACACCAACAACTTGTCTTTTGAGAAAAGCAGGGTGAGACAGCGGACCTAGGGTGTTGAATATTGTAGGTATTCTTAATTTCGCTCTTATCGGTCCGGCGTGTTTCATCGCTGGGTGAAAGGTTCGAGCAAAAGCGAATCCTAGACCTACCTCGTTTACGCAACTTTCTACCTGAGCTGGCGTGAGCGTTGCTGAGATTCCTAGTTCATCAAGCAGGTCAAATGACCCTGAAGTTGATGAAGCTCTTTTGTTCCCGTGCTTGCAGACTTTAGCTCCGGCTCCAGTTGCGACAAAAGACGCTATTGTTGACACGTTTAGTGCTGCTTGCCTTCCCATTTGGGATCCGCCTGCGCCGACTAGGTCGATTGTTTCTTCGGGGCAGTGTAACCTGACGCATGATTCTCTCATTGCCTTTACAAAACCTGTGACCTCTTGATGTGTTGGTCCTTTTTTATTCAATGAGACCAGGAACGATTCTAAGTCTTTGTCATCAACATCGCCTTGAAGAATTGACATGAGACCGCGTTGGGCAAGCTCGCTTGTTAGATTTTGGCCGACATCAATACTCTTAAGAATCTCAGCAAAACTGAATGGTTCACTTTTAGAGGGCATGTGTCCTAATTTAGGCTAACGCCTTTCTTATTTTGTGGATTCTGTATGCTCTTCTGATTAATCAGATACTTTTGTCAATGTGTTCTCGTCTGTATGGTGCAACAGGTCCTCTTGGATAGCCATTTTGAGGACTGAATCCTCTGCATAGGACCATTCGCCTTCACCGAGAGTGATATCAACTTTGTATTCCACTGTCGAAGCGTTTTGAGCAAGGTACTTGTTCTCAAGTATTCCATAGTTGGTTGAACCTAATTCTGCAGTCATCGTGAAAGAAGTAGCATCGGGTTCACATGTTCCTCCTGCGATAACAACTGTTCCTCTTGGAACCATGAAGCATCTCATGATCTGCTTTTCAGCTGGATCGTAGAGCCAATAGCCTACTTCTGTGTGGAAGGGGTCTTGATCTAATTCATCAGATCGCCATGCTGCCATTCGGTAATCTAGCCCGTATAGATGTTGGTTTCCATTGTCTACAGGCCCGAAGGTCGAGAATGTTACTCTTTCGAAGTAGCTTGTCTGGCCGGTTTCCTGTTCTTCGTTATGGTATGAGAAGTCCATTCCTTTATGCCCTTCCCAAGTGCCGACCATGGATAGCAATGGTCCAAAATTCTCAACTGTTAGATCTTCGGGTGCGGTCATTATTTCTCCTATTTGTTTCTACATATAACAATGCCTTACTAAAAAATTAGCACTTTAAATGGAAAGTTATAACTTGGACGACAAGTTTCTTTTGGTTTTAGAAAATCTCCTTGTCGCGCCATTAGGTTGTACTTTTTGGGTTTACCGGACAAACTAAATGATGGTGAGTTGGCCGGATGGTCGCAACGCAACTAGTTGTGTTGAGGAAGGTCGGGGCTCCTATGGACAAAACGCTGACGAGAGTCAGGATGGAGTGATCTATCGATAAGGGCAGCAGAAAGTAAACCGCCGATGGCCTCATGGCACAGGTAAGGGTGAAACGGTGTGGTAAGAGCGCACCAGCATCTGAAGTGATTCAGATGGCTAGGTAACCTCCGTTTGGAGCAAGGTCAAGTGTGGAACATGGGTCGTTCATCCCAATTGCTAGAAATGGCGATAGTTCCCAGGTGGACCGCAAAGATGGATGATCGTCAAGGAAGTAATTGGAAACAATCTTCTGAACAGAACCCCGCCTATAGGCCAACTCACCTGACTTATTTGTTGTCAAGAGTGTTGGTTGAGGAAATCAATAACTGCTGTGTTCGCTCCTTCGAGGAACTCTGAGCTTTTCCATTTCTCAAGTAGCGTTGCGTTTGGGGCAAGATCAGCAATTTTTCTTGACGTGGACTGTGGGTGGTAGAGGTCATCGCCCATCATAATTAATAATGGGGCTTTAATGAGTGAAACTTCTTGTTCGGTTGCGGTTAGGAGGAAATCCCCATCCCACATATTGTGCTTAAACTTCGTCATAGTTTCAGTTGTGGGTCCAGATTGTTCATTTATCATCTCTTTTGCCCAATCGTCGAACATATCGTAAAAAGCTTGTCTATTCTGATCAATACCTACTGGTTGCAACATTACAGCTGACTTAAATCTTTCGGGATACGTTTTGAGCAGGTTTGCGATGAATGGCCCCCCAATACACATGCCAACAAGGTGGCACTTTTCTACCTCTAGGTGATCTAGTAAAGAAATCTGATCTTCTTTATAAACGTCCCAGTTGTCGCTTTTCGTAATGGGAGCAGTCGAGGTCCCTGCGTTGCGTTGATCCATTCCAATCAGCTCAAATTGATCTTGAAGTTTTTCTCGTGGGTTCCATGGCATATTGTCCCAGAAGTTATTTGCGGAGCGCATTCCTCCGGGAGCGAGCAGAAGAATTGGGGGGCCATCGCCTTCTCTTTCGTACATTATTGTTGTTTGCCCTCGTGCGTAGGATTCCATTTTCTTCTCCTTTACTAATGTTTGTTACTTTTGAGATTATTTCTTAGCTAGTAAATATGCGCTTGCTACCCCCAGTGAAGATGCAGCTATCACAGCTCCAGTGAA
Source organism: Acidimicrobiales bacterium (assembly GCA_011523005.1). Lineage (GTDB taxonomy): Bacteria > Actinomycetota > Acidimicrobiia > Acidimicrobiales > UBA8592 > UBA8592. Next base: position 8,046 of record WTHU01000012.1, read on the forward strand.
TGAATGACTAATGACTGGTAGCCAGATTATCGGCCAAAGCCCCACTCCAAGAAATCGGAATGAGAGAACAAAAGATAATCCTCCACCTCTATTATCAGGGATGGCTGTGGCGCCTAAAGCTTGTAATGCCACTGACATGCAACCTACAGCACCTCCAGCTAGGGCCCAGAAAATTCCGAGAGTAATGGGTCCTGTTGAGAAGACGATGAGGCTAGAAAAGACTGCAAGGCTAATTGCCGCTATTACAGAGGATTTTCGGAATCCAATTTTGTCAATCTTTCCTCCCCAGATGGGGCTTAAAATGAAGTTTGAAAAGGCTCCCCCCATAAGAATGAATCCTGCATTTGATCCTGATACGTTAAATTCGTCTCGTGCAACGACTGCGACTAGGACATTGACCCCCATGGGTCCTGCCGCAACTATGAAAGTTGCGAATCCGATGAGGGTGACTTTCCGCTGTAATAGGTTTTTGAATGATGGCGTGCTTGAAATCTGACGGGGTTTCCCATCAGGGGGGAAAATGGATAAAAGTATTGAGATAAAAACTGTTCCCCAAAATGCTGCTCTCCATTCAGTATCTGCTGAGATACCGCCGATCAAGGGAGCCATTCCCATGCCGAGCGCTTGAAAGCTGGCATATATTCCTACTTTGCTACCAAATTTTGATTCTGGGTTCCGCTCCGCCAATCCCGATAGCAAGAGTGGGGTGATGAATGCATTGGCGATTCCTTGAAAGCTTCTCCCGAGAAGAAATATTTGTAGATTCGGAGCTAATGCGCAGGCCATCGAGGAAAGTGCATACATTAGATACGTGGCGCGTACGGTTCGTTTTCTTCCCCATTTCTCCCCTAGCGTTCCTGAAACAAGGAGCAGGATTGCAAAGGGTAGTAGGTACGCTGTGAAAGTCCATCCAATCGTTTCGGTTGAAGTGCGAAAGCTTGTTCTTAATTCAGGGAACATTGGCAAGACAAGCGTGGCGCCAAATGGTCCCATGAACCCACCTATGTACAGTGGGAGATTTCTCGTTGATTTGATCATTTAAGGGTTAACTGTCGGCTTTACCCCGAAGATGTGGTGCAAACATCAACGACCAATCTTGGAGGGTTAGGAATTGATAACACTCTGAAGTCAACTCTTTCTTCAAGCCCTAGTACCCAGTGTAGAACACCTTCAAACTCTCCATCCCATACTGCTTGCTTCAGGTTACGTGTCCGAGTTGGAGACAGTCTTTGTGGCGCTTGGGATGGCTCTGCTGACTCATTGCGAGAATAGCCATATCCCAAGACGTATACCTCAAGCGCGTACTCTCCTGTTACAGATATTGGGTCGCCGCTCCCCATAGATAGTGGGATTCCATCGGCCCAAAATACATGGAAGCTATCTGGAGACCCGTCTGGTTCATTTGTATCAGGTTCGAATTCTAGAACAAAGCGGTCGTAGTCAGCGTGCACGCCAGTTCGAGCATCATTGAGTAGGTACGGTCCATAGATAGAGTTTTCAAATCCGTCCCCTGAATCTGTTCCCCAGTGAAATTTTATTTCTTCTCTGGTCGTAGCACAGTTAAGTTCGTCTATGGCACCGTCGTAACCAGGAGGTGTTGTTTGAATGACAGGTGTTGGTTGGATAAAGACTGGTGAATTTTCAGTAGGTTCTGGAGTTGGTTGCTCAACTGGTGCGACGTCTTGAGCGCTTTGGCTTTCTATTGCTTCTTGGCTTGGTTCAAAGACCATATCTTCTGTGCTGCAAGCTACAACCAGAGCTAAGAGTGAAATGAGAGCGAGTAGTAGTCTTCCGTTAAATGGGGCAAAGGTTTGATGTTTCATGCTGTTTCATAGCGTTATGGCTTATTTAAAGATTAGACGATCCTCTGAAGCAAAACATGTCATTTGGTTTTGCTTTAGTTTCTTTTCTCGGCGGTGTGGTTGAATTTAAGCAGTATGGGGGTGTTTGCATCTATTTGTATTTGAGTAAATGAAGCAGTGTCGAGTCTTGTTCGCCAGCCCACCGAATCGTCTACTCCCAACGTCCAAGCTACGGCGGCTTTGATAGGTGATACGTGCGTTACGATCAATAGATGCTGCTTTGAATTTCGTTGCACATTCTCTAGAAACGATTTTACGCGAGCTCCTAATGTTTCTAATGATTCTCCTTGGGGTGGCTTAAACGTTGGATTATTTCTCCACTCGCTCCATGTTTCTTTGGAAATTGTGTTTAAGTGTGCGCCGTCCCATTTTCCGTAATCTAGCTCAATCCAGTTTTCATCTGTTTCTACTTCCATATTGAATGCCTCAGCTGTTTGAATGGCTCTTTGAAGTGGGCTGGATATTATTTTGTCAACAGGTCCGATAGCCTTTGCCGCTTTTTTAGCTTGTTGCACTCCTATGTTGTTCAGTGGATTATCAATTCTTCCTTGGA
>WTHU01000176.1 GCA_011523005.1 Acidimicrobiales bacterium
CTAAATCAGGATCGACAACAACAACCTCTGCACCTTCTTCAAGATAATGAGAAGCGAGAGATGTTCCAAATTGCGTAGCACCAAAAATGGCGATATTAGGATCTTCAGGCCATTCAGGATCTTGTAGGCCTGCTCCGGTTGTTATGGTCATGAATTCCTCCGTTGAACTCGCTACGAAACAGAGCAAATCTCCTTCTTGTATCACTTCACTCCCATTAACGAGGATTCCTTTTTCATCAGCAGAACGTATTGCATAAACGGATGGGATATTGACTATCCAGTCGGAAACCTCTCCAGCAGTCTTCCCAATTAATGCCGAATTTGGCATCACCTCTGCAACAGCGATCCAAGCATTATCACCTAGTGGAAGAATTTCTTCAACCGAAGGAGCAAGAAGTCCTGCTGCTAATTGTTTGACAATATCGTCAGAAGCACAGACGATATGATCTGCTCTAGTCCACCTTTCAAGCGGGCCTGCCCCTCTATTTTTGTCTAGTAAGGTTGGGTCACGAATCTTGGCAATTGTAGTCAATCCTCTCGTGGCCCTGTCTCCCACTTGTTCGCTGTAAACTCGCTTGGCAAAAGCGCAACCTAGTAGGTTGACTTCGTCATTATTTGTACAGAGCACCATAATTTCTGCATCATTAATCCCAGCTCTCAATAATGAGTCACGTGAAAGAGCGTTACCTGTAACCAATAAACAATCCAAAGACTGTGATTCATTGATTGCTTCAGGGTCAGGGTCAATCAAAGCAACCTGCCTTCTTTCTTCCCTCAGAGCGGCAGCTACACCCCTACCGACTTCACCGGCTCCAGCGATAATTACACGCATTCTGATGCCCTCCCTTGACGGGGCTCCTATAATTTTGACTTATTGATTAACCTTTAATCTATCATCATGGCACTGCAGCGTTATTTTCGAAAAACTCAGTTTTCATCTACAATCGTCTCTCCTCGGATTCGTTCCGCTGCTGCACGTTCGTGTCTGCCGGAACTTCTGATGGTCCTTCGGTACGCCTGAGCGGCCGCTGGAGTCATACCAGATGGAAGCCACTTAGAATGAGCAGGAACCCAGGACCAAGCCACCATTGGCAATACCAAGAAAATCACCAATGGTTCGAATATCGTCAATACTGTTGATACTATCAAAACGGCTCTAGCTATTGAACTAGTGAAGAAGGTTCGAACCCTTTCGTGTTGAATGATTTTGGCTCCTTGCCAACTAGCTACAGAAGCATGACCAATACACATTGTCAAAGTTAGTATAAATGCTAAACCAATGTTTACAGGCTCGAATCCGGTTGTGCCATCCCAGACAATTGGGTCGAATAATCTCACATTGAGGTGAGCCGAACGCATCGCCCCAAAACCAAGACCCAAGGTCCAGCCATATGGTGCGCTAGCACGTAATCCAACTGTTCTAGGTCGTCCAAGTAAAAAGAGCACAAATGCAGATTCGGCCATACCAATTACCAATGCAATTACCGAAACTTCAACGATATTTACAGATGCTAAACGAATTGGATCTAATATTAGAGAATCGATAAAAAAAGCAATCAAAACACCAGCTACCAATCCAAACAAAAGTGTCTTGAAAGCACCCGATAAGTCGTAGAAGCCGGTCATTTTTGCTATTGTACCACGCCAACCAGCATAGATTCCCAACAATCCTATGGCAAATGCAAGCTGCATCTCCCACATCTCAATTGGGGGCTCAGCCATGACTGTCCGACGTCACTTATGCTATCAGTTCCACCCTTGAATAACATGGGGATAATCACAAAATATCATAGTTTCATAGAACTCACAGAATATATTGCGCTCGTTTATTCCGGATAACGTTCAAACCACACGCTTCGGACCCAAGGGGCATGGCGCTAGAGGGTCTGAAGCGAAGAATCCTCGGCTCCGTTGGCTTACTGAGTGGAAAGAGAGAGGTAGACGAGGAAACCGTGCGTGAACTGACACGCACACTACGTCGAGCATTATTGGAAGCAGATTTCAATGTCAGACAAGCCAAGGAATTGACTGAACGAATTGAACGTCGACTAATGGAAGAGGAACCTCGCCCTGGTGTTAAACTCGATACACATGCAATGAATCTAATTTACACCGAGTTAGTCAGGTTACTTGGTCCAGCCCGTGAAATCAAACCCCACAATGAAACTGTGTTGATGGTCGGTCTATATGGTCAAGGAAAAACCACGACGACCGCAAAAGTGGCTGAGTGGTGGAGAAGAAAGCATGGAGTCAAGGTCGCGGTAATCGAGGCAGACGTCCACCGACCGGGTGCATATGCCCAGTTACAACAACTGTTGGAAGATTCACCGGTTGAGGTATATGGAGAGCCAGACGAAAAAGACGCTGCGACTATCGTTAGAAACGGAATCAAGGCTGTTGGGACTGCTGATGTCCTAATCATTGACACAGCCGGAAGAGACAGCCTTGATGATGAATTAAGAGATGAGTTAGTAAGAATCGCAGAGATTGCCAATGCTACAGAACGATTCCTAGTGATCGACGCACAGGTTGGTCAAGCAGCAGGCCCGGTAGCGCAAACCTTCCATGATTTAGTTGGTGTAACCGGCACAATAGTAACCAAACTAGACGGTACTGCCAGAGGTGGTGGTGCTCTAAGCGCAGTCTCCGTCACAGGTGCACCGATAGTATTCGTTGGTGAAGGTGAAAGAGTAGAGGATCTTGAAAAATTCGAATCAGATCGGTTCATTTCCCGATTACTTGGAATGGGTGATATCAAAGGTCTGATTGACCTAGCCCCTGAAGATTTAGATCAAGAAGAAGCTATCCGCCTTACTCAGCGCTTGATGTCCGGAC
>WTHU01000104.1 GCA_011523005.1 Acidimicrobiales bacterium
CTCCGTTAGAATGCAGACTCAGGAAACTAACATACTTCTCTCCTGTACACCTCGATTTCCAAATTATTCGTGACGACAAACCAACTCCGGATATAGAAGAGAGAGTCCACATAGGTAACCTACCAATTATGATTCGTTCCGCTCAGTGTAACCTTCACGCTAACCACATCTCTCACCTATGTGCTGATGACGATAGGAAGTTATCGCCTCATACCTCAACAGAAGATGCTGAAAGATTAACTGAATTGCTACGCAGAGCTGGAGAAGACCCCCTGGATCCAGGTGGCTACTTCATCATTAACGGTACTGAAAGAGTGCTAATCTCAATGGAGGATCTAGCGCCGAACCGAGTTACAGTTGAGAAAAACAAGAAATATGCTCATGAAACTGAAGTCGCGAAAATTTTCTCCCAAAAAGACGGGGTCAGAAAGCCACTGAACATAGAGAAGCGCCGTGATGGTATGCTAATGGTAAAGATCCCAAGTGCGGGTACAACGCCTATCCCTGTTGTTCTACTAATGCGTTCTCTAGGAATGGAGAATGATAAGGAAATTTTCACTGCAATCGCTGGTCCTGCTGAAGCAATGAAGTACACCGTTGCTAATCTCAATGATGTCAAAGACAATGAAGAATACAACGTTGAAACCTCTGAAGAAGCTCTGCAATGGCTGGAGAAGAAGTTTGCCGCTGGTCAGCAAAAGGAGTACCGTGAGGCAAGAATTCAAAATTTGTTGGACAAAGAACTGCTTCCACACCTTGGTTCAGGACCCGAACACCGTGAAAAGAAAGCTATTTTCCTAGGTCGAATAGTTCGTCAAGTACTTGAGATGGCAATTACAGATCAAGACCCTAACGACAAGGACCATTATGCCAACAAGAGAGTAAGACTAGCCGGAGACTTAGTTGAAGATTTATTCCGAGTCAGTCTACAGCAACTTGCACGTGACCTCAAGTATCAATTAGAGCGTCATCACAACAGAAAGCGCGAGCTACGCATCAACGCTTGCTTACGGCCTGATGTTCTCACTCAGAAAATTATGCACGCTTTAGCAACCGGGAATTGGGTTGGAGGTCGCAGCGGTGTCAGTCAACTACTGGATCGCACTACATATCTTGCTGCTTTGTCCCACATGCGAAGGGTTACGAGCCCCTTAGTTCGCAGCCAACCACATTTTGAAGCCCGAGATTTACACCCTACTCAATGGGGTAGGCTCTGCCCTAACGAAACTCCGGAAGGACAGAATTGCGGACTAGTAAAGAACGCCTCTCAAATGATTGACGTCTCCGAAGAAGTTCACGAAAACGAGGTAAAACAACTCCTGAGTGAAGCAGGTGTCGATTCCTCACCTGCAGGGTGGGCTGAAGGATTCCGAGTTCACGTAAACGGTGATATTTTCGGATTACACAAAAACGCCTCTAAATTAGTTAATCAATTCAAGCGTCGAAGGCGTCAGGGACGAATTAGACCGGAAGTTAGCATACGCTACGACGGGGCAAACAGAGATGTTTTCATCAATACTGACAGAGGTCGAATACTAAGGCCACTCTTGGTTTTGGAAGATGGCGATTTGGTTCTATCAAAAGACCATCTAGAAATGATAAAATCCGGAGAATGGACTTTTGCTGATTTAGTCTCAAACGGGGTAGTCGAATGGGTGGATGCTGAAGAAGAAGAAGATCTTCTAATTGCACCAAGACCTTTTGACTTACCAATGGTCTCTCCAAAGCACGGACGCCCAATAAACCCGGCTTCAGTAGAATGGGTTAACCTAGGTAAATCCCAAATCAAGAAAGCTAAGCTACGTGTCGAAGTGAAGATGCCAAATGGTGAAACAGAGCTAGAGAATTTCAGTGTGCCACTAAATTACTATCAGGAGGACCTCGAGGCTATTCTACGAAAGCAAAAGAGGCAAAATACAGTTCTCGCTTACACTCACGTAGAGATAGATCCTCAACTAATCCTAGGAGTTTGTGCATCGCTAGTTCCATACCCTGAGCACAATTCCACTCCAAGAGTTACCGGTGGTACAGCAATGGTCAAGCAAAGCCTTGGTCTTCCTAGCGCCAACTACCGTCTAAGGCCTGATACTCGCATGCACGTAATGCACTATCCACAGCAATCAATTGTTGGAACGCGGTCAATGAAGACTACGAATTTCGCTCAAAGGCCAGGGGGACAGAATTTCGTAGTTGCTATATTGAGCCATCATGGATACAACATGCAAGACGCAGTTGTGATGAACAGGGCATCAGTAGAGCGATCTCTTGGTCGCTCTTCGTTCATGCGCACATACAATGCAGAGAACAAACAATTCCCTGGCGGACAGAAGGAACAGATTGAAGTTCCAGGTACAGGACTTGATGACGTAAAGGGCCTCAAATCTTGGGAGAGTTATATCCACCTGGAAAGAGATGGTCTTCCGACTCCGGAAACTCACCTGTCAAGCGTTGGAGCAGACAGCGGTGTCCTAGTAGGAAAGACAAGTCCACCAAGATTCCTCGAAGAATCACATGGCCATTTCCTTCAGGCCCAAGAACGCCGAGAATCATCAATGATGGTTCGAAATGGTGAATCTGGCTGGGTTGACAATGTATTCGTTACAGAATCACTTGATTCAGGACTTCTGTGCCGCATAACTTTGCGAACAGAAAAGGTTCCTGAATTAGGAGATAAATTCGCAAGTCGACACGGTCAAAAAGGTGTAATCGGCAGACTCGTAGATGAGAAGGATATGCCGTTTACAGTTGACGGTATCGTGCCGGACCTAATTATCAATCCTCACGCTATTCCATCTAGAATGACAGTAGCACACGTT
>WTHU01000015.1:0-4426 GCA_011523005.1 Acidimicrobiales bacterium
CGCCGAATCGCATCGTTAAGTCTTTTACTTCAAGCCATGCTTCGTTCATGTTATTGGAGGAGTCCTTACCTATTCTTGTCCGGTGCATGATAGCAGCCTCCTGCATGCATGCCCTTTCGGTATCAGGTTATTGCTATCTAGCTGTCTGTCTTGTTAGTTAGATGAGACGTTAGGTGTCTTGGGTGTCTTGTGTAAAGAGTTCTGCAAGATTTTCTAATGCATTGCGCTGTGACTCACTCAGGTTTGTAGGGACAGTGATATTTATCGTTACCAGAAGATCCCCATTGGATTCTCCATCTGAGATGCCGGCACCTTTAACTCTGAAGGTACTTCCGGTTTGTGTTCCAGCCGGGAGTCGAAGTTTTTTTACCCCGTCAGGGTAGGTAGGGACGTCAATGTCTATTCCAAGTGCGGCATCTGTGAACAAAACTGGCATGTCTACTAAGAGATTTTTTCCTTCGCGTTCGAATATTTCGTGTTGTGAAACGCGAATGATCACGATTAAGTCACCGTTGGGGCCACCATCTGTTCCTTGTCCACCTTTTCCTTTCAGTCGAAGTCGTGTTCCGTCCTCTACTCCGGCAGGTATGCGTATTTTCACTGCTTTTGATTTTCCTGAACCGGTTCCCGAAGTGATCGAAGTTTCGATACCTGTTATCGCTTCATCGAAGCTGAGTCTCAGTTGAGCTTCATGGCTGGGTCCACGTTGGGGCCGTGGCGATCTTGATTGGCTGAAGCCACCTCCAAACATGCTATTGATGAGGTCTGAGATGTCACCAGTTTGCCCTCCGAAGTCAGAAGAAAATCCACCCATTCCGGGTCCCATTCTCCGTGCTTCATCATATTTTGAGCGTGTAGCCGGGTCACCGATCACATCGTAAGCAGCTGACACGTCTTTGAATCGTTCTTCAGCTTTGGTATCTCCAGGGTTTTGATCCGGATGGAGGTCTCTGGCCAGTTTTCTATACGCTTTTTGAATGTGTTTTTCAGTTGCGTCAGGTGAGACTCCGAGGACTGCGTAATAGTCTTTTTCAAACCATTCACGTTTTACTTCCATAGAGTTCCCCCTCTCTGATAACGAATTTAGGCGGGACCTATTGTTCGAACCATCGCTGGCCGGATGGTTCGCCCCTTCCATAAATAACCTGAGCGCATGATTTCATCTACTGTCGTGGTTTCCAACTCATCTTTAGCTTCGTGCATGATTGCGTCGTGGCGTTCAGGGTCAAATTCAACACCGGGATGTGCAACTACTTCAAGACCTTCAGCTTGTAGAGTCTCAATGAGTGTATTTCTGATGGGGATCACGTCTTCAAGGCCTTGTTGGATTCCTGCATCGCAGGCGTCTAAGACAGGAAGGAGCTTTTCCGCTAATGTGCTCCCAGCTTGTTCGACTAAATCGGCTTGGCGTTTAGCATTTTGGCGACGGAAGTTATCAAAATCGGCTTGAATACGCTGAAGGTCTGACAATAGCGCTGCGTTTTGCTCAGCTAGGGCAATAACCTCGGAATCGTCACTGTCAGTTAGTATTTCTTCATCGATCTGAAAGTCAGATTCTTCTTCAGGAGTTTCAGTTTGTTCATCTGGATATGGCGATGCCTGATCGTCCATAATTATTCATCCTCGTCAATGATTTCAGCGTCAATGATGTCTTCGGATTCGTCTTCTTGTGCTTCCGCTTCTTGGCTCGCTGTTTCATAAAGACGTTGCGCAAAACCTTGGCTGGCGATGGTCAATTCTTCCATCGCATTTTTTACAGATTCGAGATCCATTGCATCGCCTTCAAGTGAGGTTTTCAGTGTGGCAATTTTCTCTTCAATGTCGGTTTTTTCTTCTTCACCTAACTTATCAGCGTTATCATTTATCATCTTTTCTGTTTGGTAGATCATTGAGTCAGCTGTGTTGCGTGTTTCAGCCTCTTCTTTTCTTTCACGGTCTTCGTTTGCGTGTGCCTCAGCATCAGCAATCATTTGATCGATTTTGTCTTGATCAAGTGAGGATTGTCCGGTGATGGTGATGGATTGTTCTTTACCGGTCGCTCTGTCTTTGGCAGATACGTGTACGATTCCGTTTGCGTCAATATCAAATGTGACTTCAATTTGCGGTACTCCTCGTGGAGCTGGTGGAATGTCAACGAGTTGAAATTTTCCAAGCGTTTTATTGAATTGTGACATTTCACGCTCGCCTTGTAGCACATGAATTTCTACCGATGGTTGATTGTCTTCGGCGGTGGTGTAAACCTCTGTGCGTCGAGTTGGGATTGTGGTGTTACGTTCAATCATTTTTGTCATAACGCCACCTTTGGTTTCAATGCCAAGTGATAGCGGTGTTACATCCAGCAGCAGGATATCTTTGACCTCTCCTCTAAGAACTCCGGCTTGGACTGCTGCGCCTACGGCAACAACCTCGTCTGGATTAACGCTTTTGTTTGGCTCTTTACCTGTCATAGTCTGAACAAGTTCGGTTACAGCCGGCATACGTGTTGATCCCCCAACTAGAATCACGTGTTCGATCTCACTCATGGAGAGGCCGGCGTCTTTAATTGCTTGCTCAAATGGTTTTCTACATCGCTCGAGTAGATCTGATGTAAGTTCTTGGAACTTTGAGCGTGACAGTGCGTAGTCCATGTGCAGTGGACCTGCATCAGTAGCGGTAACGAATGGAAGGTTAATTTGTGTGCTCTGGCTGGAAGATAGTTCTATTTTTGCTTTCTCTGCAGCTTCTTTGAGTCGTTGCATCGCCATGTTGTCTTTGGAGAGATCGACGCCGTGGTCATTGGTGAACGATTCCACAAGCCAGGTTATGACTCTTTCGTCCCAGTCATCGCCACCGAGGCTGGTGTCTCCGCTTGTTGATTTTACTTCAAAGACACCATCCCCGATTTCTAGAACTGATACGTCAAATGTTCCGCCACCGAGGTCGAATACGAGAATTGTTTGGTCCTCGTCTCCTTTTTCTAATCCGTAGGCGAGGGCCGCTGCGGTGGGTTCGTTTATGATGCGTAGCACTTCAAGTCCGGCGACTTTCCCTGCTTCTTGGGTTGCTGTTCGCTGAGCGTCATCAAAGTATGCTGGGACTGTAATAACTGCCTCAGTTACAGTGTCGCCTAGGTAGGCCTCTGCGTCCCGTTTGAGTTTCATCAATGTTCGGGCTGAGACTTCTTGTGCGTTGTAGTCTTTCCCATCAATATCAATGGACCAGTTTGTTCCCATTTCTCTTTTTACTGATCTGATTGTTCTGTCTGGATTCGTTATCGCTTGGCGTTTAGCGACTTCTCCGACGAGTACTTCGCCATCTTTTGCGAATGCGACGACGGAGGGTGTTGTTCGGCTTCCCTCTGCGTTTGCTATTACTGTTGGCTCTCCACCTTCGAGGACAGCCACTACTGAGTTTGTTGTTCCTAGATCTATTCCGACGGCCTTCGCCATTGTGTTCTCCTGTTCGGTACTTTTTGTACTTTTTTGTGTAGTCAGATGGTTGAACAAGTTTTTTTGTGTATTTATTCCCAAAAGTGGAGATTATTTATTTGGTGTTTGGGCATGAAAAAGCGGGAGCTACCCGCCATTAAGGGTAGCTCCCGCTAAACAACCCTTTGTTCTTTAGAGAGGGGGGAACCTATGTTAAGAACAAAGAGGAGGCTTTAGTTGGTTGACTCCATGTGGTATCCGGAGCTTCCGTGTTCGCTGACATCTAATCCAGCGATTTCTTCTTCTGCAGATACTCGAAGACCAGTGGTCTTTTTGATAATGGTGAAGGCAATTCCTGCAGTGACAGCAGTCCATGCGATGATGATCACCACCATGACAGCTTGGACGCTTAGTTGATCAAATCCACCTCCGTAGAAGAGTCCTGCGTCATCTCGGCCGAGGAATGCATCGTCGTAGCGGGAGAAGAGCCCGATGGCGAGCACACCCCAGATGCCGCATGTTCCGTGTACGGATACTGCACCGACTGGATCATCGACGCCCTTCTTTTCGATATAGAGAACAGAGTATACGACCAACGCACCTGCGACTGCACCGGTTACGAGTGACCCAAAGGTATTGAATGCTCCACAGCCTGCGGTGATACCAACAAGTCCACCAAGAACACCGTTTCCGACCATCCCCACATCAGGTTTACCTGTTTTAGCTATCACTACGATGGCTGATACTGCTCCACCAGCGGCAGCGGCTATGAGGGTATTGAGGGCGACTGACATGACGTATCCGTCTGCTGCGAGTTCTGAACCGGGGTTAAATCCGAACCATCCGAGCCAGAGGATAAAGACACCGATGACGGTGAACACGATGTTGTGGCCAGGTATGGCTCGTGGTTTGCCGTCTTCGTCGTATTTGCCGATTCGAGGTCCGAGAGCTTTGGCGCCCATATATGCTGCGACACCGCCGGTGAGGTGCACGATTCCTGATCCAGCAAAGTCAGAGTA
>WTHU01000015.1:4526-10318 GCA_011523005.1 Acidimicrobiales bacterium
ATGCTGCGACACCGCCGGTGAGGTGCACGATTCCTGATCCAGCAAAGTCAGAGTAGCTTCCTGCGTCTCCCCAGTTGATGTATTCAGCTATGAGTCCTCCACCCCAGGTCCAGTGGACGACAACTGGGTAGATGAAGGCTGTCATAAGCCCCGCGAACATTAAATACGCTGAGAATTTCGTCCGGCCAGCCATAGCTCCTGAAGCAATAGTTACAGCAGTAGCTGCGAATACGACTTGGAAGAAGAAATCAGTTGCTCCTGATAGCCCACCTGATGCCCATAGACCATCATCGCCAAGGGTCGCAGCGGGTAATTCAAAGAGTGAGCTCCCGGATAGGAACCATGATCCACCGCCAATAAACCATCCGCCTCCGCCTCCGTATGCAAAGGCATATCCGACTGCATAAAAGGCTAGGACGCCGATGCACATGTCGGCAATATTCTTTGCCATGATGTTCGCGACGTTTTTGCTTCGAGTAAGCCCTGCTTCAACTAAAGCGAAGCCGGCTTGCATGAAGAAGACTAGAATTCCAGCAATGAACACCCACAAGTTATCCATAACTGTTTGAACAATTGCCGATGCTTCAGTGTTTCCTTGTGCCAAAGCAGGGCTTGCAGCAATAACAAGACTGGTGCTTGCAATTGCCGCTCCGATTAGTAATTTGCGTTTCACAATTCCTCCATTGATAGGGTTATTTACAAACAAAATTATCCAGTGAATATTTCAGGGCTGTTTCCGCAGTGTTAACAAACAGAATCAACGTTGTTTTTAATGTGACATGTGTCATGAAAAGTGAGATTTAACTGTCCAGAAGTCCTACAAGTGCCCCTGAACCGTCTATCTTTGAGAGAGGGATATGGAAGCACAGGAAAAGACAAAGCGTTTCAAACCGCAAGACTGGGTCATTGGCCTTGGTATCGCAGTTGCTGTTTTTACAGCTCTGTCTGGGGTTGCAGCAGCTATCTTTGATCAAAAGGGAGATAGCCCTATTCACCGAGAAGTGTTTGGCAACATCCCTACCGCAGCGAAGGTAGCTTTTTATTCAATTATTCCCGCTCTTATTATCTATGGAGCCTGGAATTTTTCACTTCGAGTAAAGAATTGGACACGCGGGCAACCTGACAACAGATCCACAACGAAAAAGAATGTGCATCGTCGGGCTAAAGATCTGCGAGCCGGTCTCTATATGAAGACGCTCATGAGAGATCCCGCCGCTGGGCTCATGCATTCCCTTATGTACTTCCCGTTTATTATTCTTCTTGGCGTCACTACAACGCTTGAAATTGATCACCAGTTGCCATCCGAACTCAAATTCTTACATGGCGGCGTCTATAAAGGGTACTCACTCGTCGGAGATGTTGCCGGAGTCCTATTCCTTATCGGCGTGGGATGGGCTTTACTCAGACGGTACGGCCCTCGTCAATTCCGACCGTACCGCATACGAATAAAATCTCGTGGTGATCACGCAATAGGTTTAGGACTCCTTTTCGGAATGGGAGTAACAGGATTCCTCGCTGAGGGCTTCAGAATCGCTTTAGAGAATGAACCAGAGTATGAGAAATGGTCCATCATTGGTTACCCGCTCGCGAAACTTTTTGATGGTGCAGGAAACCTGAGTGGGTGGCATCAAATCTGGTGGTACGCACACGTCATTTTCTTTATTGGTTTCCTCGTCTTCTTGCCTATCACAATGTTGAGGCACATCTTTACGTCACCGCTCAATATGTATCTCAAAGATAGAGATAGGCCTAAAGGAGCGATGAAGCCTCTCCCGAACCTCATGGAAACCGAACTTGAAACATTTGGCGCTTCCGTAATAGAGGACTTCACATGGAAGCAACTACTCGACACTGATGCCTGCACAATGTGTGGACGTTGCACCTCTGTCTGTCCAGCGCACGCAACAGGTAAACCACTTGATCCAAGAGAAATTGTTCTCAAAACAGGTGAAGTGATGGCTGCGACAGGTGACCCGGCCACCACACCCCCCATCGGTGTGGATAGCGAAATCACGGTTCCTGCGAATTGGATGTTCGATCGGGTAACTAATGATGAATTATGGTCATGCACGAGTTGCAAAGCATGCGATGAGATCTGTCCAGTGAACATTGAAATCCTTGACAAAATTCTAGATATGCGACGATACAAATCCCTCATGGAATCTGACTTCCCAGCTGAACTTGGAAACGCATACCGTGCGATGGAAAATTCTGGGAACCCATGGTCGATCTCGCAAACAGAGCGAGCTGACTGGATTGGGGACATGGAAGGAATAGAAGTACTCGCTGGAGGTGACCCTTTTGAGTCAGAATGGCTTTACTGGGTAGGTTGCGCCGGAAGCTTTGATGATAAGAATAAAAAAGTCAGTCAGGCAATGGCGAAGCTGTTGCAACGTGCGAACATTGACGTCAGTATCTTGGGACCTGCTGAAAACTGTACAGGAGATCCAGCTCGCCGATCAGGAAATGAATATATCTTCCAGATGCTTGCAATGCAGAACATCGAAACGCTTGACAGCATGGGTGTGAAGAAAATCATCACTCAATGCCCGCATTGTTTCAACACACTCAAGAACGAATACCCGCAACTCGGCGGCCATTACGAAGTTATTCATCACACTCAACTCCTAGAAGAACTCATAGAAACCGGTGAGCTCGACATGTCCAATGCATCGCTTGAGGAACGCATTGTTTACCATGACAGTTGCTATTTAGGAAGACACAACGACGTATATATCTCCCCTCGAAAGGTCATCGGAAGCCTCCAAGGTGTTGAGATTGTTGAGGCACCTCGAAACGGAACAAAAGGTATGTGCTGTGGTGCCGGTGGTGCACGAATGTGGATGGAAGAAGATATCGGTCCGAAAGTAAACGATGTCCGAGCTAAAGAACTCGTGGAAACCGGTGCGAGTAGGATCGCGACCGCTTGTCCATTCTGTTACATCATGATGGATGATGGCGTAAAAGCAGCAGGAAAAGAAGAAGATGAAGTGCGCGTAGCTGATCTCGCTATCCACCTTGTTGAAGCCCTCGAAGAAGGCGAACAACGATTAGAAGAAGCGAGAGTCGCAGAGGTCCAAACGCCGAACGTTGAAACACCCGAACCTGTCTCTGCAGATATCATTTCAGCACCTATCCCAGTCGGTGAACCTGCTCCCCTTGGCGCTG
Source organism: Acidimicrobiales bacterium (assembly GCA_011523005.1). Classification (GTDB taxonomy): domain Bacteria; phylum Actinomycetota; class Acidimicrobiia; order Acidimicrobiales; family UBA8592; genus UBA8592. The sequence continues at coordinate 7,695 of WTHU01000015.1, forward strand.
TACAACGCGTCACGACGCAATCTGCTGGAGTTGGTGTTCTCCCAACCCCATCAGAGGCCGCTCCACTAATTGAGGAAACAGTGGTTGATGATGATGCACCTATCACCCCAGATGATCTCTCCATGATCCGAGGAATGGATCCATACACCATCAAGCGTCTTAAAGAAAAAGAAATCATCAGCTACACCCAAATCGTTCGGCTTTCATCAACGGAAATTGACGCGATTGAGGAAGAGTTCGATATTCCTGGTTGCTTCAATCGGTTCAGTTGGCAATACCAGGCCCAGCAATTACTGACTGAAGAAGAATAGCTTTTCTCAATAAACAAGGAAACGGCTTCTCATACTCTTCAACTGTTCCGATTACTAAATTGCTTCGGTGCGTTTTCTATGCCGTTTCACAGCCGATAAAAGTAGAACGACTCCAATCACAACTGCGAGAGCGATGAGTGGAGCATTCTGCACCCAACGAACGGTGTCATCTCCGTAAAACGAAAAGAGGAAAGTTATCGGCAGCAACCCGATAACGGTTCCGATGAAAAATTCTCGCCACTTGATGTTTGTAATGCCAAGAAACCAATCAGCTGCGGGGGCGTATCCAGTCACCACCCGTAACGCTATTGTGGAGAGGAGCGCGTTTTTGACAAACCGTTTCTCCCAACCGATGAAACGTTGCGGTAACCGTTTCCGTACCCAGTCTTGTGCAAGCCATCGTGCAACGATGAAACCTATACTGCTAGCGATAATGCCGCCTAGCATGCTGTAAATCAGTACTTCCCACCAACTCCAAACAAATGTTGCTGGAATGATCAAAGCAGCACCTGGAAGGCTCAAGGGCTGTGCGGCTACAAAAGCGAGAACATATAGAACGGGTCCGAAGACTCCTGAGTCATTGAAGAAATTTTCTATTCGTTCACGGTCATGAAGGAAATCAAAGACATCAAAGACAAACAAAAGGACGAAAGCAAGTAGAAGCAGAATGGGTACTACTCGTCTGAGGAGACGACTTTTCTCAGGCGTCAAAGTTTTCCCAATACCTGCTCGGTCGTGGACCTTCTTGGTTCTGATACTTTGATCCAAGCACTCCGGAACCATAAGGGTTTTCAGCGGCTGTTGTCATTTGCTGGAAGCTAATTTGCCCTATTTTCATTCCGGCGTACAACGTGATAGGGAGATTTGCGACGTTGGATAGTTCGAGTGTGAGTTGTCCATCCCACCCAGCATCAACGAAACCTGCGGTCGAGTGAATCAACAAACCGAGCCTTCCTAAACTACTTTTTCCTTCAAGTCGAGCGACGAGATCTTCTGGGACGACAACGCGTTCCAATGTGCTTCCAAGAACAAATTCTCCTGGATGGAGGATAAAGGCTTCCCCATCGGTGATTTCAACTAATTCAGTTAGGTCCTCAAGGTTTTCTTTGACGTCAATGATGCCCATTGAATGGTTTTTAAAAACTCTGAATTGGGAATGTATTCTCAAATCCACTGAGCTTGGTTGTACAGCGTTCTCTCCGAGAGGGTCAATGATGATTCGACCTGATTCAAGGTTTTCTTTGATGGTTTTGTCGGAAAGGATCACGTTGAGAGATTAGTGGCATTACTCGTCGTACGTGAATTCATGGAAAATAATACCGTTGGACTGTAACTTCTCTTTCCGCAGAGCAGGAAGTATCGTATGGGCGTGCAGGTAGATCATTTAACGCAGCATGCGGAAAAAATTGGAGATCGCATAGCTGTGATAGATGACCGAGGTGACTCGGCACCTAGGTATGTCTCCTATGTTGCTTTTAATGATGCAGTTAATGCGTTAGCTAATGGATTCTTGTCGCTGGGTAGTGGGGAGGGAAGCCATATTGCATGGTGGGGTAATAACAGTCTTGAGATATTGACTGCTATTCACGCTATTCGTAAATCTGATGGGGTTTCGATTCCGATACCGTACAAGTCCACAAGCAATGAAGCACTGTATCTTCTTCAGGCCGCTGATGTTGAAATTCTTCTCATTGAAAGCCAGTACCTTCCTATCTTGGAACCGATTCGGGATCAATTGGTGAGCCTTAAGCATGTTGTTTCTTTTGGTGACGATCTCGTTACCGGTGAAAGTATTCCGATGGGTGATGTTCTGGGTTCGTCGACGAAACCGGTGACTGAAGGAAATTATGCATCAACTCAACAGATGATTTTTACCTCAGGGACTACCGGTAAACCGAAGGGCGCTATACGCAAGGTTGGTGGAGAAGCGAACCAGTTTGGTCCTCTCTTTAAATTGATTGGGTGGGACCGCATGGACCGACTCATCTATCTCACAACTGGGCCGCTCTATCATTCAGGTCCTTTAGGTTTCACTTTGCGTTCGCAGTTGGTTGGGTCAACTGTTGTAACGCAACATTCATTTGATGCTGAAGACTGGTTACGTCTGGTCGATTCACATCAGGTTACATCTACGTTCTCTGCCCCAACACCGATGCGACGTATTACTGCATTGCCTGATGATATTAAATCAAAATATGACGTGTCTTCTCTGGAGTGTTTCATTGCGAATGCTGCTCCTTGGACGATGAAATTGAAAAGAGCGTATTTGAAAGATTTCCGTAAAGACTCACTTTGGGAGATTTATGGGTCAAC
>WTHU01000126.1 GCA_011523005.1 Acidimicrobiales bacterium
CTATGGGACTTCTGATACTCGGGTATGGAATAGGGAAGCAAATATTATTGCTTGGAAAGCATACCTGAACGACATTGATCCTGTTCCTCCATATGCATCTCCAAGCACAGCAGAAGATCTTTCAGGTCTTCCTCCCACCTACATTAATGTTGGAACACTTGATATTTTTGTTGATGAAGATATTGACTATGCTGCACGTTTGTCACAATCAGGTGTTCCCGTGGAACTTCATGTGTACCCGGGAGCCTTTCATGGAAGTAACGGCTTTGTAGCAGAGTCTGAACTTTCAATAAGATGGGCAAAAGATCAGACTGCTGCGATTGAATCCGCGCTGAATTCTTCTTCTTGAAGAAAAAAGAGTAAGCATGGATTTTCGAATTTTTACCGAGCCACAGCAAGGAGCCGGCTACAACCGCCTTTCAAGACTTGCGATTCACTCGGAGGCTTTAGGGTTTGACGGCTTCTTCGTCAGCGATCATTACCACGCTATGGGCGAAATTAATCCACGCCTAGGACCTACCGATGCGATGACAACTTTGGCTGGCTTAGCTCGCGATACTGATCGTTTACGTATCGGAACACTCGTTTGCTCATCTACTTTCAGACAACCTGGCCGTCTTTCTGTTATTGCAGCTGAAGTAGACCAGATGTCCTCGGGAAGACTTGAGTTGGGTGTCGGAGCCGGATGGTTTGACCGAGAACACGAAGCGCTGGGTATTGACTTCCCGCCGTTGAAAGAGCGGTTTGACAGAATGGAAGATCAACTTTCCATACTTGAATTATTTAGAATCACTCCAGCTGAATCCACATTTGACTATAAGGGTAAAACAGTAGCTCTAAAGAATTGTCCTGCGCTACCGAAAGCAGCACAAGAAAGTGGAATTCCTATAATTGTTGGTGGAGGAGGACCGAAACGAACTCCTAATTTAGCAGCCCGATTCGCTAACGAATTCAATCTACCTTTTAGTTCGCCAACAGACTTTGAGTTACAAGCTAATCGGGTAAGGCAAGCTTGTGAGTCCATCAGTCGTGAAGCAGACAGTATGGTATTTTCAGTCGCTCAAGTTTTATGTATCGGTACGACTGAAAAGGAACTAGAGAGGCGTTCAGCCAAAATCGGTCGAGATCTTTCAGAACTCAGGGAGAATGGCGTTGCAGGAACTTTGGATGAAGCTCGTGAACGCATAAAGTCTTTTCAACAACTAGGTGTAAGTCGAATGTATTTTCAGGTACTGGATGAGGATGATTTAGATCATGTCTCACTGTTATCTGAATTGCTAGATGAATTTACTGAAGTAGAGGAAAATGCCTAACTTATCCGAAAAGGTTTTTGTTATTACTGGAGGTAACGGTGGTATAGGTCTAGGTTTGGCTGAAGGCATTGCTGAAGCTGGCGGATCAATAGCTGTTTGGGCACGCAATGAAGAGAAGAATGCCCACGCCGTTAAAATACTTGAAGATATAGGAGTGAAGGCTAAGTCCTATGTTTGCGACGTAAGTAGTGAGGAGAATGTCATCGCTACCCTCGCTTCAACGGTAAATGACTTTGGAAGGCTTGACGGGTTATTCGCTAATGCTGGTCGCGCTGGCACAGGGACTCCGTTTGTTGAGACATCTTTGGAGGACTGGCGTAACGTAACCGCAGTGAATCTTGACGGGGTTTTCTTATGTTTGAGAGAGGCCGCTAAGCAAATCATTTCTCAGGGTTCCGGAGGTAGCCTTGTTGCTGTTTCCTCAACATCAGCGATACATGGCGCCGCCGGGAATGAAGCATACGGCACTGCTAAGACTGCTGTAACCGGTCTCGTTCGCGCTCTTGCGGTTAGTTTAGCCAGGTTCCAAATTCGGGTTAATTGCCTGTTACCTGGTTGGACAGTAACTGAATTAGCGAGTCCTGCTTTTGAGAACGAATATTTTCGTGAAGTCACGACGAAGAGAACTCCGGTTCGCCGCTGGGCTGACCCTAGCGAATTTAGAGAAGTGGGTGCCTTTCTTGCTGACCCCTCTCAAACCTTTCATACGGGGCAACAGGTTTGTGTTGATGGTGGGTACACGATTTTTTGAATCTTGTGTCTTAAATCACAGCAATTATTTCATAGCTTCTCAAGATTCAGGTTCTATTTCCCCTACTGTGGACTTCTATGCCTGAAGCCCCCCAAAGAGGAACAACACGAGATGCTCTTGCAATCCCCGCATTTAGAAGACTGTATATCGGATCTTTCCTGTCTGGCATTGGGCGTTGGATGCAGGCAGCTGCATTGGGTGTCCTTGCGTGGGAAATCAGCGGATCTAGTGGCTATTTAGGGGCGATCATTTTCGCGAATCTCGGTCCTCTTGCCCTGCTTAGCTTGGTAGGTGGGTCACTTGCCGATACAGGTAATAGGCGTAAAATTCTTTTCCTAACACAGATTTGGCAACTTGTTTGGACGGTAGTCTTGGCAATCAATGTCGCCGATGGGGAAATGGGTCAAAACGCATTACTAATTATTGTCTTCGTCATCGGGTTAGGTCAGGGGGTGTATGCACCAACTTTCACGTCTGTGATCCCTGAATTGGCAGGTAAGAATAATCTTCAAGCTGCTGTGGCTTTGAACTCAATGTCAATGAACGGAGCACGCGTTATTGGTCCGGCCCTTGGTGGATGGTTGACTAGCAGGTTCGGTTTCGCTGAAGTTTTTAGCTTAAATGCTGTAACCTACCTCTTTGTTCTGGTTGCAATAGTTCTTACGACTATCCCGCCGACCTCTGCCGACCCACGAAACTTAGCGGATCGCCTGTTTGGCGGATTTCGGATTG
>WTHU01000001.1:0-5727 GCA_011523005.1 Acidimicrobiales bacterium
AGTTTCCAAGCAATCGGGACGCTTCTTGTTTTCGGTTTGCTCGTAGCTCCACCAGCAACAGCAACCTTGCTGGTACGAAAAGTGCCGTTAATTATGATTGTCTCTATCCTTGTGGGCTTTATCGCTGTGGTATCGGGTTTGTTGATAAGTTTCCACTATGGAACTGCTGGTGGAGCAACCATGGCAGGAATCAGTGTCCTGGAATTTTTTGTCGTCATGATAGCCCAATCTATCTACAGAGCTTTTCAGAAAAATAAAGGCAAAAGCCAAACAGAGTTAATTCAAGCTACGTAGAAGTCGGCCCCGAATTAAACTAGCTATGTCCTAAACTTAAAATTACTCGTCTAGTAATTACTGCTATGAAACTGTTTGATTTACCTCTCTCACCTAATCTTGCAAAGTTATTAATCGTGATATCTGTTGCTGGTTGCTCAACAGCAAATACTGGTATCAATCAAGGCGAAATATCTGGTCCAGAAGTAAATGAACGAGAGGAACTCGTAGAAGGGAAACCGGAAATAACCCAAAATGAAAATACTTTAGGTGATCTTTCATCGGTGCAAGAACCTGAGAAGATCCTCGAAGGCACAGATGATATTGAACAACAGGAAATTACACCAACTCCAGGACCTTCTCCTACCCCAACAGTTGAACCAGCCGAACAGGCAACTCTAGAAAACACCCTTTTAACCCAGTTAGGATCTTTACGTATAGAACCCGAATATGAGGCTACGCCATATGACCGGTCAGAATTCCCTCACTGGGATGACGAAGACGGTGATGGGATGAACACACGGCTTGAGATTTTGTCGCTTGAAAAAGTCGGCAATGTTGGTTGGTATTCGCGTTGGGATGGAGAATGGTATGCCGGTGAAGGCGGTTTAAGTGCTCCACGTTTTGATATTGACCATATCGTCTCTCTAAAGGAGGCCTGGCGATCGGGAGCTGATGAGTGGTCAACGAGCGATAAGGACACCTTTGCAGATGACATGCTTAATCTCACCGCTGTAACAGCGTCAAGTAATAGAAGTAAAGGCGCCAAAGACGCCTCCGAGTGGCTTCCATCTGAAGCATCGGGGAAGTGTTACCTCTTAATACGTGTCATACAGGTGAAGACTAAGTGGAGCCTGTCAATTGACCAAGATGAATACACCGCACTCAAAGAACTAACAGAATCATGCGGACCAGACATTCCAGACATTCCCTCTCCCCCACCAGACTTGAGCTCTTCCGCTTCAACACCAACTCCGACCGCTTCACCTGCACAGCCAAGCAGTGGGTATGGGAGTCAGTTCTATCAAACAGCCGATGGTAGCGACATCGATATCTATGACGCTAATGGAAATGGCGATATTAATTGTGGGGAATTACCCTCCGCCGCAAAGCCAGTACTAGTTATATCCCCTGGATCAGATCCGTATCGATTGGACGGCGACGGTGACGGGTTTGGTTGCGAAGGGTGACTCGAACGAATACATATTTATATATGCATCAAACTCTGAAGTACAGTGATTGTAAATAAGTATGAGAGGAACATATGTCAGAAAAAGTAATGGTTACAGGAGTGACTGGGTATATCGGTCAGCATTGTGGCGCTGAACTCCTTCGTCAAGGATATGAAGTTGTTGGAACGATACGTTCAATGGAGAAAGCCGAAGCAGTACGTGAAGGAATAGCGAAAGTAGCACCTATAGATAATCTGACATTTGTTGAAGCAGACTTAACCAGTGATGAGGGTTGGTCAGAGGCGATGGCGGGTTGCAAGTACGTTCTACATGTGGCGTCCCCATTCATCATTGCGGATCCAGAGGATGAGAATGAGATGATTTCTCCAGCTGTTGACGGTACTCTACGTGTTTTGTCAGCGGCTAAAGCAGTAGGTGTTGAGCGCACTGTTGTCACATCTTCACTTATCGCCATCATTGCTGGGAAGCTATCAGGCCATTACGGAACTGATTCATGGTCTGATCCCAACGAAGAGATTGGAACTTATGCAAAGAGCAAAACATTAGCTGAACAAGCAGCATGGGAATTCGCAGAAGCAAACGATATTGATCTTGTAGTAATTAATCCAGGGGGTGTTATGGGACCAACACTAACTGGCAAAGTTGAAGGAGAAAGCTTAACGATGATCTCCGACATCATCAGTGGTAAATACCCCCTCGTTCCTGATATCTGTATCGGATTTATCGATGTTCGAGACGTTGCCAAGCTCCATGTCTCAGCCATGACTGCTGACGGAGCTGTCGGGAAACGATTCATTGCCTCATCAGATGAACCACTCCACTTCACAGAAGTAACTGGAATACTGAAAAATGCTGGGTATAAAAAAGCGTCAACTCGTCAGGCTCCTAAATTCTTACTGAGGATAATGAGTCTTTTTGATGACCAAGTGAAGGGATTACTTCCAATGGTTGGCGAACGACAAACGGTTGCAAATCAAGAGACCTATGAGATTCTCGGTTGGGAACCAACCCCAATGAACCAATCTCTTATCGAAACAGCTGAATCAATTTCATAAGATAGATCCTTATTTTTTAGCTAAAACGAAACCCGCAACACTATGTGGAGTTTCCAGATCACCAGAGCCAAATTCTTTTATAAGTATTTGATCAAGTTCTTGGTCAAAGGCAAGCGCCTTCTCTGGTGATAGTGCAACAATGCCAGCACTTGCTTGAATTCTCTTACGCCAAGAAATTCTTGAGTATGTTGTGTCATCTATAAAGTCAAACTCCCCGACGATCTTCATCGAATATTGGGTGAATGTCGACTTGAATAAGTCGTAATAATCGTCTCTTGTTCGAATTCCCCCTAATTGCCAATCCGGATTATGGGATTCAATCAGTTCTTCGGTAACCCCAGGGACGGTTCCTGGGAAAGGGATCCAATCAAACCAGCACACTGCTAATTTTCCATTCGGTTTAAGGAGGCGAGCGCATTCGACAAGCGCTTTTTCTTGATCAAACCAATGCCAACACTGCCCAGCTGTTACAGCATCAAATGAAGTTGACGGCAATTCAGTGTTCTCAGCTGGAGCCTGACGCCAAGTGATATCAAGTTGTTCATCGCGTGCAAGTCGTGATGCTTCATCGAGCATGCGTTGATCAATATCAGCGCCCGTCACAACACATCCTCTGTTGGCAAATCCACGGGCCAAAGTTCCAGTTCCACACCCAAGATCCAAAAGACTTTGACCAGATTCACCAACTCCAAGCTTCAGTAATTCATCAAACGTTGTGTCGGGGAACCCTTTTCGATGATCAGCGTAGTCCTTGGCTGCAGACCCGAATCTATCTCCCTGTATGGGTCCTGTAGAAGCAGTCTCAAAAAAATCGGTCACTCAGAAGTTTACATAGAAAGTGCATTCTTTACATTACGAGAAACGATCGATGATTAGGGCTCATGTTACCTGTCTAGTAAGTTTTCAGTGGAGGAATTCACATGAAAGCAGTTTTGAGAGGAATCGTGTCAATGGCTTTCTCAACGATTGAAGACCAAAAGACACAACAAAGAATTTCGCCAAAAGCGAAAAATGTTCCAACTCTTTCACGGCCTACTATCACTCCTCCATCACCAGTTCCCGCTGATGAGGTGTATAAACCATTATCGTCCACTGACCCAATTCCTTTTGGTGCAGTAACAAAAGTTAAATCAACAACAGATAACTACGGTGCCTCCACTATGGAAAGTACACTTTCATCAACCCAGATAGAGGAAAAAGAAACGGGCACGATGCCCGCAACGGAAAACTTAGTCCCTGATAATCTCGCAGAGATTAAGGGTTTGAATCCTATAGCTATTATGGGCCTTAACAAAAGAGGCATTGTTACTTTCCTGCAAATAGCTAATCTCACCGACCAAGAAGTAGCTGATATTGAAGAAGACCTTGATCTTCCAGGTTGTTTCAATCGCTTCAGTTGGCGATATCAATCACGTCAACTACATCTTGATAATGATTAGTTGACCGTATTGTGAATACTCAGATGAGATTTGCTTGAAATCTCAAGTTCGATTTAAATTGTTCTAAATATTGGGGGATATATGGATGATAGATACCGTCTTGACGGGAAAGTAGCCGTAGTGACAGGGTGCGCTAGTGGCGTTGGTGAATCAGTAGCTAAATTATTTACAGAACGAGGATCCAAGGTTCTCGCTGTTGATGTCAATGCCGATGGCTTGGAGTCTGCAATGGAAGGTGTCGAAAACGTTGTCACGATGCCTCAAGATGTGACAGAAACCAATGCCGCCGAAAACATTATTGACGCAGCTTTAGAGAATTTTGGTCAGGTTGACATTGTAATCAACAATGCTGGAAGAGTCATTTACGCAGAGGTGCATGAACTCACAGACGAAATCTGGAATATGCATTTTGATTTGAATGTTGGTGCAGCGATGCGGTTATGCCGAAGGGCTATACCTGAACTGAAGAAACGACCTGTGGGACGAATTGTCAATATAGGGTCGGCAGTGACTTTGCGCTCGTCCCCGGGGTTAGCGGGTTATACGGCAAGTAAGCATGCACTCGAAGGATTGACTCGCGTTCTTTCTCAAGAACTTGTTCCAAATATCACCGCTAATTGCATTCATCCCGGAACGATCCTGAGTGGTATGACTATTCCTTTAATGGAAGAGGACCCAGCATTAAAAGAACACTATGAAAGTTTCAGTCCTATGGGCAGATTGGCATTGCCCGAAGATATCTCGCATGCAGCACTGTTTCTGAGCCTAGATGCAAGCAGTTTCATTAACGGAATAGGCTTAAATGTGGATGGGGGCTACGTCGCTTACGGATAAGCCTTGTATCCAAAGTAACCTGACCCCATAACTAACAAATTTTAGCGAGTGCTAAGGAGCAGATAATGACACACACATCAATGGCGTACTTTCCATGCAAGGAAGGAATGGGAGAAATACTTCTTCCCGCAGTACTGGAGGGACTCAGTGACACAAGGGCTTTCGAAGGAAACATCAGCATAAATACCTTCGTGGATCAAGACAGCCCTGACCGGATCATCCTTTGGGAAAAGTGGGAATCCAGAGAAAATTATGAAGCCTACCTAGCATGGCGAACGGAGACCGGAATGTTTGAAGGCCTAGAGCCTTTTTTGACTGGGCCTCCAGAATTTATTCACCTTGAAGCAAAAGATTAATTTGCAAAGTGAGGGTCTGGGTAAGGAATGATTGAGGTTTTTCTGTCCTTTGGTAGCTACGGTTACGTGTATGGGTAAACCTCCAAAAATGAGAAAAGGAAATGGTCGTGTTACCGAAAAGGGAACACGTCCCAAAGGCCAAAAGAAAAAAACAGATAATACTTCATGCTGTAGTGACCCAAGCTGCGACAGCTAACTGTTGACTCTTACAACAAGGTGAAGTGTGGAGCTGGGGGGAATCGAACCCCCGACCCCCTGCTTGCAAAGCAGGTGCTCTAGCCAACTGAGCTACAGCCCCGAACGGGATAAATCCTATCCGACTCTTTATAAATTCAGACGTGCCTAATAGCAATTGTTAACTTATCTATTTCTAGTAGTTAACTCTCTTCAAGAAACCACCGTCAACAGTGAGATTCACACCGTTAATGTGTTTCGCTACATCTCCTGAAAGGAACGCCACGGCGTTGGCAACATCTTCGGGATAACCGAGGTCTCCACCTGGATGTGTTTTCTGGGTTGCTTCGTAGAATTCAGGCATTCCTTGCTTGATTCCATCCCAGTCTCCTCCTTCAACCAT
>WTHU01000001.1:5827-10255 GCA_011523005.1 Acidimicrobiales bacterium
CGTAGAATTCAGGCATTCCTTGCTTGATTCCATCCCAGTCTCCTCCTTCAACCATAATCGGGCCAGGCGATACAACGTTGCATCGTATTCCTTGAGCACCAAGGACTTGTGCTTGACCTAGTGTCCAGTTGGTAACAGCTGCTTTGAATGCACTGTAACTACCGGATCCCGATGCGAAATGTTCAGCAGTTGCAGTTGTTCCGATACTGATAAGGCTCCCGCCCCCATCAGCAAGAGCATCTTTTGCTACACCTACACCACCAACCAGTGACATGAGATCAATGTGAAAGTTATTGATCCACCCTTCAAGCTTTCTTTGGGGTTTGCCAGATGTGTTATGGACATAGATATCTATGCCACCGAGTTCTTCAGCTGATGAATTAATCCAATTCGTGAGAGAATCCATATCTCCTGCATCAACTGGTGAGCCACAAGCAGTTCCAAGTTCACTAAGTTCAGATACAGCGGCGCTCACTCCGTCGGCATCTCTAGCACAAATAGCCACAGAGCATCCTTCAGCAAGGAGGGTTTCAGCAATTGCACGACCGAGTCCTTTCGTAGCACCTGTTACAAGTGCTCTCTTTCCATTAAGTCCTAAATCCATATTTTTCCTTCTAGTTTTGGGGACGGTAGAAATGTAGCGCACCAGCCTGTTTTTGTCCCATGTGCTACGAAATTTTTCTTACATACGGGCGGGTCAACGATCCACTGTTAACCCGCCCGCTCTCATAGTGAAGACTCAAAATTATTATCAAGAAGGTAGATTACGAGAACCTTATTTCTTCTTTAATCTTTGGAGAACAAAAATTAAAAATTCTTTAGGGAACTGGCGATAAGAAAAAGTTTTTTATCGTTGAATGCCATTTATTTGATGGAAGTTCAGGGTGGAGGACTGCGAGAGTTGTGCAGTATTTACTGACCCTGATTGGTCGGTGGTGATTGTCCCATAGCCATAGATCAAAGGGACTGGGGTGTTGAGATGATTTGGTTTCAAGGATAAGAAAGGGAAATGAGAGCGTGTTATTCTCCCAATCGCTGCAGGTTAGGAATTCATCGCAAGTCAGTCTCGTTTGTGTATCAAGGTCGACAATTGTTGTGCGTTGATATTGTGTGCTGAGTGTGTAGCGAAGTTTGTTCACAGTGTCGTGATCTTTTGCGATTACGTTGATAAAGTGCCGGGCTTCGTCAGTGAGTTTGTCAAGCATATGCGGATTGTGTTCTGTTCGGGTTTTGACAGTTTTCCCTCTTCCGTCTTTTATTTTTACTTCTAACATTGCCATATCGGTCTGTTGATAATAACGAGTGCGGGCTTTAAAGCGTGGCGTTCTTCGATAAGCGGCAGCTTTATAAAGGTCTAACGTTGGGGTATCAAAATATATTGATTGATAGAGGTTGGTTCTGTGTCCATTAATCTCTAATACTGCCCCATCAATGTCAAGCCCGGCGAGAAGAGCATTACAGATATTTGGTGTCACAATATATTTTCTGTCGATTCGTGTTTGAAGCTTCGCATAAACATTCATCTCTTCAAGATTTACTGCAGAGAAGAATTCTGTATTTATGGAAGAAGGTTGTATGGGGTGAGTTCCCATTCAGCTAGGGTCTGAGCTCATATCGTTGATCGTGAATCGCACATCAACGACACAACTATTGTTGACCAGATCAACTCGCTTTACCTGTAGTCTTTTGATTGTTCCATCCAGCATCGTCTCGAGTTCGTTGCGTAGTTGTTGTTCATCGGTATACGCCTTATCGAGTCGCATGATTTGGTGTCTGCTTGCTGAAAAGAGTTTGGGATGATCTCCGATAAAGATCGCAATGAGGATAGCCCCCATCAGAATTGGAGAGATCCATGAGTCAACGTTGACGCCACCAACTAGTCCCAGTGCAAGTGAACAGAAATAATAGGCAATTTCTTGCTGTCCGAGTTCATTGGATCGGAGTCTGATGATGGAGAGAACGCCAAAGAGTCCCAATCCGAGACCTGCGCTTACCGCTGCGTCCGCTAGCGTAAATGAAACTCCGAGCACGCCGATATTGATTGCGAATAGCGCAACGATCATATCTTTGCGACCATGGCGGGGGAAATATAAGCAAAACACCATGATTAGTACTGCGATGGCATCAAAAAGTACTAATAATCCGTCAGACATAATCTCTCTTCTCCTGTCTCTAATCCTACTTGAGCGAAACGTGAGCGTTAATCATGGTGAATTGATACGGCTTTAATTGCGTTATTGATTGCGAGCGTATTCAAGATCATCTTTAAGTTTTTCTATTGCTCCGAGCCATGTTTGCATAGATGGTTGGTCATCGTGGGCTTCATCAGCTTCTTGCACGGCGTCTTTGATCTGCCCAGCCCACGTGTTGAGAAGACCTTCAACAGTGTCCTTTGCGAATGGTCCAGCGAGGAAAATGTCGCGTAATTGCTGATACTCGTCTTCGAAGGTCGCTAGATTTCCGATAATCGGATCGCAGGCCGCAGAAAGTTGTGACAATCCCCATCCCCCATAAACAAACGGTTTGCAGTCGTTGGTCTTTTCGCCCCATTTATCTTTGATTGGAGTGACTGGGTTCGCGGGCCCGGTGATATTGTCGAATGCGTTGTCGAGATCCCAAGGGATGAGGTGCATGATTTTCTCAGTTGGGTCTTCGTACCAGTAAAAATTGTGAGAGTTGCAACCGCCTCCAAAATCAATTTCTTCAATACCTCCGCAATAGAAGTGAAGGACACCATCGTCATTGGCGATTGCCCGATCAACGACCATGTATGAAAGAGTTTGAGTAACATCTATCCATTGACGCATAACATCTTGGATAGTTGCAGAGTCTGCATCAATAACTGCTTGAGCGAATTGTTGGATGATCTCAAACGATGGGTTCTCATCTTCATTGGTTTTTAGCGATCCCTGAAGTGGTTCTTCTGGCATTGGTTTACCAGAGTTCGTGATTGGCCATATCTCCTTATATAGATTGCCTGTTCCATCATCAAAGTTTTGTCGTGTGAAGCGTCCATCAATTTGTTCTGTTAATGCGTATATTCCGTTGTATTCTCCATTGATGATCAACCGTGCATGTACGGATCGTGGGGCTGGGACTCCCATTTCGCGAAAGAGCCAGTACCCGAGTCGTTCATGCATTTTGGTCGGGTCAAGGTTTTGTGAATGGAATTGCAGTTTTTTAACATCGTAGAATGTGTCATCGGAGTCTTCCCAGTTGATTTTCACTTTCATTGATAATTTGGTACACGCCTTTTCCCCTTCGGCTTCAAAGGCATTTCCTGTTAAACATCCCACCCAAGCTCCAACAGATCCCTTATATCGGATCCCGACAGGTAGTGAATCGCCTTCAAATGTGAGGGTGCCGGGCACGTATTCCTCTAATCCCGGTGCGCTGTCAAGGTAGGCAAGATTCTGTTCCGACAATGTCAATTCGAACGTATGGAGCTTGTCTTGATCAAATAGATATTCGGAGTCACCGTAAGAGTAACGAGGACCGTCTTGAGTTTCCGAATCATTTTGAGCTTGCGTTTGTTCGGCTTCAGGTTCACTTGGCTCTGACTTATTATTATCAGGTTTCGCAGAGTTATCTGAGTTCTCAGCAATTTGAGCAGGAGTAGGTGAGATTTGAGGTGATTGCGAAGTTTGTTCGATGTTTTGAGTTTTTGTTTCAGTTGAGGAACAACTTAGCGCTAATACTGTGAGTGACAAGATGAGTAGAACGGAGAGACGTTTTCGTATATCCACAGAATGAAGCATACATATGTAGATTGCGTACCAGTTTTCTTTCCTCATTTATTACATGTTTGGTCTCTTTATTGTTTGAGGTCTCTCATGTAGTTTGGGAAGGTGCAATTACGTTCGAAATGGGCTATAGATGTGGATGAGAACAATCCTCTACCTGAGTATCCGCGTCCGCAACTTGTTCGCCCTCGGTGGATAAATCTGAATGGGGTCTGGGATGCATGCGTCCATGACTTGGAAGATGAACCCGATTTGTCTGAAATAATCGTTGTTCCTTTTCCTGCTGGTTCTGAGTTAAGCGGTTTCGCCCACGTGGTGCAACCTGATGAAGTCCTCACCATGCGACGGTTCTTTGAGAATCCCATCTCTGATGGTGGGGAACGGTTGCGTGTCCATTTTGGAGCTGTTGACTGGTCATGCACAGTCTTTGTGAACGGTGTGCTAGTAGGAACTCATGCCGGTGGTTTTGACCCATTCTTTTTTGATATCACTGACGCGTTAACAGAAGGGGTTGAGCAGGAACTCGTTGTTTCTGTTACGGACCCTACTGATATAGGAAATCAGCCGGTTGGGAAGCAAACGTTGAACCCTTTCGCGATTCAGTACACGGCGGTAGCAGGTATTTGGCAGACCGTATGGCTTGAACCAGTTCCCGTGACATGTATTGAGCGGGTCACTACTACAA
>WTHU01000021.1 GCA_011523005.1 Acidimicrobiales bacterium
GCCGTTTGTCGCTACCCATCCAATCTTGTCTTCAAGTTCAGTTTTTCCATCCCACGAAGAGATACGGCCCCCACTTTCTGGAATTATTGTCAACATAGGAGCCACATCATACGTATATAGAGGCGGATCAATCATCGCTTCAATACGGCCAGTAGCTACAAGAAAGTAACCGTAACCATCACCCCAAGTTCTTGTCTTGGCTCCACTTGTAGCGATGTTTAAAAGAGACTTTTCAGGCCACCATGGCACGTCAAAGCTACTGGAAGAAATACAACTATTTGAAATATGTTCAACTGAAGAAACGGTATTGTTTGGCTGTGAACTGGAAACGCCAATACCTCTTCCGGCCGCTATAAATTCATTAAGGGCAGGAAGATGAATAATGCCAACAGCTGGCCCGGATTCATCAAACATTGCTAAGAGTGAACTAAAAAGAGGAACACCTCTAGCAAATGAGGCTGTCCCATCAATAGGATCAATGATCCACTGCCGTGAGGTCTTTCCAGAAAAATTTTCTGACTCTTCGCCAATAATCGTGTCATTAGGAAACTCTTTGCTTATTGCTGTACGTAAATATTCCTCAACAGCTTTATCAGCATCCGTTACTTCAGTATTGTCAGCCTTGATATCAACTTTTAAGTCATGCGATTGAAACCAGTCAAGCGTTAGATTTGCCGCCTCAGCAGCAATCAATTTTGCAAATTGAAAGACGTCATTGTCAACTGGTACTTGCATCACTCACAACTCTACTTTCTAACCATTTATCTAATGCTAACCACTCAAAATCAATGAATCTTAAACATTCCCCCGTTTCGTTTGGAATAATTTCAGATGGAATCTGTTTGATATACATTTCAACAGGGTCAGTAAATGGGATATTTGCGAAGATCTTTTTGAATGAACCAAAAGCTTCGAACCCTCGATGTGCAACTAGATAAAGGTCAGATTCGGGGCTTGCGTTCACCATTGCTAATAACCCCCCAGGCTTTATGGGAAGAAGATATTTCAAACCACGTACTCTTTCTGCACGATCAGGATCAGATAGAGTGATTTTTTGCATAATACGCTCATATCTGTCTTGTGTGCGAAATGTTCCCTCTGGAAAAATAACCAAAGCATCAGATCCTAAATCATTCGCCAGACGTCGTACGCCATCTACCTCTCGTTCACTATTTTTTGACCCTCGATTTACAAACTGGTTAGGCAAACGGTTTCCATAAATATCTAATGAAGGGGAGAGCAAAAGATCCGATTTTAAAACATGTCGAGGGATTACATTTCTAGAGTATTTCCCTATCAAAATTGTTGGAATCAATGCGTCAAAGAAACTACTATGCTGTGCCGCTATGATGAACGGCCCACTTCCAAAAGTAACTTTGTTTGGAAAGTTAACTTTAGTACGGAGAAAAATTTCAGCACCACCCAAAATAGAAGCAACCCAAAGATATTGAACTACTGCATGAACGCTCTGAGACCTGTCTGATGACATGGTGAAACCGAACATGGTTACGACCCAGAGAATTAAAGCAGTTAGGACACCAACTAATTCCATAATTAAGTACCAAAGCAACATAAGAGCAAGGCGAATGTGACGATCTGGCTTACCTCCAAATACAAATAGGAATATTGCTATGAGTATTGATGCAACAACATAAATTCCAGCTACTCCAATGGCGATAGGTAGCATACCGACTGTGAAAAACCTTCTCACAAAGGAATGAGAATGAACGAAGCTAAGCATGCTAAAAATATAGAACCGAATTTAGACTTTTAGCCGAATGCCCCATTTTCACGTAGTTCAGAAATGCGACTCTTATCATATTCAAGTATTTCTGTAAGAACCTGTTCGGTATGTTCACCGACATCTGGCGCTTTTGTCGGTATCGGTTGGTCTTCCCCTATTATCTTTACTGGAAGCGGAAGTTGTTCAGCTCCCAAGTCATCAACTGAATAAAAAGGTAGACGGTGCTGGAACTGAGGGTCATTGGGAGCAGTTTTAGCGTTATAAACAGGTGCTATAGGTGTATTTTCCTCTTCGCTAAATTTAAGCCATTCATTCGTAGATTTACTTTTAAAGATTTCTTTGAGTTCAAGGTGAAGTTCCCGATTTCCTTTTGCATGATCTGCGTATTTTGAACCAGGCCACTTTTCAAAGAGTTCTGGCCTTCCAATGCCTTCACAAAAGTTCTTCCAAAAAGCCTGCTCCGATGCCATAAAAAGAACATGACCGTCAATTGATTCATAGATTTGGTATCGAACGCCTTCCCACATCCCTGCAAGGCCTGGTGGCCTTCGTTCATAATCGTCGGCTGGGTTTCCAGTAACCACAGTTTCAGAACGTTCATATGCTTTCCAAGTTTCAATACGATACCAATCCATATATGCCGCAGCATCAGATTGAGCTAATTCCATTTGGCATCCTTCACCTGTTTCACGTGCACGTGTAATTCCTGCTAGCAATGCAAATGCACCAAGCATTGGGCCGACGTTAATTCCCACGTTTGGCATATCGCGGGGGATCCTAGTGAAGCCTTCCTCATCAACTACGGGATTAATCAACCCAGCCCACGTATCGTAAGCAATACCATGACTAGGCATATTTTGATATGGGCCAGAGGATCCGTACCCCGATAGGGTACAAAAGACAATTTTCGGATTTATCTCTTTCAGAACATCAAAACCAAGCCCCAGTTTTTCTAAGGTTCCAGGTCTCATTGCTTCAACTACGGCATCTGCTGAAGAGACCAAATCCTTATATATATTCAACCCATCATCAGTTTTCAGGTTTAACGCAATACTTCGCTTCCCTCTATGTGTATGCAAATGTAAAAGAGAAACGCCATCAATTATCGGCCAAGTCATCTGACGAATGTAATCGCCCTGCGGTGGTTCGACTTTGATTACGTCTGCTCCTAAGTCTGAAAAAAATGTAGATATCAACCCAGGCCCTAAAAGAGAACTTTCAATTATTCGTACGCCTGACAGCAGTTGGCTGGTACCCATTCAATCAAATCCTTACGATACTCTATGTAAAGGAATACTTTTCTATTCCACCCTTCTATCATCACACACCCTAGGCAACGGCACCACTCAATGAACAGGGGAAAGGAATAAATATGCTGCGAGAACTGAAAGAAGAAGACCAAGAAGCTTTACTAGCATTAAATAATGCTTCGACTCCGGCTGTGAACCCTCTAACTTTAGAGGAACTGAAAAGTATCCTATCTATTGCTGAAAAATGTTGGATAGAAGAAATAGATGGAAAACTTGTAGCAGCACTCATCATCATTGGACCAGATCAGACCTATTCAAGTGATAATTACACATGGCTGGAGACACAATTTTCTAATTATTGCTACGTAGATCGAATAATGGTTGATCAAAACCATAAGCGTGAAGGATTCGGAAACAAGTTATATCAAGAACTTGAAAAACACGCTGAATGTAACGACGCCCAAATCCTTCTCTGTGAAGTAAATCTTGAACCCCCAAACCCGCAGTCCATCGCATTTCATACCCGACTTAATTGGGAGCCCTTTTTCGAACGCGAACACGGTCCAGGTAAAAAAGTTCAATATTTTAAAAAGGACATAAACCCTGCTCAGCAATAATATTCTTTAATTCGATAATTCGGGAATGTCGCTCTTACTTTCACTCCAGCTACCGTTTAGGTATGTCAATCTTTGAAAATGATGCAAAGAGCTCAACAACTACTTCCACTTTTGGTGTTTCAAAGCGAGAAAGCCATAATTCCGATCCCTTTTATAAAAGATTTCCACCCCTTCAACAAGATAAAAGAACTGAGCCATCTACACCCGTCACGATAGACCAACTTTATGTTGGCGATTCATCAAATATGGGCGAGATCAATGCAAATTCAACAGCCTTAGTCGTAACATCACCACCATATTTCGTAGGGAAAGATTACGAAGTTGATATCGAAAAGGAAGGAATTCCAGCGAGTTATATCGAATATTTACAAATGCTCAGATCTGTGTTCACAGAATGCTGGAGAATTCTCGAACCTGGTGGAAGAATAGCTATCAATGTTGCCAATTTAGGAAGAAAACCCTATCGATCACTCAGCGCAGATATTACTCGAATTTTACAAGAAGATATCGGGTTCTTATTACGCGGAGAAATCATTTGGGTTAAAGCTGAGGGAGCATCCGGCAGTTGCGCATGGGGATCTTTTCAATCTGCATCCAATCCAGTTCTTCGTGATGTAACTGAGCGCGTTATCATTGCTAGCAAATTACGATTTGATAGATCTTTAACAAAAAAACAGCGAGCCTCTCGTGGCTTACCGCACGTTGACTCTATTCAAAAGGAAGACTTCTTAGCGTGGACGATAGATACCTGGCGATTTCGGCCGGAATCGGCAAAAAAAATAGGACATCCCGCACCTTTCCCTGAAGAACTTCCTAAACGACTCATCCAACTTTACTCGTACGAAGGTGACCTAATCGTCGACCCGTTCTGTGGATCAGGAACTACCGCCGTAGCAGCTAAATCTGCCAACAGACATTACGTTGGGTATGACCTTAATCCGGAATACATATCTTTAGCGGAAAAGCGATTGCAAGATAACTAGACCACAGTGTTAAATCCAGCCAACGACTCTCTTCACTAGCACATCAACAAACGTTTCATCACTATTTTGGAGCTCTGTATCAAAAGCGTCCCTACTTCCAACCAATCGATGTGCCAACAGTAATTTCGTTAACTCAACATCATCCACCAACTCTTCATATGAATAATCAGTTATACCTTCAAGCAAAAGAGTCTCATGGTAGTGCTTAAGCATTGTCTCTTCTTCACTTTTGTGATCTGCTGATAACGCTGTCGTAATAAAATATGCAACATCCCAACCAGGACGACCTTTACAAAGAAGTTGATAGTCAATAACAACTATCTCACCATTTGAACGAAACATAATATTATCAAGTCTGTAATCACCATGAAGTAGTGTCCATGGATCCCGAGCTAATGGTGCTAACAGGTCCTCCAGACGCTCCTGTGCATCATCAATAACTTGCATCTTCTCTTTTCCTACAAGATCTCCAAACCTGTCAACAAATTCCTCGCGGTTTCTCGCATAACTAGCTTGAATAACTTTCGGCAACCGATTAACGGCCCATATCCGATCGGATACTGCTATGGACTCTTCGTTCATCCAATGATGTGCATGAAACTTAGCGAGTGTTGCTAACGAAATTAAAGCATCATCAAGGGAACCACCTTCTACCTGACTTGGAGGCCTAGCATCTGAAATGTCTTCTAGCACCAATACGTATCGACGCAGCTTCGGATTTTTTGAAGCTAACTGAAGAAATTTCACAGTAAGCCAACTCACGCCACCAAGAGGAAGACGAGAAAAGAGAAAAGTAATAACGGTATCTAACCACGGTGTCGGGTCATCATCCATAGCACTGTGCAGAACGTCCGGCATGGGTAAACCCATATTCCGTGAAAGTTTTTCATAGGCGACAACTTCTCGTTCATAAAGTTGCAAACCCTCACCCAAGCTACGATTTAAAGGAAGCTTGGAGGGAACTTTCACAATAACTGACGTTGGCAGATCATCTCTATTCGCATCCCACATCAGAGAACACCGATGTATTTCACCCACGAAACCGACACCAGTTCCAATTACTTCTCGCGATACATCTAACACCGCAGCACCATACTGCTCTTGAAATAAGTCTGTGAACCAATCCGCCGTGAACTCACTACCTTCTTGAGGAATGAAAGCTGCTTTTTTCTTTGCCATACCACGCACCAACCAGAGTCGTTTTAAGATTGCCAGAGAAATAACAAATCATCAAAAGATGTCAAACGAAACACAACCAGAGCAACCACATATTGGAACACTGAATGAGGGATCACTTCATGCTGACCTCAAAGAACACTATTGGGAACCAGGAGATCTAACAGAAGCCCCTCTTGCTGGGTTTGTCGTTGACTTATTACGAACGCAGAATAACCAAAACATCATTATCGAAATCCAAACAACGGCTTTCGCCTCAATGAGAAAAAAACTCAATGCTCTACTAGATACCTACACAATCACTATCGTCTATCCAATCCCAATACATACAACGTTATTAAAGCCTGATAAAGCACCTAGAAAATCACCAAAGCGAGGCGACCTGTTCACTATTTTCAGCGAACTCGTGTCAATCCCAGACTTGCTTCAACACCCCAATCTCTCTTTTGAAGCTGTACTAGTCAGCATTAACAAAGTACAAAAATATGAAAAGCAACTGAGAAGAAACAGAGGTGGATACAGGACAATCAATACTCAGCTAGTTTCAATACATGAAACACACACTTTCCAACACCTAGAAGACCTTATGAATCTCTTACCTGATGGACTTCCTGCTGAATTCACGACGGCAGACATATCAAACCTTGGAAAGATTTCACGAAGTACCGCTCAACAGATGGCCTACTGTTTCCGCAAAGCGGGAACAATTGATGAAATCGGGAAAACCAAAGAAGGAAAAAAATACGTGAAGAGAGAATTTAATTCTCAAGAATGACACGAGCATCCGTGTCAACAACATGATTAAAAATTCTCGTTACATATGCTTCCGCCATCGCCGCTCCACGTTCATTTCCAGTATCGAAAGAAGCAATTAATGACATGGCGCCAACTGTGTAATACAAAACTGCTTGTCTGTATCCACGAATTGCATCCTCCAAACCGTATTCAATGCCATGCTTTGAAAGACCAGTCAACCATCGCTTAATATACGACTCCCAGTTAGCTGCGGCTATTTCTCTAGGCACACTATTCCCGATAATATACGCAAGATCGTTAACTCCATTCCCACGTAGACACAATTGAAAGTCAATAAAAGCAACTTCATCAGAACCATCTTTTGAAAAAAATATGTTATCTAAACGTGTATCTGCATGGGCAAAAGTATGAGGCCGCTCAGAAAACATCTCCATAATTTCCTCAAACCTAGGATCTAAAAGCGTTGCCACTTCAATACTTTCCGGCATTACACGATCAGACCATTCTTGTTGAAGAACTGGAAGTCCTGCGCGAAAAATACCAGGCACAGTAGCCATATAAGCAGGATCATTCGGAACAGGAAGCCACTCTAACAATTCAAGTTCAGGACTTTCCCACCATTGAGCATGAAAATCACTTAAAGCATCAATCACACATTGAACTTGTTTGTTCGTAGCTCCGACGACCTGATCACCGACAGAAAAATTAGCTGACAAATCCTCTATAAGTAAAACAAATCTTCCATCGTCATCTAACTGAGAATAGAAACACTCTGGAATACGTAAAGAAGATGATTTACCCACACTTTCATAAAAAGAGACTTCTCGGGCATAAATACCTAGTGCCTGAGCTACAGCAAGATTTTCAGGTTCAGTGCACGGCAACTTCACGACCATAGACTTCGGGAAATCACCATCAGAAGCCCACGAAATAGTAAGCAATCCAATCTCCCCAAAAATTCCAGTACCTTCCCCAATATTGTCGCAGGAAACGCTCTCAATCTCTACGCCATTGAATTTCTCAGATGGTTGAAGCACCGACTCCAACCAATCAGCTGTTACTTCTGATAAACCTTTTGGTACATTCATAAATCCTCCTACCTAGGACAGCATTTCAGGACAAGTTGGGAAAATCAAAACATCACTACTTTTGCTCACCATCAACTCATACAGCCAACGATACGATGAAGCTAAGATGAATTACTTCAAAAGAATTCAAAAGAGAGTAAACGACTACAGAGAATCAAAACATCTCTCTGATGACCCGCTAGTGGCTGACCTTCAGAAAGCACTTGAACTTGATCGTGTTCTAGAAAATTTAGATGAGAGAATACTGTACTCCAAAGATGAATCTGTTTTTGAAGGCGGAATAGCTGGACCAGTGTGCTTTCCGATAACAACTACCGAAGTACAAACCATCATGAAAATAGCTGAGAAACATGACAGACATGTGATACCCCGTGGAGCCGGAAGCGGTCTCGCTGGTGGCGCAATCCCACTAGGAGCTCCAATTGTCATAGCCATGACAAAAATGAATAACGTACTCGAAGTGGATATTGAAAACAGAATCGCATGGGTTGAGCCAGGAGTTATTAATCTTGAGTTGAGTGATCATCTTAAGCCTTTTGGTTTCCACTATGCCCCAGACCCGTCAAGTCAACAGATATGTACTCTTGGCGGAAATGTAGCAAATAATTCCGGAGGCCCTCATTGTTTGGCTGACGGAGTCACTGACACCCACGTTCTGGCCTTGGAAGTTGTACTCCCTAGTGGAGAAGTCACAACTTTTGGTGGATTAGATGCAGAGCCAACTGGGTTAGACCTCCGTGGCGCATTTATTGGTAGTGAAGGAACGCTCGGAATAACAACAAAAATTGCAGTGCGTTTGACCCCAAACCCTGACGATGTGCAAACCCTTCTTATTTCTTTTCCCTCTATGAGAAAGGCCGCTGAAACCGTAAGCGCAATTATTGCTGATGGAATTGTTCCTGCAGCAATGGAAGCTATGGATCAAAAAACAATAGAAGTGATAGAGAAACATATTCCGTCGGGATATCCAACTGATGCTGGAGCCGTATTACTAGTTGAGGTTGAAGGATTAGTGGATGGAGTAGAGATTGAAGCTCTTCGTATTGGGGAAATAGCTGAGAACCATGGTGCCAGCGACATAAAAATTGCACAAACTTCGTACCAAAGAGATGCACTTTGGAAAGGAAGAAAATCAGCTTTTGGTGCAAGCACATACCTAGCACCTAACTACTATTTACATGACACGGTTGTACCGCGATCAGAACTTGCCGACGTGCTGGATAAAGTAAACGCTCTTGCTGATGAGAATAATCTTACGATTATGAATGTATTTCATGCCGGTGATGGAAACCTTCACCCACTACTCGTATTTGACGCGAGCGAAGAAGGAACTTTAGAGCGCGTTCATCAAGTGGCCGCAGAAATTGTAAAGATATCTCTTGAAGCAGGGGGAGTTTTATCAGGGGAGCATGGAATAGGAATAGAAAAGCAAGAATTCATGCAACAATTATTTACTGATCAGGACTTAGAACACCAAAATAAACTCCGTAGCTCATTTGATCCTCACTGCCGAATCAATCCAGGAAAAGTCTTACCTACTGGCCATTCATGTGCCGATATTCAAACTTTGAATAAAATACCTGAAGGAACTTGGGTTTAAAAGTGGGCGACCCAATAAATAGCAGCATTAAAAACTTTTGTTCAGAAATCGGAACTGAAGGACCTGTCGCCGTCGAAGGCGGAAAGACGCGATGGAACCTAAATGGATTTCCTCAAAAAGACACGCGGTTCGTAAAGGCACCAGAAGGTATTCTGTCTGCTAAGCCAGACGAAATGATCGTCACTGCACTAACAGGCACTACCGTTGCTGAATTGCATAAAGAATTGGGACGATTCGGTCAACGCACCTGCCTTCCTGAAAGGGGAGGAACAATTGGAGGAGCAATAGCAGTTGGAGAAAATGATATTAGCGTGCTTGGGAAAGGGCGAATACGAGATTCAGTTTTGCAACTCCGTTACGTGTCAGCAGACGGCAAAATCATTACAAGCGGAGCTCCAGTTGTGAAAAATGTCAGTGGATTCAATCTACATAAGTTGATGGTCGGGTCATTCGGAACCCTAGGGCTATTCGCTGAAGTCACGATACGAACAAACCCTATACCAACGACTAGTAGATGGTTCACTGCAGCATCAAAGGACCCACAGGGTGTTCTTGAAAATACATATAAACCATCAGCGATTCTTTGGGATGGAGAAACAGTGTGGGTACATCTAGAAGGGCATAAACCTGACGTTCAAAAGCAACTGAAGAAGCTTTTATCAATAGGCAATTATGAAGAAGTTGAGGGAGCCCCTGGTTTGCCCCGATACCGGTGGTCTATTGCTCCTGCAGATGCACTCAGGATAAACCGAAAGGACACTGGTAATTTTGTGGCTTCAATCGGTGTTGGGAATGTCTGGGCTGATAAACCTCAGAGCAGAAAAGAAATAGATCCTGCCATTACTCAAATTACGAATTCTTTAAAAAGAGAGTTTGACCCAAACGGCAGATTGAACCCTGGAAGATACGCATAGTAGATATAAGTTCGCCAGTTTCCTGATTTGATATGAAAATATAAACAAATCACGGTTATTGTATAAATAGGACGTCTTGACGTGGAAAGGAAAGGCAATGG
>WTHU01000002.1 GCA_011523005.1 Acidimicrobiales bacterium
GATCTACTAAATCCCCTTCGTTGTTTGACTGGTAGTGCTGTAATTCATAACCAAATTCATTCGTGACTCTTTCCGCTTCCTTGACGTGCTCGTGAAGAGTGTCAGACCCATAGATTTCAGGCTCTCGTTCTCCAAGCATGTTAAGATTCGGCCCCATCAATAACAAGATTGACTTCATTGAACAACCTCCATAGCTTTCATTAGTATATTCACGTCTTGAACAAGCACAGGTTCCACACCTAGATCTCCATCTAGAACAAATGTGATCCCATCCATGGACTTTTTATCTTTGGAAAATAGCGAAATGATTCTGTCAATATCAACTCTTTTCCCTAATTTCATTTGCAGTCCATAGTGATTGAGAATTTCCTCATGATATGCAACTCGGTCTTCTCCAATTCGCCCTAGGTAAAATGCGACTTGCGCAGCGTAGCGAATACCGACAGCTACGGCCTCGCCATGAGCGAGCGTAAATTTATTTTCAAGTTCGAGCGCATGGGCTAAAGTGTGACCGTAATTCAGAATTGCCCTGTTACCCGTCTCTCGCTCATCTTCAGCGACAATACTTGTTTTGACTTTTATACATTCTACTACTGTGTCAATCAGCCCAGATTCGCGCATATCATCTGCGCCGAGGAAATGATACTTAGCGACTTCCCCGTACCCACATTTCCATTCGCGTTCTGGAAGAGTTCGGAGCGTATCAATATCGCATATGACAGCTTTCGGTTGCCAGAATGTTCCAATTAAGTTCTTTCCTTCAGGAAGATTAACTCCCGTTTTGCCTCCAATTGCTGCATCAACCATCCCAAGCAATGTGGTCGGAACATTAATTACGTTCAAACCTCTGTGGTAGATCGAAGCCGCAAAAGCTGCAACATCAGTTACCATTCCGCCACCCAAGCCGATGACAATATCTGAACGGGTCAAGCCCCAGTCAACCCATTCCCTACATAATTTGATAACAGTTTCTATTGATTTAGCTGTCTCACCTTTACCTATCTCAAAAACTTTAAAGTCCTTACTAAAAGGTATCTCTATACCGATTTGCTCCTGAGTTACGATAGCGACCCTTCTCGCCGACTCGGGAAAGTACTTCTCAATACGCCCTAGGCAACCAGACCCAACAAGTACTGGGTAACTTCTATCGGCTAGTTCAACTTTAATTTCTTTCATGTCCACATTATGAGAGTAGTCACGGAAATTAGCTTTTGCAGGGAGTTAACCGCAGAAGTATTATCCACTAACAGCATCGAAAACTACGTTTTCTATCCCCTCAATTGGCGTCTTCAGGCCTGTCCAAAGGCGGAACTGCAAGAGAGCTTGATGAATCAACATTCCCAAACCAGAGAAAGTTGTTGCACCCAAACTTTTAGCTTGCCTAAGAAATTCTGTCTCTATGGGGTTATAGACAAGATCTATTACTGTTTGGTTAGCAGATAGAAACTCAACCGGCACTGGCAGCAGGGCTTCTGTAGAGGTTCGGGCCATTCCAAGCGGTGTTGAGTTCACAACAATATCGCAAGCAGCAACATCTTCATAGCTACCGACCCTTGCATTAGACCCTCCAAGTTGAACAGCTGCCTCGGCTTTTTGCTTACTTCTATTTACAACGATGATCTGCTTTGCTGAGTTCTTTCCCAAACTATAAACAACAGACCGGGCTGCACCTCCAGCGCCTATGATTGCGAAGGTTTTATCATTGAGAGATTTATTGAGCTGCGACTTCAAAGCGTTAACGAAACCGTCCCCATCTGTATTATCCCCGATGAGGTTATCCCCATCCCAAAAGACACAGTTGATTGCATTCAATTCTTTGGCTGTCTCGGTTAAACCATCCAAGTAGGGAATCACTGCTTCTTTTAAAGGCATTGTTACAGATAAGCCGCGGATATTCTTTTCTCTTACTTGCGCTATGCATTCAGTTGCTTCTTCTTCCATAACTTCTATTGCATGGTAAACCCAATCTAAATTCTCTTGTTTAAATGCAGTGTTATGAATCAGTGGAGAAAGTGAATGCGCTATTGGCTTACCTACAACAGCAGCAATTAGTTGATCTCCGCTGGCCTCAGGAAATTCAACCACAGCCGAGATCTCTCTCTATACAGATCAAAACAGCCTCATTGAAATCTTCCTGTGTCACTGTGAAAGTATGGGAGCCTACACCGGATTCGTCTGTTCGCACATAATACAGCCAATCTCCTTGAGCAGGCTGAAGAGCTGCCTCTATCGACGCCCTACCTGGGGCACTTATCGGAGTTGGAGGCAATCCCGAAACGAGTCGAGTGTTATATGGTGAATCAACTGCTAAATCACTAAGAGTTAATTCTCTATCACCGCCGAGGGCATAAACGATAGTTGCGTCAATGCCCAACGGAATTGATCGATCCAACCTGTTATAAATTACCCTTGCTATCTTTGCCCTCTCTTCATCAAGTGCCGCTTCTTCCTCAATTAGTGATGCAACGATCAACACCTCATACGGGTTTACACCCAGACCGCTGGGAGGGTTCGCAAGACCGGTTTCTGTTGCGACAATATCAAATTGGGAAGTCATTCTCTGGAGAAGGCTCTCTTCATTTGCAAGTGATGCTTCATCAACATCGTAGGTATCGGGGAAGAAGATGCCTTCTTTAATGAAACTTAAAGTAATTCCAAGGCTGGAAGGAGTTTCAGAATTTTCAATCGCTTGCTTAAGCTCATCTGGATTAAAGTCAGGTAATTGACTCAGAAGTGTTTCTTGCATCTCAACTAGCGTTAGACCTTCGGGGATGGTTACGAAAAATCTATCATCAGGGATTTCCATTGGTCCTGCTAACAGAATCTCTTTAACATCCCAAGCAGAGCTCTTAATCTGAAATGTATAGATACCTGCTTGGAAATCAGAAGCACTCTTGAACCTTAAGTAGTATCTGAAAACAGTTGCATTCGCAACAACGTCATTATCTGCAAGAATTCTTGCGATATCATCCGCAGACGCTCCCTGAGGAATTTCAACAGTTATAGCAATTCCCGGTTCACCTGGTGGGTCAAGCTGATCATCAATCCAGCCCTTAATAAAGCTATAAGTTACTAATGAGAGCCCGAGCAGAACACTTAAGAAAATCCCGAACCGTATCGCTCTGCTTGTTCTTCTGGGAAGACGTTCCCAGTCTCGATCGTCATAATATTCGTCTTCATACCAAGGTGGTAAATCTTGGGGGTAGATATCCTTCGAACTTGAATTGCCCTTTTGGGTAGTTTCTTTACTTCCTTCATATGCCCCTAAGAAAAAGTTTTTATAAGGTGCATTGTGCTCTCCTTGAGTAACACCTTTGGGGTCTGTGTCTGGATATACAGATTGCCTTTGGGGATCAGAGCGCTCTAATTCTTCATTATCCCCACTCATGTAGCTATCCCAGGCCTGTCATCCTTTGATTTGTTAAAAGAATCAATCCAACCCTGCAAGATAATTGCGGCAGCGACTTTATCAATAAGCCTCTTCTTTTTATCGCGTTTTACATTTTGCTGCAAGAGTATTTGTTCAGCAGTCACAGTAGTGAAACGCTCGTCATGAGTTTCAATTGGTATATCTGTTACGCTCCTAAGCATTTTGATTTCATCCATAACGGATTGAGCTGATGGCCCGAGAGTGCCGTCTAATGAAACTGGCAAACCTACGATAATTTTTTGTACTTCCCACTCATCAGTGATTTTAAGAATTGCAATATGGTCTTTTTCCACATTTCCTGATCTTTCAACAACATCAAGCGGAGTAGCAACAGTTAGGTCTGTGTCGCTCAGTGCAATCCCTATCCTTTTGGACCCTAAATCAATTCCGATAACCCTCACCCTGACTCCGCTTTTTGTCGGGCTAGGTGGATAGCTTTTTCCAACGCAGCACTATCTTTTCCTCCTGCCATTGCAAATTCTTTCCCTTTACCTCCACCGCCTTTTATTAGTTTTGTTGACTCAGCTATGAGTTCGGATGCGTCTAGTTTAGAGCCAGATGGAACTCCTGCGGCTAGTGCTACCCCACCGCTATCCAGAGCGACTCCGAGGATTACAGCTTTGATACCTTCACTGCCGCAAAGGGAACCGATCAGGTCTCTCATATCATTCCGGCCAACACCGTCAATCTGTTCTGCGATTATCCCGCCTTGAGCTTGGTCAAGGAGTGTGCTTAGTGAATTTTTGAGAACGGATGTACGCAGTCCACCTAATTCAAGCATCAATTCTTCTATTTCTCGATTCTTCTTTGCCACACCCTCGATGAGACTTGATGATGGAACGCCGAGGTTAGTTGAAGCTTCTTCAATTAGGTTCTGTTGACTACGAATAAGGCCGATAGTCCCCATACCCGAAATTGCTTCAATGCGTCGGATATTTGATCCGATTGACCCTTCAGACAGGATCTTTATCGGCCCGATATCGCTAAGGTTATGGACATGAGTTCCTCCGCATAACTCAACCGAATGTTCGCCAGCCTTCAAGACACGTACATCATCGCCGTATTTATCTCCAAAGAAAGCTAATGCCCCTAATTCTTTTGCATCTTTCATCGTGGTTTCGACAATTTCCACAGAAGACCCTGAAAAGACTTCTTTATTTACGAGGTCTTCAATCTGTTCTATCTCTTCTTTCGTGAGCGACGCAAAGTGGCTGAAATCGAAACGAAAACGTTCGGGACCTACCCACGATCCCTGTTGTTTGACGTGATCACCTAAAACTGTTCGTAATGCCCAATGCAAAAGATGTGTACCTGTGTGGTGGCGCTGAATATCTAGTCGCCTCTTGCTATCAATCATGGCTGTGACGACATCTCCGGTCTTTATTGCGCCGTTTATCTGCTCGATCGTGTGCAAATAATGACCGCTAGGCATAGCCGTTGTATTCCCTATGACGAGGGTTCCATTCTCGTTTGTGATGGTCCCTGTATCCCCTACCTGTCCTCCCGCTTCAGCATAAAAAGGAGTCTTGTCAAGAACTACAAAGTCATTATCTAGATACAGAACCTTTGAGGTCGTTTCATGCTCAATATAACCTTTGAAAGACGTAGCAGGTAATTGTTCCACAGCCTTTTGAAGTACGGAATCTGAAATAGTTGAATTACCTTTCGACGATAAATCTGCTTTCCCTCTCTCTCTTTGGAGAGCCATTGCATCGTTGAATTGCTCAAGATTGATCGCAATTTTTCTTTCAGCAGCAATTTCTTGAGTTAACTCCATAGGGAAGCCATAGGTGTCATGCAATTGGAAAGCCACTTCACCGCTTAATGATTCATTCTCATTTACTTCCGATAGATGACCCTCCAAAATTTTCATACCTGCAGAGAGTGTTCGCCGAAAGCCCTCTTCTTCGCGTTGCAAAGAATCTTTTATGAGATTTTTGTTCTCTGCTAAGTCTGGGTAGGCATCGTCCATAAGAGTTATTACTGCGTCAGCTAGCTCAGACATAATGGGCTTTTCCACCCCAAGTAAATATGCATGGCGGACAGCGCGCCGGACGATTCGACGCAAAACGTATCCTCGATCTTCGTTACTTGGAATGACTCCGTCACTAATCAAAAAGCTACTGGATCTAGCATGGTCAACTAAAATTTGTAAGGACACAAGAGTGCTGTTTTCGGAGTCTTTTGCCACTCCTGTAATCGCCTCTGCAGCCTCAAGAAGCGTTTGGAACTCGTCAAGCTCCCAAACAGCATCTACATTTTGCATTACCGACAAAACTCGCTCTAAGCCCGCCCCCGTATCAATTGATGGTCTTGGAAGGGGAATTTGCTCACCATCAGACTGTTGATCAAACTGCATAAATACAAGATTCCAGATTTCAATGTAGCGCTCATCAGAAGCGGGGTTTTCAGGCCCCCCTGGAGGTCCATACTTTTCACCTTTGTCCCAGAAAATCTCTGAGCAAGGACCATTGGGACCTGTATCGGCCATTCGCCACCAATTGTCCTCACCAAGTCTTTGTATACGATCCGGCGGGACACCTACTTTTTGTTCCCATATCTGAGCAGCTTCCTCATCCGTATGATGAACAGTTACCCAAAGTCTTTCAGGATCTAGTTGGAGTACATCAGTGAAAAACTCCCACGCTAAAGGTATAGCTTCCTCCTTAAAATAATCGCCGAAACTGAAATTTCCCATCATCTCGAAGAAAGTTAGATGCCGACTTGTTCTGCCAACCTCATCCAAGTCATTATGCTTTCCTCCAGCCCGAACACACTTTTGCACTGTCGTTGCACGTCTGTATGGAGGATTCTCGATACCGAGGAAATAATTTTTGAAAGGGACCATCCCTGCATTCGTGAAAAGAATTGTGTCATCGTGAGGAATCAGACTTGCAGAGGGTACAACCTCATGACCTCGTTTTTCAAAAAAAGTAGTAAACGCGCTTCTGAGTTCTCTGGCTTTCATTAAAACAATCCTACAGTGCAATAACAACGCATAATTTTATGCCAACGCATTGTTATATTATTGCGCGCTTTTCGCCCTGATTTGTTTATTAGTCGTTTAGGATCAGTATGCCGTTTCGGGAATTCTTCCCCGCACGGTTAGGAAGCCTGTCTTGGTATTTTCCTGCGATTCGTTTACCTTCACCAGCCACGCCGGAAATCGTTGACTTTGTAGCTTTGACACTATTCTCAAGAAAATTTGCTGCAACTGAAGCCGAATATTCAGTCGCACGTTTCTTGACCACCCGTTTCATCCAAAGAGATGAACTCAGTCCAGCACCAAATCCCGCAGCAATCCAGATAATTCTCTTAAACATACTTACACCATAGCTGACTTAAGACCCTTTACAAGCCAGATTCATGCTTGAAATTTTTAACTACTTATCTAAAGCACATCAGTTTCAAGAGTCTACTGAGTAATGGTTTTGAAGTTGTGCGGACACGCCTGTCTAGCTAAGGTATCATTTCTTTATGGCTTCTCTTGATTCCAATCGGTTTGAGGTTACAAGTTTTGAGGACGTAATGCCTCCTGCTCAAAGCTACAAGGATGGGAACCCTACAATAATTAATTTAATTGCGGAGCCGAAGGACGTAGGCCGGAGAATTGTCGATTTTTTCTCAGGCCTAGCATTTGGCACAGAAGGAACGTTTGAGAAAGTAGCGGAAGGCATCTACCTAATCACCCCCTCAGATAGTAGCGACTAAATCAGGTTGTATCCGGGGATAACCTTAGACCCAACTCTTCAAGGTGTGTTGAATCAAGAGGTGTTGGCGCATTAGTTAAAGGATCGCTTCCCGACTGCGTTTTTGGAAATGCAATAACCTCACGAATATTCTCTTCTCCTGCAAGCAAAGCGACAAGACGGTCAATACCAAATGCGAATCCAGCATGAGGAGGGGCCCCATATTTAAAAGCGTCGAGCAAGAATCCAAATTTTTGCTCAGCTTCTTCATCTTGAATTCCTAACATGTTAAAAATCTTTGCCTGAATATCTTTCTTGTGAATCCTCACGCTTCCTGAGCCTAATTCCCATCCGTTAAGAACAAGGTCATAGGCTTGAGATCGAATTGATAAATATTCTGCACCTGAGGCAGTATCCAGCATCCCAAGGTCTTCAGGATGCGGCATAGTGAAGGGGTGATGTGCGGGTATCGGCTCGCCGCTGTCTGTTACAGATTCAAATAAAGGGAATTCTGTAATCCATAAGAAATTTAATCCTCCCTCACCTACTGGAGGCCGAGCTAATTCCAGCCTTAAAAGACCCAAGATGTGGTTGACAGTTCGCCTCTGATCAGCGATTACAAAAACCATGTCGCCTGCATCTGCACCCATTGAGGACGCAAGTTGTTCAATTTCTTTGTCCGACATGAATTTTGTGAGAGCTCCTTCCAGAGATGAATTTTCACCAACCCTGAACCAGGCGAGCCCTTTTGCACCCCAATTTTGGCACTTTTCAGTTAGCGAGTCGATGGCATTTCTTCCGAGTATTTCTGCACCTTTCGGGTACAGGATGCCTTTGACACAGTCAACTTTGAAGACGTTAGCTTCCGTGTCTTGAAAGATATCTGATAGTTCTATAAGTTCCATTCCAAATCTGGTATCGGGTTTATCGGATCCAAATCGCTCCATAGCATCATGCCATGTCATCGTAGGTATCTTTCCAGGTCTCTCTCCTGTAATACTCTCAACAGAATCTTTTATGGCTTCAGAGACAAATGACAGCACATCTTCTTGGGTTACGAAACTTGCTTCCATATCAAGTTGCATAAATTCAAATTGCCTATCGGCCCTAAGATCTTCATCCCTTAGACAACGGGCAATTTGGTAATATCTATCAATACCCCCGACCATGCATAATTGTTTAAAAATTTGTGGGCTTTGTGGTAAAGCATAGAAGTTCGTTGGATGGAGCCGAGACGGAACAACAAAGTCCCTAGCCCCTTCTGGTGTTGATGCGATCAACATAGGAGTTTCTATTTCAACGAATCCCTGCTTTTCCATTGCTTTACGAATTGCGCTGTTGACTTTAGCTCGTATTCTCAGATTTTTTTGCATTCGTGTTTTGCGCAAATCAAGGTAGCGGTGTCGTAATCTGATATTTTCGTCAACATCCGAACGTTCATGCATAGGGAACGGCGGTGGCTCAGCTGATGATAATAGCTCCACAGAACAATCTCCGAGTTCGACTTCGCCGGTGGATAGCTTTTCGTTACTTTTCCCCTCAAAACGGGAGCGCACAGTTCCGGTAATAGAGACAACAAACTCTGATCGAAGATCTAATTTCTCATCAACCACGCATTGGATAATGCCAGTATGGTCACGGAGGTCAATAAAAGCTAAATGCTCGCTGTGTACCCGGCGTGTGTCCACCCAACCACAAACAGTTACAGTTGAATCGATATCGCTTGATCTTAGCTCGCCGCAGTAATGAGTTCGCATGGTCATTTTGTCGTCTCCTGTAACATTTCCGGTAAAGTCTTTGTTAGTGACTGGCGGTCGAGAGCAATTTGCGTTCCATCGCCTCTTAAGTCTCGAAGGGTAACCTGATTTTCGTCGAGTTCATCAGTTCCTATGATGATTGCTAGCTGAGCCCCTGACCTGTCAGCTGCCTTCATTTGAGATTTCATGGATCGGTGGTCAAAACTCCTATCTACACTTAATCCAATTCTCCGTAATTCTTCTGCCAAAATGAGTGCCTCATCTCCACCAGTAGTGTCAATAATAAAGATTTCTAAGTTTTTAATTGGGAGAGAGATATTTTCGGCTTCACAAGCTAGCAACGTTCGATCTATGCCGATGGCAAAACCGATGCCTTCTGTGGGCGGGCCACCAAGGGCCTCAACGAGTCCGTCATAGCGACCTCCTCCTCCCACAGCATTCTGAGCTGCATCAAGATTAGGGGCAACAAATTCAAATGTTGTTTTCGTATAGTAGTCTAAGCCTCTGACTAGCCTTGGAGTCAGCTCATACTCTATTCCCAGCATAGAAAGACCTTCCTGAACGATTTGGAAATGTTTATTGGAATCATTATTTAGGAAATCTGATATAACTGGCGCACGGTTTATTACTGCTTGATCTTGCTCTCGTTTAGAATCAAGAACACGCAAGGGGTTTTTAAGCATAGTGTTTCGTGACTGTTCACTAAGGTCAGCCTGATTTAAGTTAAGATATTTGACCAAGGCATTGTTGTAGTTGAGTCTGGTCTCAGTATCGCCTAGTGAGTTTAGAAGTAACTTAGTGTTTGAAAGTCCCGCTTTTTGGAAGAATCTTGAAGCCAAACTTATGATTTCGACGTCAGTATGAGGGTCAGGAGATCCTAGTAGTTCCGCTCCGACTTGTAGAAATTGACGATAGCGACCTGCCTGTGGTTTTTCGTATCTGAATTGGGGTCCTTGGTACCAAACTTTCCATGGAGTAATTGGCCGATGCTGAGCGAAAGCGCGACATATGCTTGCTGTCAGTTCTGGTCGCAAAACCAGGTGTTGGGGGTTCTTAGGGTCTTTATCAAAGAGGTCAAACATTTCTTTGGTGACGATCTGGGAGCTATCACCTAGTCGTTGAAACACTCCAATATCTTCAAATATCGGAGAGATAATCTGACTGTAACCACCGGAGTTTAGAATGTCTTCAAAGATACTCAGAAGATGACTAATTCTATTTGATTCCGGAGCCATTACGTCTCGGGTCCCTTTGGGGGCTTGGAATTGTGATTTACTCATGTGGCAAGACTACAGGGTTGATGGTCCTTATGGTGCTATTAAATAGCGTGAATGGGACGTGAAGTTATTCGGACTTACGCCAGTGGTATTCTAACGCATCTGATAAACGGTTCACTGCAGCATCGATAGCTAAGATGTCGTACCCATCTGAGTCATTCACTGTAAATAAAACCCACCTTATTTGATCTGCAGAAAGCAGTTTAGGAGTTTCGCTGTTGGGGTCATACTGATCGGCTTTGATTTTTTGTATTTCTTCATCCGTCGATTCTTCAAATATCTGAAGTGTGTCGGCAATTAAATTCAAGAAATTGTCAACCTCTGCTTTTTCATAACCAATTTCTTCAACTACTGGTGGAGAGAGTTCTCTTAGTCTTTGACTGGTAATAGTTGGAGTTGCAGTAAGTACTTGACCCGTTGAGTAATTCAATTCCATCCTAGGGTTTGATACCGATTTCTGGCTTGGTGTCTTTTGGCTGAGGAATGAATCTAGATAGTCGTCAACCTCTTTAGGGTCGTAGCCTTTTTTAATAGTTAAAGAGAACGTTATGCGTTGAAGTTTTGTACTAGCTGTTTTGGTCTTGCCGTCTGCCTGCCATTTGTTTAACTTGCGAAGGAAGTGGTCAACTTCCGATATTTTGTATCCATTGGTCTGAACAGTTTTAAATTGCATAATTAATATTTACTAGCTGACATTTGAGTGGGATGAGCTATCAGTATGACATTATTTGCGATCACGATTTTGCCTTTTGACGTGATGGGCCTTTATTGTTTCCTGGCAAAATTCGATATGCGTCGTACACTCCATCGACTTGACGTATGAGACTTATCAACCAGTCTAAGTGACGACCATCCCCTAATTCGAACTCAAAGTTCATAACGCTGACTCTGTCAGTTCCAGTTCGGGTAGAGCTTGAGATGATATTTACCCTTGCATCGGAGAGGACTGTTGAAACATCTCCGAGTAGTCTTGTTCGATCAAATGCCTTTACTTCTATTGACGCTACAAAGGTGCCTCCTCGTTTATCATCCCATTCCACATCTATCAACCGGTTCGCATGTCCGGAAGCCAAAGCCACTCCATTGGCGCAATCGCTTCGGTGGATGGAGACTCCTCTACCTCGTGTGACGAAACCCATTATTTCGTCTGGTGGAACAGGGGTGCAACATTTAGCGAGTCTGATCATTACGTCGTCGACGCCCTCAACGACAACTCCTACTTCATTATCTCGTTTTCTCTTTGTTTGCCCTACTTTTTTATCCCGATGGCTTGGTAGGGGGGCTGGAATTCCTTGTGAAGACCCTGATGTTTTGAGGATTTCAAGAAATCGTCCGGCTACGCTTTTCGGATTTACATTTTGTTCTCCGATAGCAGCATAAAGCGCTTCCGAATCCGAATAATTTAGTGTTTCGCAGACTTCTTGCAAGGTCTCGCTCTTCAAGAGCTTGAATGTAGGTAAGCCTTCTTTGCGGAGAGATTCGGCAAGCGCTTCTCGCCCAGCATCAATAGCGTCTTCTCTTCTTTCACGCGTGAACCATTGACGAATTTTTGAACCTGCTCTGTGCGTCTTTGCAAACCTTAACCAATCTTGAGATGGTCCTGCGTCTTGAGCATTGCTCGTTAATATCTCTACAGTGTCACCCGACTGGAGAACTGTGTCGAGGGGGACAAGGCGTTTATTTACTCGAGCACCTCTGCAGGCATGCCCTACTTCTGTGTGGATTGTGTATGCAAAGTCAACAGGAGTTGATTTTGATTCAAGGGTCACGACTTCACCTTTGGGCGTAAACACAAAAACCTCATCTTGGTCTAAGTCCATTTTGAGGTTAGTCATGAATTCAAGTGGATCCTCGGTTTCTTCTTGCCAGTCAACAATGCGTGAGAACCACATGTATTCTTTTTCATCTACTTGTTCTTTATAACTGAAATGAGCAGCTGCACCATGTTCAGCTCTGTGATGCATGTCGCGTGTTCTTATTTGAACTTCAAGTGGTTTTCCTTGAGGGCCGATAACTGTGGTGTGGAGGGATTGATAAAGGTTAAATTTGGGCATTGCTATGTAATCTTTGAACCGTCCTTGGACGGGGTGCCAGGTCGCATGGATCGATCCGAGCGCCCCATAACAGTCTTTAACCGATTCGACTATTACCCTAATGCCCATAAGGTCGTAGATTTCATCAAACTCTCTACCTTTGATTACCATCTTTTCGTAGATGCTCCAGAAATGTTTTGGTCGGCCATGCACTTCTGCTCCCACCATTAATTCATCAAGCCGGGACTTAACGTCAGCTAGAATTTGAGCTAGATAGAGATCTCTTTCGGGAGCCCTATCGGCTATCATTTGGTCAATTTGGGCATACCATTTGGGGTGCAATGCAGCGAAAGAGAGATCCTCGAGTTCATTTTTGAGCCCTTGCATACCTAATCGATGGGCAAGAGGAGCATAGATATCTAGAGTCTCAGTTGCTATTCGCTGTTGTTTCCACTTAGGCAATGAAGCGATTGTTCGCATGTTGTGAAGCCGGTCTGCGAGCTTGATGAGAAGGACTCTGATGTCTTTTGCGACTGCTACTAGCATTTTTCTCATTGAAGCAGCTTGTTGGGCTTCTTTAGTTTCGAATTTTATTCGCTCTAGTTTGGTTACACCATCGACGATAGAAGCCACTTCATGTCCGAATACTTCTTCGATGCGTTCAAATGCCTCTTCTGTATCTTCAAGGGTGTCATGAAGTAAAGCAGCTATGATCGTTGATTCATCAAGCCCCAGAGATGCAACAATCTCTGCAACTGCAACAGGGTGCGTAATATAGGCATCCCCAGATTTACGGATTTGCCCATCGTGTGCCTCTTGGGCTTCATGGTATGCTCGTTTGATTTGATCTGTTTCTGTGGCAGCGTGATGCCTTGAGAACATTTCCAGCACCTGATTAAGTTCAGCAGAGGGATCTTCTTCAATCCGATTCCATAAGCTAACTTTTTTTGTAATCAAGCTCATGTCTATAAGCCTATCCTAGGCAAGCACTAGTCGTAAGTCAGAAGAGCATGATGCGGGTAATTTGCTATCTCTTTCCTTCCATTCAGGAACTCGAGCGACGCTAGGAATACGAATCCGACAACTCTTCCACCGATACGTTCAACAAGTTTTGCAGCAGATTTCGCAGTTCCACCAGTTGCGAGAATATCATCAACAATCAGGACATTAGATCCCTTAGGGACAGCATAAGATTGCATCTCGAGGGAGGATTCTCCGTACTCTAAATTATAGTTTTGGGCGACAATTTCGCCCGGCAGTTTACCTGGCTTTCGAATGGGGATGAAGCCCAAATTTAGTAAGTTAGCTAGTGCTGAACCCAGGATGAACCCGCGAGCTTCAATACCAGCAACATACTCTACCTCTGCAACTTCAAATGAGTGCGCCATCAGCGACACCGCTGTTGCAAAGGCAGTAGCATCTCCTAATAAAGGAGATATGTCTTTGAAATTGACTCCTTCACGGGGAAAATCCGAAACATTTTGAATAAATCGTTTCAAATCTGTTTCGGATAGCGACATCTCAGTTATTTGCGTTTTTTTCTTGGTCTTGGGGGAATGGCTGGGTTTGATGGCACCTTAACAGCTGCCTGTGAATTTTTTGATCTTTTCTTTACTGCCTCACTTAACCGGTAGGACCTATTGCTATCTGAGTCCGCATCACCAAATTTATTTCGCAAGATCGTCGCTGTAGGAGCGGCAACGAAAAGAGATGAAAAAGTTCCGATTATTAGACCGATAAGTAATGCCAAAGCGAATTCTCTTAGAGTAACTGCCCCCATGATGCCAGACCCAACAACCAAAACCGAAACAACCGGTAGAATAGAAGTGATACTGGTATTTACGGACCGCATAAATACCTGATTGAGCGCCTTTTCCACTACAGACGTGTAAGTTAGATTTGAGTTGGAGAGCATGTGCTCGTTGTCTCTAACTTTGTCAAACACTACTAAAGTATCGTAAAGCGAGTAGCCCATGATTGTTAGAAACGCTATTACAGTCGGTGGGGTTACTTCAAACTGGAAAAGTGCGTACAAGCCAACAGTTATCAAGATATCGTGAGCGACTGCGAGTAAAGCTCCTACTGCCATTTCCCAGCGGAGCCGAATCGTTATATAAAGAGCAATTACGATAAAAAAGACAATCAGGGCATTAATAGCTTTATCTGTAATTTCTTCACCCCATGATGGGCCAGCCGTCGAGACACTGATAGCCGATTCATCCTGACCGGTTAACTCTGCAAGAGCAGATGTCACTTGTGCAACTATAGGATCACCACTTTCGCCCTGTTCAAGCGATGTTTGTGCAACTTTGGATAGTTCGGTTCGAACACGAAGAACACCTCCGCCTGTTTGGATTCGTGCATCGGCGATGCCTAGCGGGCGCAATGCATCTCGGACCTGTTCTGCTTCAATTCCAGAAGCCTCGACTTCCCATGCTCCGCCCCCTTCAAATTCTAGACCTAAATTTAGTCCCCTGACTCCAAGACTGCTTACTGAAATTATCAGCACCAGGAGAGAACAAAGTCCAATGGGTTTCCAAAGTTTTGCAAAGGGTACCGATGTTTCATTCCTGTACATTCTCCCGAACAAACTCATGATTCCTCCCCATTAGAAATTGGAAGACCACTTAGCCAAGGTCGATCTTGTATTGCTTTCTGCATTCCCATTAATTTTACAACTGGTCTAAGAAAGAAATATGTGGCCACTAGGTCAAGTATTGATGCAAGTCCAAGCATCAAAGCAAACCCTCTTACAGAGCCGACTGTGAGGAAGTAAAGAATACCAGCGCCTATGAGAGAGGCTAGATTAGCCCAAAAGATGGTTTTGAAGGCTATTGGGAATGACTGATCCACTGCAGAGCGCAGGGTCCTTCCATTCCTTATATCTTCCTTTAAATGCTCAAAGTAAACGACGTTTGAATCCAAAGACGTACCTATGGAGACGATCAAACCAACCACCCCAGCAAGAGTTAATGCCAAGCTTCGTGTTTCAGAAAGCCACGAGAGGATTACCCACAACATGGTTCCAGACACCGCTAAAGAGAGCATCGCTGCCAAGCCTAATAGTTTGTAGTATGCGATCATGTACAAGGCGACTAGCGCAAGACCGACCAGTCCGGCAGTAATACCCGCATCTAAAGAATCTTGACCGAGTGTTGCAGAAACTAAACGGACCCTGCTCCCACTTGTTGGATCAGTTGGATCTCCGAATTCCAAGGGCAGTGAACCATATTTCAGCACTAACGCAGTATCTTCTGCTCGATTCTGATCGAAATTACCACTTATGACAATTTGGTCTCTTTCAAAGAAAGGGGTATTCACAGTAGGTGCTGATTCGATAACTCCATCAAGGACGATCGCTAGTTGTCCGGTTTGACATTTTGAATTTCGGTTATAACACGCATTAGCTGCTGCATTGAATAAGTCTATGCCATCTGCTCCGGAGCGGAAGACAGGGAGAACTTGCCATTCAAACCCCCCTGCAAAGCTGGCATCCGCTGTTTCAAGCGAAGCCCCAGTGAGCATAGTTCTTCCTAAAAGTAATCGCTGGTAAGGGATTCCTTCAGAGTCAAGCAGAGGAAAAATTACGGGATTCTCTGCTTCGTCATTATCTGCTTCAGTGTTTTCCATACCTAGCGCATCCTCAGGTGCAAACCCTAAATTTTCGCACCCAATACCATCAGGAGTTGAAGCCATTGAATGAGACTCGCTACCTTCTGGTCCCTCTGCTGGGAGTTCGTCTTGGTCGGTTGGAAGAATTCCGACTGGCCCATCGTTTACCCCATCAGAGTTCTGATTATTAGCCTGATCTAATTTTATTGGGACAGCAGGAAGTATTGCGCAAACAGGTCTGAAGCGTAACTCAGCTGTCTGGCCAACGACTTCTAACGCGCGCCTTTGGTCCTCTACTCCAGGGAGTTGAACTACAATTCTATTTCCTTGGCGTGTTATGTCTGGTTCTGCAACGCCTAAACCATCGACACGATTACGGATTATCTCAACTGATTTGTCAAGAGCTTCATCGAGTGCATCGCCGCTGAGTTCTGTGTCTTCAACAGGTTCAAGAACGACCTCTGCTCCGCCTTTAAGATCTAATCCCAGCAGAACGCTATTACCTGCGCCTTGGGACCATCCAAATAAGCCACCGACAACTATTAAAATTGATAAGAGAGGGAGAAGAACCTGTTTTTTCATCTCTTTTCAAGCCCCCTAACCCTAAATTGAAGAAGTTAACTTAGTTCCGAATCGTCATCGTATGAGATCAGTCTCGCAACGTTGCTTTTAGCCACCTTAATTTCTACGCCATCGG
Source organism: Acidimicrobiales bacterium (assembly GCA_011523005.1). Lineage (GTDB taxonomy): Bacteria > Actinomycetota > Acidimicrobiia > Acidimicrobiales > UBA8592 > UBA8592. The sequence goes on from WTHU01000002.1 coordinate 16,496, forward strand.
CGATCATAATAAACACAGTCGCACCATCGAGGTCACTTACCGTCCCGTAGATTCCTGACTCCAGTATTACATCATCACCTACGTCAAGAGTTGAGAGCATTTGTTGTTGTTGCTTTCGTTGTTTTTGCTGTGGTCTCAGGATCATAAAGTACATCAGCAAAAGCAATATAGGTAGGAAAAGTATTCCCATAGATTTCAGTCTCCTAATCTTGTGGTTCAGTTCCAAATGCTACCGGATCATTGCAAAGTTCCGATGTGTTTGAGAATAATTTGGCGGATTGAAAGAATGACCTGTTGGTGGGATAAGTACCATCTCTTGGCATATACACCGAAGACATCATTAGAAAGAGGCAGCTTTATCATTATCCCCAAATCTCAAGAGTTTCTTTTTGGAAATCATCAAATGTTCCTTGGATGATAGATTCTCTCGCACGTTTCATAAAGTCAATTATCCATGCAAGGTTATGAAGAGTAAGAAGCCTGGCGGCTACTGGTTCACCAACAGATAATAGATGCCGTATGTAACCACGTGACCACCGACTTGCAAGACTTGCATGGAAGTCAGGGTCAATGGCATCATCGCTTTTTGCATATCTAGCTGCTCCCAGATTAACGCGCCCTTGCATCGTTAATGCTGTACCGTGTCTTGCTAATCTAGTTGGCCAAACACAGTCAAACATATCAACACCGCATGCGATTGCTTCAACAAGTCCTGCCGGGTCACCTAAGCCCATAAAATACCGTGGTTGTTGTTTTGGAAGTGCATCAGCGCTTATCTGCATGGGCTCAATCATTTCCTGTCTTGTTTCCCCCACGGATAAGCCACCTATTGCATATCCGTCAAAACCGATTTCAACGATTTGCTCAGCTGAAATTTGTCGGAGTTTGGGGTCTAATCCGCCTTGGACAATACCAAATTGAGCACGTTCGTTTTCAAAGCTCTTTTCTCTCAATAAAAAGTGGTTGCGTCCTCTTATCGCCCATTTATGTGTTCTCTCAACAGCGATTTCAAGAACTTTTTTCTCAGCAGGGATTGGTGGGCAAACGTCTAGAACCATTTGGATATCTGCACCTAGTGAACACTGTATGTCAACCGCTCTTTCCGGAGTTAATCTGTGCAGACTGCCATCATATGTAGATTTAAACTCAACACCGTCGTCATCTACATCGGGCTCCAATGAGAAGACTTGGTAGCCTCCCGAGTCAGTAAGAATAAGACGTTTCCAGTCTGCAAATCCGTGAATTCCACCAAATTCTTCAATGAGATCCTCACCAGGTCTTAGCATCAGATGGTATGTATTACCGAGAATGATATCTGCACCTAATTCTTCAAGGTCTTGAGACGTGATTGTTCTGACTGACCCCCTTGTCCCAACTGGCATGAAAGTTGGGGTATTGAGAGCATGTCTTTGCATAGACAAGACTCCAGCACGTGCTCTACCGTCTGTCGCTGTTATTTTAAAGTTAGGGTTCGCCACTTATTTTTTAACCTCATGCGTTTCCATTTATAGTAGCTACCCACCACGCTCGACAAACATGGCGTCACCAAATGAAAGAAACCTATATTCTTCTTTTAGTGCTAAATGGTAGAGATTTTTCCAACTCTTTCCGATAAATGCCTCGACCATTACTAGCAAGCTTGACTTGGGTAGATGAAAGTTAGTCAAGAGTGCATCAACGACTTTGAACTGAAATCCCGGCTTTATATAAAGGTCAGTTCTTCCCTCAAGGCGACCAGTAGATGCAACTGACTCAAGGGTTCGAACTACAGTTGTGCCAACGGCGATGACTCTTTTCGCTTTCTGGATAGTTTCCCAGACCTTAGCCTCAACGGAATAACGCTCAGAATGCATTACATGCTCATCAATGGTGTCAGTTGCGATTGGTTGGAATGTTCCAATGCCCACGCTTAAATTGACCGTTACCACCGATGCTCCAACTGCTGAGCATCTATCAATGATCTCTTGTGTTATGTGAAGACCAGCCGTGGGCGCAGCAACAGAGCTTTCGTTTTGTGCATAAACGGTTTGGTATCGATTCTGGTCAATTTCATTGTTCTCTATATAGGGTGGCAAGGGAATTTCTCCGTAGGTCTCAAAGATTTCTCTCATTCCTACTTTGATTGATGAGATATATCTTGTCCCTTTATGAGTAACTTCCTCGATACGTAATACTGCTTTCCCATATTTATCAAGTAACTCTTCACCAACTTGAATCTTTCTGCTGGGACGAACTAGTGCTTCCCACCTACCATTTTCGATTTCCTCAAGAGCTAGCACTTCAACGGCCCCACCAGTAAGTCTTCGCAAGTTTAACCTTGATGGCATAACGCGTGTTTCATTGAGCACAACTACATCTCCGGGTCTTAAAAGATTCGGAAAATCTCTTGTATGCATATGCTCAACAAATTGTGTAGCGACCAAGAGCTTGGAGTCGTCTCTTTGGCTCAAAGGAAACTGAGCAATCGAGTCTTTTGGCAAGTTATAGTCAAAATTTGAAATGTCCAAGATTCAGCTCTTTTAGTCCTCAAGCTCCGAAAAAAGGTCTTTAGACTTTTGAGTGCCTGTTTGCCTCGGGGGCTCTAGATTCAGATGTTCCCATGCCGCATCAGTTGCGACTCGTCCCCGAGGTGTTCGCATTAGAAAACCTTGCTGAATGAGGAACGGTTCATACACATCCTCAACTGTTTCAGTAGGCTCCGAAACACTTATAGCAAGTGTGGAAAGCCCGACGGGCCCTCCGCTGAATCGCTCGCATAACGAAGTCAATATTGAGCGATCGACTTTATCTAAACCTCTTCCATCAACCCCAAATACTTTGAGACCTTCGTTAGCTGTTGCCTGATCTATGATTCCCTTTGCTTTCATTTCAGCATAATCACGCACCCGGCGTAACAACCGGTTTGCTATTCGGGGTGTTCCTCGAGCTCTTCGAGCTATCTCTGAACTGCCTTTCTTGTCAATTTTGACATCAATAATGTCCGCAGAGCGTGTAACTATTTTCTCTAGATCCGTTGTGGTGTAATAGTCCAGCCTGGCAACAAGTCCAAATCTGTCTCGTAGAGGTCCTGTTATCAAACCAGTCCTTGTTGTGGCAGCAACTAGAGTAAATGGTGCAATTGCTAGCCGCACTGACCTCGCCGCTGGACCTTTTCCTAAAACAATATCAAGTTGGAAGTCCTCCATTGCAGGATATAAAACCTCTTCAACCGCTTTTGATAAACGATGTATCTCATCGATAAAAAGAACATCGCCTGGTTCGAGCTTAGTCAGAATAGCTGCTAAGTCTCCGGCTCTTTCAAGCGCTGGACCGGATGTGCTGTGCATAGCAACGCCCATTTCGCCTGCAACAATATTAGCTAATGTGGTTTTTCCTAATCCGGGAGGTCCGGCAAACAGTAGATGATCTGAGGGCTTTCCTCGCATCTGGGCTGCTCCAAGAATAATTTCTAAATGCTCTTTGAGTTCTTCTTGCCCGACGAAATCATTTAGTGAGTCAGGGCGAAGATCTTGTAGGCCCATATCTACACGTGAATCGTTTTCTTCGTTAGTTTCATTTGGGGAAAGTAATTCGTCTCTCATAATCAGTTTGTTAGTTTATCATCTCGAGTTTTTTGCGAGTTTCTGCAAGGCTAGCTTTATTAACTCTGAGGTTTCAGTTTCTGTTGGCAGATCTTTTGTGACTGCATAGATTTCTTCAGAACCGTACCCAAGTCCAGATAATGCATCGCGAACATCTTTTATGTCATCGTTAGTTGTGCCGTTGGCTTTTGAGGGAAGGTGCTCAGAGCCTATTGATAGTTTCTTGAATTTTGTTTCTAAGTCTATTAACAACCTTGAAGCTGTTGTTTTTCCTACCCCCGGTACCAAACATAACGCATCTATATCTTGCGAATTGACGATATCTATTAGCTGGTCTGGGCCATAGGTTGACAGAATTGACAGCCCTAATGCTGGGCCTACTTTATGTGCGGAAATTAGTGCTTCAAAAAGCTTGCACTCAAATCTTGATAAGAATCCATATAGAGTCTGTTCATTTTCACGAAAGTGATGATGTATATAAAACTGAGTCTCTGACTGACCTATGTTGGAAGTTTCATATGTGGAAGTTGTAACCTGAAGTCGGTAACCTACGCCGTTTACTTCGATAATCATTTCGTTATCTTCCTTGACTGTGATCTCGCCGCGGAGACTTCCTATTGTCATCGGGCCACCATTGAACGATTTGCCGAGTAGCACAGAGCTACTGCCAATGCATCAGCAGCATCAACTGGATCCAATTTTTTTTCGATACCTAGAAGCAATTGAACCATTGTTTGGATCTCAGCTTTTTGTGCGCCTCCGTATCCTGCCACTGCTAACTTGACCTCTGTCGGTGAATATTCAGCAATCTCGCAGTCTGCATCTAATGCTTCAACCATAATAACTCCGATTACTTGACTTACAGAAACGGCAGTTTTTACGTTGCGCTGGAATAGAACCCTCTCTATAGCGACCACTTCTGGCCTATATTCAGAAATAAGTGTTCGAATTTCATTTCTTATTTCAAAGAGTCGAACAGATGTCACTTCGTTAGGAGATGTGCGGATAACGCCTGCGGATACGGCTTTCTCTTTAGGCTTTCCGATTTTTATGACGCCGTAACCGCAACGTGATAATCCGGGATCTATACCTAATACGAACATATGTACGATGATAGGGTTTTTTTTCGCAAATCCGGTGGATTCTACTTATCCAGCTAATTCCTGCAATACGGAATCTGGTATGTCAAAATTTGCATGCACTGAGTCCACATCATCTAGTTCGTCAAGTAAATCAATTAGTGCCAAGACTTGTTTAGCTGATGATGAGTCTTGTAAGGGGACGATTTGCGTGGGCAGAAATGTCAAGTCTGCTGATAGAGATGGGACTTCAGATGCATCAAGGGCGTCTCTTAGGCTATTAAGGTCGGCAGGGTCGCATGTAAGTCGCCATGTATCACCTTCATCAACAAGGTCTTCTGCTCCATTTTCAAGAGCAACAAGCATTATTGTGTCCTCTTCTATCTTCTTATCAAGAACAATGACTCCTTTCCTTTCGAATTGCCATGCGACAGATCCAGGTTCCGCTAATGACCCACCATTCTTCGATAACGTTGACCTAACCTCTGAGCCAGTTCTGTTCCTATTATCAGTGAGCGTCTCAATATATAGTGCTACACCGCTGGGAGCATAACCTTCATAAGTAACGTCTTCATAGTTGACTCCCTCCAGCTCACCTGTCCCCCGCTTTATCGCCCTTTCTATAGTGTCTAGGGGAACGGAGTTATCGCGAGCTTTTTGATACATCGTCCTCAAGGTAGGGTTGGCATCAAGATCACCTCCACCTTGTCTGGCTGCGACTTCTACTTGTTTTATAAGCTTGGCAAATAACTTTCCACGTTTCTTATCTGCAGCACCTTTTTTATGCTTGATAGTTGCCCATTTAGAGTGACCTGACATATTGCCCCTACCTGTTTTTATTCCCCTAAGGAAAGAAACATCTCATGAATTCGAGTATCACTCGAAAGCTCTGGATGAAATGATGCTACTAGTGTTGAAGCATTTCCACAAAGAACAATTTGACCATCAACCTTTGCATACACGTCAACGTCATCGCCCACAGCTTCAACTATCGGGGCTCGTATGAAAACTGCTGGGAATGGTTCACTCAAACCTTTTACGTCAATTGAGGACTCGAAGGAGTCGATTTGGCGTCCAAAGGCATTTCTTCTAACTACAATATCAATTGCATTCAAGGGTGATTGGTCTTCTCGCCCGTCAAGAATCACCTTTGATAGAACTATCATCCCTGCACAAGTACCAAATACTGGCATGCCCTGAGATAACCGCTCACTCAAAGGCCCACGAAGTGAATTTGATTCTAGCAACATCTGAATTGCTGTTGATTCTCCGCCGGGAATTACGATTTTGTGGACTCGGTCTAAGTCTTGAACTGATCTAACCGGAAGGGCTTCTATGCCCATCATTTCGAAGGTTTTTAGGTGGCTCTTGAAAGCTCCTTGTAGTGCCAGAACACCAACATGCAAATCGCTACCAGCCACGCTCTTCAAAATTAATATTGATTTCGTCCATTCCTATCCCAGTCATTGGGCCACCTAATCCTCTGCTGACCTTTGCCAGGATTTCAGGATTGTTGTAATTAGTGGTCGCCTCTACTATGGCCTTCGCCCTTGGCTCGGGATTTTCTGATTTGAATATACCGGAGCCAACAAATACCGCTTCAGCACCGAGTTGCATGACTAGCGCTGCATCCGCGGGAGTAGCAATTCCTCCAGCACAGAACATGGGTACTGGTAAAGAACCTGTTTCAGCGACTTCTTCAACTAGTTGAACGGGAGCTTGAAGTTGCTTTGCCCATTCATAAAGTTCAGCTGAGTCAGCTTGGCCAATTTTCTTGATATCGCCAAGTATCGTTCGTAAGTGGCGAACAGCTTGGATTACGTTTCCGGTTCCAGCTTCCCCTTTGCTTCGGATCATGCATGCACCTTCAGAAATACGCCTTAGAGCTTCACCAAGATTTGTAGCGCCGCATACGAAAGGAACAGTGAATGCCCATTTGTCTATGTGATGTTTTTCATCTGCGGGAGTTAGGACTTCAGACTCATCAACATAATCAACTCCCAACGATTCAAGAATCTGCGCTTCAACAAAGTGCCCAATTCGGGCCTTTGCCATTACTGGAATGGTCACGACGGATTTAATTCCTTCTACCATTTCTGGGTCGCTCATTCTTGCAATTCCACCGTCGGCACGTATATCGGCGGGCACTCGCTCGAGGGCCATGACAGCAACCGCTCCGGCATCTTCAGCTATCTTTGCTTGATCAGGAGTGACAACATCCATGATCACTCCACCCTTGAGCATTTCAGCTAGGCCACGCTTTACTCGTACAGTTCCTGTTGTTCGTGAGGTCGTATCATCATTTTCCATACTTTGATGCTACCGGTATTTCATAACTTGTGTTTACTTTTCCATTGTGATTGAGTTCACAGTTCGGATAACGCAGCTACGCGATCGCTCGTACTGAATCCGGACTTGATCAATGCATTAGCCGGTGGGTTTATCCATAGATGTCTACAAAACCTTGGGTTAACCCTTGGTTCTCTTCCATCAATATTTAAACTACTTAATGCATTTGCAAGAGCGGTTGGATACCTTGTGAGCCTTACCGCTTGAAGATCCGTCTCAGCAACCGCCCAAGAGGCAAATAGTTTGGTAGTCGCCCAATTTGTAAAACCCGACAAAAGAACGAGAGGTTTAGCTATGAGAACAGCTGTCGTGCAGTCCAGAAAAGCTAATCTGTTTCGTATTCTGCTTAACTCGTGCGTTATCAGACCCTCTAATTCAACCCTATTTACTCTTTCGAGCAACCCAGTCGTGATTATGAGGTTTCCCTGTGAGCTATTTTTTCCTACCATCATCATGTTTGGAGCTGAATCAGTAATTACGAAAAGGTTCGGATTCCTAAAGCCATGCGCTACACATAACCCTTCAACTAAATTTTCGAATTTGGGGTAGGACCCTTTGCCGATAGGTTCTGCATTTACTTTTGCAATTATCTTAAATTCCATGCGGCGGTAAGCTGTGACAACTCTAGCGATTGAAAGAAGAACTGCTATCAAGACCGAAATTAGAATTGAAATACCTATCAGCGAGAGAAGAACAGATAGCAAAATGCCATTAACGACAAACCAGGCTAGGAAAATGCTGAGGGAACGACGGACCGCTTGATGCGGCTCCATTAAAAGTTAACCTCCACTGGGCCAGTAGCTTCATCCTCGGTTTCGAAGAATTCAGCCTGTTTAAATTTAAATGCCCCAGCAATTACGTTTGAAGGGAAAGTTTCAATTTTATTGTTATATCCCAAGACACTGTCGTTGTAGTGCTGACGAGCAAACGCTATCCGACTTTCAGTACTTACGAGTTCTTCTTGCAACTGAAGAAAATTCTCGTTCGCTTTAAGGTCAGGGTATGCTTCTGCTACAGCAAATAAGGATTTGAGGGCCCCGCTGAGTAGATCCTCATTTTGAGCTTGCTCCCCAACCGTTTGTCCGGCCATTGCAGCTGTTCGAGCTTGGGTGACTGCTTCAAAGGTTTCCCGTTCGTGTTCAGCGTATCCTTTGACTGTGTTGACGAGATTTGGGATAAGGTCATAACGCCTTCGGAGTTGCACGTCAATTTGCGACCATGCATTCTCAGTCCCGTTACGAAGTCTGACTAACCCGTTGTATTGCAATATAGAAAATATTGCGATCAAACCAATTATGATCAATGCGATTATTAAACCCATGAAGGCTCCTTTTGTATTATTTAAGCATAACGAATTTTTGCTTATGAAGAAATTACTTCACTTTCTTTTATCAGCGCGAGTTGGTGACAAGGATGAATTGAAGTAGCGCCCCTTTTTGAGAAGTGGTGCGGCAGGGCTAATGGTGAGAGCTTTCTGGTACATCTTTTGATATTGAATAGCTAACTCATCCATGGAGAATTGTTCCGCTCTCTCTTTTCCTGACTCCGAAAATGTACTCGCGACGTTGTCATTGTAAAGCACGGTGCGTAAAGCATCTGATAGCGATATTGGATCTCCTGGCTTGGTCAGTAAAGCGTCCTTCCCCTGCCTGGCAAGCTTCATATACCCCGGTATAGCACTGGCAACGACAGGAGTTCTTGCGGCCATAGCCTCCAAAAGGACAATTCCGAAGGATTCCCCTCCGAGCGAAGGGGCGCATAGAACAGAACATCTTTGGAGTCTGTTTATTTTCTCAGCATCTGAAATCGTTCCTAACCAAACGATTCGATCGTCATTTGACGTCTGCTCTTTTAGTTTCTCAGTCTCTGGACCATCGGACGCTATCCAAAGTCGTACGTCATCGGGGAGATAGCGGAAAGCTTTGAGGAGGATTTGTAAACCCTTGCGAGGCTCATGCCGTCCAATGAATAGAACTGTCGGGGTGGCGCTCTTCTCTATTCGTGTTTCAAATAGGTCTAAATCAATTCCATTGAAGAGGATTTCGTAAGTTCCACCGAGGGCGTCTTTTGCAGTTTTCGCTGCTTCTTCTGAGACAGCGCAATTGACTTCAACGCGTGAAGCTACCCAGCGTGCGGGACGATTAAAATAGTCATAAAACTTTGAATGGCCAGATCGGTGATAAGTCGCGACTATGGGGCTTTGCTTCAGAACGATAGAGGTGATTGTTGGTCCAGGAGCAAGAGGTTCATGCACATGCAAAACGTCGAACTGCTCATCACGTAATGCCCGTATAACTCTCAACTGCGCAGCGGCATCAGGAGCTAGTGGCGCTATGGAGCCATTCGTCGCAGTTGGCAAACTATTTCCCAGCGGAGTTATCCCGGTATCGGGTGGTGGACCATCACAGGGGCCAAGAACCCTGACATCCGTTCCAAGTTTCCTGATAGACCTAGCGAGCGCTAAAATTTGGTTCTGCACTCCGCCAGGGACAGAGAGGCTGTAGGGACTTATCATGCCGACTCGCATACTCTATTCGTATCCGATTTTCTAGCTATTTCCTTTTCCCAAGTTAACTTTTCCCATAATGTTTTTTTTTACTGCCTCGTGGTCACTTGGCCAATTTGGTGACATTAGATGCCATTGTTCGGGTTCCAACAGAATCAATTCTTCAAATGATCTAGCTATGTCTTGAGAAATTCTGGCCACATCTTCTCTCAGATTACCTTGCCTCGCCGAATTAAGAGGGGGTCTAACAATGGCATGGTGTAATTTAGAACGCTGGTAGACAGCAACAGGTATTATTTTGGCACCGGTTCTGATTGATAACGTTGCAGGTCCAGCAGGGATGGACGTTTCCTCATCGAAAAAAGTTACTGAGACCCCTGTGCCTTGAATGTCACGGTCACATAGCAAGCAGACTACGTGATTGTTTTTAATGGCTTTAATCACTTCTTTCCCAGCATTGGGCCCTAAGGGAATGACGTTCATACCAAATGATTCCCTATAGCTCATCATGAACTCAAAGAGTTCTTTCGGTTGTTGTGGCTCCACTACAACTGTTACCTCGAATTTTGGTCGGCATGTGAGCCATCGCCCCGCCCATTCCCAGCCGCCTAGGTGCGGTAGGGCCAGAATTGGTCCTGGTCCCTCAGCCCAGGCATTCTCAATATGTTCAAACCCCTCTACAGTAAATCCGGCATCGATCTGATAGTCAGTTAGAGACTGCATTTTGGCTGAATCAGTCCAATACTTGACATAGCTAACGAAAGCTTGTTGAGTCTTCTGTTTTAATTCACGGTTTGTTATTTGGCCTTTGTGGGTTCTGTGCATGTTTCGTTCGACAAGCGCCCGCTTACCAGGTGAGAGTTTATAAGCACACCTCCCAAGCGTATTATTTATTCCGCTTAAGTAGCGATCGGGAATAGCTTTAATAAGGCTTGATGCAAGCTTGTAAGCGGTAACGATTAATTTTTCTTTTAACACTTATGGATTATGAGGTTCAGTTGGCTTGTTGATGTGTGAGGTTGCTTGTTTCCATACTTTTATGAAGCGCTGAATAGCTGTTATGAGCGTTAGTATCAGCATTACCCACAGAACAGGGATCAAGATATCACTTATTAATAGGCCCAAAGCTAGGACAATGAATCGCTCGGCTCGCTCCATGATCCCTCCCTTCGCATCAAACCCAAGAGATTCCGCCTTTGCTCTTTGGTAAGAGATGAGCATGGCCGCTCCCATGACTGCTACAGGAAGCATCATGATTCTTCCCGGCTCATTCGATGCAAGGTACCAAGCAATGCCGCAGAATAAAAGAATATCTGTGACTCGATCGCTCACTGAGTCCAAAAATGCGCCTCGCACAGAAGAGGTGCCACTCGCCTTAGCGACCGCACCGTCTAAAGCATCGGGGAGACCAGTAAGTATTAGAAATATAAACCCTAAGAACAATCTCCCCTGACCTATGAATACAGATCCTATTCCTGCGATCACAATTCCAGTTGCAGTCAATGCGTTAGCCGTAACCCCAATTCTGCTTAGGAGTACCCCTATTGGGTCTAGTACCTTATCGACACCTTTTCGAAAGTTACCATCGAACACTTAAACACCGTCCAGTTTTGTGATGCTATGCAACACTAGCATTTCGTTTGTTGTTTTGGTTCGTTACGCTGTTTGTTTTGTAGAGGCATCCCAGTCTTCGGGATTTTCTTCTACTACTGCTTCCAAAACTTCTGCAGTGTTTGCATCAATTAAAAGAACTGCTCGTTGGCTGGGAATCGGTTCTGATGAATAACCCAATATTCTCCAAACAGGACGACTTCTTAATCCTCTCCACATCAGTTGTGCGGAGCATGGGCCTATATCGAAACCAAGTTCTGTCTCCGCAATCTGTAGTGCGTCACTCTCATCTATTTCACATTTTGTTGCAGCCAAGAGGTTATAGGTGCCAAACAGGCATATTCCAATGCCAGCGATTAGAAAACCGCTGTTAATAAGAGCTGAGTTGCTGAAAAGCACGAATAAAAAGATGAAGATAGAGCCTGTTAAAAGGTAGAGATATCCAGCCAACTTTCTCTTATCGTTGTTGGGAATCTGATATTCATCAGCGCCGTGGGAGGGCTGAAGATCATCTGGCAAAGTGTCTGGAGTGTGTTCATTAGTTGACATGTGTAAATTGTAATTTCTTTTTGGTTTGATGGAATAATCAACCAGCGGGCCAAACCTCTTTAAGCCTCTGGTAGCTCGAGGTAAGAGTTTCAGGTATCATTCTTGCTTCTGCAATTGAAGTTAAAAAGGTTGTATCGCCTTCCCATCTTGGGAGACAATGAACGTGTAAATGTTCTGGAATGCTCGCTCCAGCTGCTTTCCCAATGTTCATCCCTACGTTTATTCCGTCTGGATGGTAAGCCTCTGTAATTGCCTTCACTGCTTTATTCGTAATTTCCCATAGTTCCGCATTTTCTTCATTACTGAGGCGCGTTAGGTGAGGAGTCGCTCTTTTCGGTAGCACTAGAGTGTGCCCACTTACGTAGGGGTATTTGTTTAGTATTGCAGCGCAGAAGGTTCCCTCGTAGAGAACATAATTGGTACTTGCATCGCTTTCCCCCGTAAAGATATTTTCGAAAATGCTTGACGCAGGTGGCGACTGGATATTTTCTTCAGGATGTGTTTCTCCTGAAACATACGATTTCCGCCATCCTGCCCATAGGACTCGTAATCGTGATGCTCCGGATTGCGTCATTGCTGACTTCTTACTTCATCGTCAAGGCTTTGGATAAATTCGTCAAGGGGAACACCCCTTTCAACATCTCCGCCTCTGGGGTTAACCCCTACAGTGTGAGGTTCAATATCATCGTTACCTACTACTAAGACGTAAGGGATCTTTTGAGATTTGACATCCCGGATTCTTTTTCCAAGTGAGTTACTAGCCCGCTCCAATTCAACCCTGAAGCCTTTATCACGAAGGGATCTCTCTACTTGTTCTGCATAGGTTTCATGTTCTTCAGCTACTGGCAAGACGGAAACTTGAACTGGTGCAAGCCATACTGGGAAGGCTCCTGCGTAGTGCTCAATTAGAACACCGAAGAATCTCTCTATAGATCCCATTAAAGCTCTGTGGATCATGACAGGGCGTTTGCGTTCGCCGGTAGAGTCAATGTACCTAAGATTGAATCGATCGGGCAGGTTAAAATCCAACTGTATGGTTGATAGCTGCCATGATCTTCCGATTGCATCGGCAACATCAATATCTATTTTGGGTCCATAAAAAGCTGCGTCACCTTCTTTGACGTTATAAGACAGTCCCTCTCTTTCAAGCGCTTCTATTAAAGCCTTTGTAGCGTTATCCCAAATCTCATCCGAGCCGACAGATTTCTCGGGATTACGAGTTGAAAGATTAAATGAGAATTCATTGAATCCAAAGGCTGTGAGAACAGACATCACGAACGTGAGAAGATTTGATATTTCATTGGATAACCCTTCTTCTGTTGTAAAGATATGTGCGTCATCTTGCGTAAAGCCTCTGATCCTCATCAATCCATGGAGTGTGCCAGCACGCTCGTACCGGTAAACGGTGCCTAATTCGAATAGCCTTAGAGGCAGATCTCTATAAGATTTTGTTCCTGCCCTGTAGATCAAACAGTGCATTGGGCAATTCATGGGTTTCGGGTAATACTCTCCATTATCCATTTCCATTGGCGGGTACATGCCTTCGGCGTAGAAATCCAAATGTCCACTGGTCTTAAAAAGTTCTGAATTTGCTAGATGGGGTGTGTAGACGAATTTATAGTCGCCGTCCTCATGACGTTGGCGACTATAGTCTTCCATTAATTTTCTGATGCTAGAGCCTTTGGGATGCCAGACAGCTAATCCTCCCCCTAGCTCTGAAGGAAAGCTTAATAAATTTAACTCGTTAGCTAATTTTCGGTGATCTCGTTTTGCGGCTTCTTCAAGCCGGTGTAAGTGTTCTTTTAGTTGAGATTTCGTGGCCCATGCGGTTCCGTAGATTCGTTGAAGCATTTGCCTCTTCTCATCGCCTCTCCAATAAGCTCCGGCGACGCTCATCAATTTAAAATGCGCTACTTTGCCAGTAGAGGGGACATGAGGCCCTCGGCAAAGGTCAACGAAACCATCCCCATTTTGGTAAAAGCTTATTGTCTCGCTATCATCCACTTCTGATTTATCAGCGGACTCAATAATTTCACATTTGTATGGGTGGTCAGAGAATATTTTTAGTGCTTGTTCAACGGTTGTTTCTCCGCGTACGAAAGCTTGATCTGCTTGGATAATCTCCCGCATCTTTTGCTCAATCTTTTCCAATTCTTCTTCTTTGATAGCTACACCGTCTGGAATATCAAAGTCGTAGTAAAAGCCGTTCTCTATTGGTGGCCCAATAGCGAAAGTGGCTCCTGGGTATAGTTCTAAAACAGCTTGAGCTAAAATGTGAGCTGTGGAATGTCTGATGGTTTCTAAACCTTGATCCGTTTCTGAGGTAATAATGCTCACTTGAGATCCATCTGCGAGTGGAGTTACAAGGTCAACCTCTACCCCATTCACTTCAGCAATAATTGCTGCCTTAGCCAAACCCTTTCCGATGTCTAAAGCTAGGTCAGCAACAGTTGCTCCTTCTTCTAACTCACGTTGAGATCCATCCGGAAGAGTGATTGTTATTGCTGTCATGAATGTATGTTACCGATCTGTATGGACGATTTCTGTGAATATACGCAGTTCTTTCCCTTAAACTTGGCTTGTGTCGTCTGAGCCATTTTCAAAGACGATCTATATTAACGCCAAGCAACTTTGCTGCTTCTGAAACACCATTTCCTGCTGCTGCTTGGGCATCAAGCACTCTGACAGCTTCCGGAGTATTCAAATCATCGTCTAGACAATTCCTAACCTGCTCTAATCCTCCATCTCCTGAACCTGCGTTTACCCAAGAGCGTAAACGCTGGTCGGCCATTTCCATTAGGTCCGGGGTCCAAGACCATGAATGCCTATAGTGGTGGTTTATTAGAGCTAGCCTTATCGCTCTGGGGTCATGCTTTTGTCTAAGATCAGATACGAAAACAAGGTTCCCTAACGACTTTGACATCTTCTCACCGTCCATTTTTACCATTGCTTGATGCATCCAGACCCGCACAAAGGGTTTACCGGTTAATGATTCGGATTGAACCCGCTCACATTCGTGGTGAGGGAAAATTAGGTCAGCCCCTCCGCCGTGAATATCTATTGTTTCCGTTTGTAGCTCTCTCATTGCGAGCACTGAACATTCGACATGCCAACCAGGCCTACCAGGGCCCCACATACTTTCCCAGGCGGGCTCATCAGGAAGCGAAGGCTGCCAAAGGACGAAATCTAATGGATTACGCTTCAGAGGATCTTGGGGGTTACCGCCCCTTTCGCCTGCAAATTGCAACATGGTGGACTCATCTAGGCCACACATAGCGCCGAAATCAACTGATTTCGAAATATCAAAGTACACAAAGCCTTCCACTTCATAAGCATCGCCCTTTTCCAATAGTTTGGCGACAAATTTTCGGATTTCAGCGATTGCGGAGGTAGCCCGTGGTTCACTCCAACATGGAATCATTTCTAGCGCGGTCATGTCTTCATTGAAGCGATTAGTTTCTTTGGCCGCTAGATCAAGATAATGAACTCCTAGTTCACGAGCTTTCCGAAGGATATCATCATCAACGTCTGTGACATTTCGCACGCATCGTGTTTCGTGCCCCAGATCCCTTAGGCGTCTTTGCAAAACATCGTAAGTCACGTAAGTAGCTGCATGCCCAATATGAGTTGCGTCGTAAGGCGTGATTCCGCATGTATAAATGCTCACTATCGGCCCTGGCCTGAAATCTTCGATATTGTTTGTTGCCGTGTTGAAAATTCGCATCAATTCATTGTGACCTAAGTTTTATCGCCATTGTAGGGTATCTCTACTTTGGCTCTGCACAAAGTTACTCCAGGCCTATGATGCTGACAGAAGAACGTGTTTTATAAAGTTTGTTGAGTTGGAGGAGGACTGCTGTGAATGCTTCAACAGGGGCAGCGTTTGCCAGGCTGCCGCAATCAAGTCCTCGCAGATTATCCATCTTGTTGACTATTTCAATCGTCTCATCTATTGCTGATTGCTCATCCGCACATACAAGGACATCGCCTTCCATTGGGGTATCAATCTCTCCTAGTTCTTTTGCTGGGAGGTGTTGAAAAGCCATTGAAACTCTAGACCCTGGTATAGCTGCTTGTACATCTGCAGCTATGGAACCTCTAGGAGGGTAGAGCGCGTGGAATTCATTACCGACTCTTGCGAGCGCATTTGCCATACAAATGACTAATTTGCCACTCAATTGTTTTTTTAGTGCTTTGGCCGTTGGCGCACAGGAGTCCCATGGAGTTGCTAGTACAACCATTTCTGCAAGAGCAGCTTCTTCATTACTTACTCCTTTTAGCTGGTAACCTCTGTCGCCCCATTCTTCAATAAGCTCATCCACTATTTCCGCTGCCCTACCTGAGGACCTGGATCCTATTTCTATTTCATATCCGACTGAAGCCAATCGCAGGGCTAACCCTCGTCCAGCTGGTCCGGTTCCTCCAACAATGCCAATTTTCATGTCTAGAACATACCGGAGAAGTTATTCAATCCGACGAATTTCGTTGTATTTATTTTTGCAAGAATGAATTTAGGAATCCTCAAATGTTTGGCGTACTCATGTAATGTCTAAAGTGAGCCTATGCATCGGAGCAGCAATGGGGATATTGCAGGATAAAAATATTTTAATCACAGGAGTTCTGACCGACGCAAGCCTTGCTTTTGGCGTAGCCCAGCTAGCGATTAATGAAGGCGCTAACGTTGTTGTAACAGGCGCAGGGCGTGGTTTAAGGCTCACTGAGAGAACAGTTAGAAAACTTGAAGGGGACGTAGAAGTTCTAGAATTTGATGTCACCAACCCAACTCATGTTTCAGTAGTCCACGATCGACTCAAAGAAAAGTGGACACAAGTAGACGGAGCTCTACACGCAATCGGATTCATGCCGGAGGTAGGCCTAGGGGAAGACTTCTTTTCTGCGAGCTGGGATGATATCGCACCTGGCTTTAACATTTCGGCCTATTCCCTCAAGACTGTAGCTGAAGCCACCGCCCCTCTTATGAAAAATGGAGGATCCATTGTGGGCTTGGATTTTGATGCCCGCTTCGCCTGGCCGGCGTATAACTGGATGGGTGTAGCAAAAGCAGCACTTGAGTCTGCATCCCGGTACCTTGCTCGTTCACTTGGACCCCAAAATATTCGAGTAAATCTAGTGACAGCTGGACCGATTAGAACTATGGC
>WTHU01000079.1 GCA_011523005.1 Acidimicrobiales bacterium
AGCATCGGACTCTTAATCCGCAGGTTCTGGGTTCAAGTCCCAGGGGGCGTACACCCAAAAAATTGAGATCTTACTAGAAGTTCCTAGCTGATAGCACCCAGGACAGCAGAGCAGGTTGAGACGTCAATGCTTCCCTCTTCTACAGCGAGGTGAGTTATTACACCGTCTTCAATTACTGCTGCGTACCGTTTTGACCGACTACCCATTCCAGCTCCGGATCCATCCATGGTAAGTCCCATTGCAGCTGTAAATTCACCATTTCCATCTGAAAGCATTTGTATTTCCTGTGCTCCATAGGCTTCACTCCATGCGCCCATAACCCAAACATCATTAACTGCAACGCAAGCAACTAAGTCAACGCCTGCTCCGGCTAGATCAGCTGCGCCCTCAGTGTAGGTAGGAAGATGCAGGTTAGAGCAACCCGGTGTGAAAGCTCCAGGGACAGCGAAAAGTACAACTTTTCCTGAACCTAATATATCTCCAGTGTTGACGGGAGTTGGTCTCCCATCGTCACCAAGTACTCGTATTTCAACGTTTGGAATTGCGTCTCCAACTTCTACACCCATGCTTACCTCACTTTGTCTCTTTTCGAATAAGTCTTCGAAGCTTAGCTTACTCGTTTTGGGGCAACAACTCGTGAAAGTCCTGCATCTTCCACCAATAACGATGACTATCTGGATAGTATGGCGACGAGAAAATTTACTATCAATCAATTTTAATCGCGGAGAAATCATGAAAGTAGAGCTACTTGCTGAACATATTGGCGCTGAGATTACTGATATTTCTATTGACTCTCTTGATGAAAGTCAGATAAGCGAGATCAAACAAGCATGGCTGAAGCATAAGGTTTTGGTGTTTCGTGATCAGGATATTTCAATTAAATCCCATATTGAGTTTGGCAAACTCTTTGGTGATTTAGAAATTCATCCCTTCGCAGACAATCATGAAGATTACCCTGAGGTTATTGTGCTTGAAGCTGGCGGAGAGACATCTCGGCAGCATTACAATGCCGCGCAGGATTGGCATATCGACGTGTCATTTCGTGAGAAGCCTCCAACTGGGTCAATTTTGAGAGGAAAAGTGATCCCTGAGTACGGTGGCGATACGCATTTTGCTAATGCGTCGATCGCTTATCAGATGCTTGACCCCGAGATCAGGAATCGGGTGGATAGTCTCTTTGCTGTAAACGACTACACAAAAATGTTTGGTCCATCCACACGATTCAATGACGAAAAGAGCCACAAAGAGAATTCAAAGAAGTTTCCTCCCGTACTCCACCCTGTGATTAGGAGCCATCCGGAGACAGGGCATCGCTCAATATTCACAAATAATTTTTTTACCAGCCACATTGACGGTATAAGTTCTGAAGAGAGCGACTATTTATTGGGGAAATTGGCAGAAGCTATTCGTAACCCAGATCTCCACTTGAGGATTAAGTGGGAACCAGAGACCTTTGTTATGTGGGATAATAGATGCGTACAGCACGTAGCTAGTGATGATTTCCTTCCTTCTTATAGGCGCATGGAACGTGTCACAATTGCTGGAGATCGTCCGTATTAGGTCACGGGAGGAGCATCTAAACGGCGGGCCGCAGGCATCCATTTTGTGCCGCCAGTCTTGTCAATCCTCCCAAGAAGAGTATCCCCTGCTTTGTTAATCAGGTCTATAAAGTCCTTTGAGGAAGTTTCACCAAAGTGCCTCCACGCCAAGGAAGACGCGTCATCAAGTTTATCCTCAAGCGATTGCCTGTACGCAACACCTGACTGAGTTACTGTTCCATCATTTGCTAGTCCGCGCTTTTCAAGATCCGCATAGGCAGTTGCAATAGCTTCATCATCGGCACCTCTACTTCTTGGCAACCAATCTTCTTCATAGGATCTTCTGGCTCCGTCCAAAATTCCAGCTTGAACTCCAGTTATGCCCTCAACTGCCAGCATTGCCCAGTGAGTATCCCCTCTCCATTCCCGTATACAGTTCACTGCTAACCAAGCATCAATAAGTGGGTCATCACGCCGTCTGTGCCCTAGTTGCGCAGCATAAAGGACTCTCCCAGATATTGGAAGAGACTTTGCAGCACCCCATAATGCTTCATTCATCGAAGCAAGTTCGTCACATATGTCAGGTGCATATTTTTTAAGTCCATTAGAGACGGCTGCGTCTCTAACTTGCATTGCCTCTTCTACACCAGCATGCTCATTCAGGAATTTGTAACTGGCGTCAACAAATTCTGGGTGTATTGAATAATACGCTGCTGACACTGCGTCCGAGCCGGCTTTCCCTAGTAAACCTGCTCTTGAAGTGACGTAGTAGCCAAAGCCATCGGGAATCCCGAGTTTGGTATATGCATTGATGGCATCAGGGTCCCAGTAGATCCAACCGATCAATCTATGGGATACAAATGCTGCTTCCTTGCTAATTTCTCTCCAGTCACTCATACAGGCCACCTCACTTTAATATCAATTTTTAGATGTAGATCGCAAGAGCGGCTGCTGTGATCTATATGTTGCACATCGCCACATCCATTCAATAGGGCCGAACCGAAATCGGGTCAACCACGCTTTTGACCAGAGAATCTGCACAGCCCAAACGCAAACGATAAATAGCCACACTCCAGTTCGACTCATTTCGCTTTTCTCAAAGAGTGTAGCGAAGACTGTTATTCCGATAATTGTTTGGGTTATGTAATTGGTGAGAGCCATTTGCCCCACAGACCGGATTCTTGCTTTAAATCTATTGTCAGGTCTCATGTTCAATAAAGTTATGATGGCGACATATCCTATAGCTATTGGGATGGTTGCAATCGTGTTTGGGACTTGTCCGATAATGGCTACATCGGAATCGTAGTCGCCTGCTACCTGTATGAGAATACCGAAGATTGTAAGAGGGAAACCGAATGCAAAACATCTTCTAAGTAGTCGTTGATAATACGACTTTTCTTTTGTTCCTGATATGAACCCTGACCGGTAGAGCCCGACGCCGATGAGCATTGCCCCCAAAGCCCTGCAAAAGGCATCAAAGATGAACCAGAATGCGACTTCGTCGCTCATTGGGTTTGACGCGTACCAGAAGTCACCTAATGGTGCACTTCCATCATTTACTAGAGATTGTGTGAGGATGCCATTAAGCACTGTAAGGCTAAAGAGCAGAGCGCCGATTGCGAAGAGAAATTTGGTTGACCTTTTACGTAACAGATAAATAACGGGTGCGCATATTCCATAGACCATGAGAACATCACCTTCCCACATCATCATGTGCAAGAACCCAATCGCTAATAACAGGAAATTACGCCATAAGGTTAGTCTGAATGGTTTCCTCCCCTTCGCCTCGGCCCTATCAGCGAAGAGAACAATACCTGCGCCGAACAGCATTGAGAAGATAGCCATTGTCTTTTGATCAATGAATATTTCTCCGAGAATTCCAAAGATCCAATCAAGCACACTGTCTGTTCCTTGCGAATCTAGGTTATTGTATGCAGGTTTTGGGAGGCCGAACATCATTGCGTTCATTCCGAGTATTCCCAACGTTGCAAAGCCTCTAACGTAGTCAAGGTTAGTGATACGGTCCTGCTGTTGAGTTGCTGAGGTGTTTACTTTAGTCATCGTTTTCTTGCGCTTATGGTCTCGGCTATCTCTCTGCTTGAAGGGTAGGGTGATTATGTGTTTAGATCAAGGGCAGAAAACAAAGTTAAGCGAAAGAAGAGGGACTGGACTACACGTGAAAGGTCTCAGCGATGGAGAGACTATAACGTTTGGTATCAACTCTGGCGAAGGTAGCGCTCAATTTTCTCTATCTTTGATTTTTCGTTGCATTAAGTCCCAGGTCTGTTCTAAGTAATGCGCCTCAACATCAATGAGGTTCTTGATTTTGTCTCTCCATTCTTTCGGGAGTTCAGGAGCATTACTCGGTTCAAGAGTGACATCTAATTTTGCCATTTCTTCGAGTGTTTGATGTAGCGCTGTTGCTCGTCCTATCGATGATCCAACTGTTATACAACCATGCCATGGAATGATTATGGTGTTCGCTGCTCCAATTGCTTCCCCTATTGAAGCGAATGAGTCATCTGGGCTGAGTGCTTGGTCTTCATGAAAAAAGCAGGCAAGGTTGTGGCGTATTTTCAGTGGCCTAGCGAGACCTGCGAGCGCCGTACCCCAAAATCCGTGTGTATGAACGATTGCATTAATTTCTTGACGTTTTTGGTAGATCGCCGGATGGAATTCAAACCCCTTGCTAATCTCGCGTTTTCCATTGAGTACGTTTCCCTCGTAGTCAACTAGAAAAATATCGCTCTCAGTGACTTCGTTTAAAGTTCGGTCAAATGCATTGATCCAGAAAGCCTCTCGGCCAGCAACTCTTCGTGAAACATGGCCCCCTATTCCATCGCCAAGCCCTGCTGCTCCTAACGCCTGGCAAGCGATAAGGACTTCATGCTTTTCAATTGAAGTTTTCCCCATGAGAAGAATGTAAACCAGTATCTTAAATAGCGCATCCCCTTTAGTCTTTTATTAGCTTGATTACGAAAGGAAATTCCTGAGAAGTAATCTTTAAACAAGGAGAGAATTTAATGACAGATAGAGAAGAGAGTTTTGAAGATCTTAAAAACTGCGCTTTAACACCCGAGAGGGAACAAGAACTTCTAGACGCGCAACGCGAGTGCGTCTTTAGCTGGACGAATAAGAAGGGAGAGGCTGTCGGAGTGATAGTCTCTTATTTTAATCATGGTGGCAAAATATGGATGACCTGTGCTGAATCAAGAGCTAGGGTCGCCGCTATAAGGAGGTTTCCTCGCGCGTCTGTTTGCATTACGAGTTCCGGCACAAGACTAGGCACTGGGAAAACGATAACTTATAAAGGTGACTGCATTGTTCACAAAGACAGGGAGACACTTGACTGGTTTTATCCTGCCTTTGCGAGTGACCGCAGGTCAACGCAAGAAGGAGTTGATGCTTACATTCAACACCTTGACTCCCCAGACAGAGTTGTTATCGAGTTTATACCTGACTGGAGATTAAGTTTTGACAGTGAGGCCCTGTGGGAGCGAGCTCCATTGGCCGCATCAGATAAGGATGACCCGAGAAATAGTGGCGTTATTGACTAAGTAAATATTGTGTAGCTGCCTTGATCCGAAGTCACCATCGGAAGGTCGAGAAAAGTTTTTATCCCTGGTGGTGTAGCTTCGCACACTACTGACACTGAATTTGCACAATGAAAGCCAGTTAAGCTGATCCCCATCGCTGTTCGTTCTGGTTGCGTAGGTGCATCAAGCTTTACGTCGACAACTAGATTGACATCACCCTCCAGACGTATTCTCCAGCCCGAATCTTGTGGAATGTCCATTTCCCTCTCCAAACGATTCTGACCGAGATCATCCATAAACCAGATTTGCTCTTGGATGATTTCCGTCCCTTCCTTTGTCACCCCTATGTGCCGATAATTATTAAGACCTATGGTTCCTTTCCTGATCGTTCCGGAAGCGGTCTCAATATCTTCGCTGGCAAGAACATAATTATGCTCTGCCGAGTATTCGATTATTTCACTTTTTAGCCCCTCAGCAATCATATCTATGGGCTCATTCCAAAAGTTTGTGAGCAGATCTTTGACTGGATTGTTGTCTGCTTCCTCAGGTGTTCGGCCGAGATTCATTAGATCTCGTATCACTCCCTCAGAACCGTAATCTCTGCAATCGCCATATTCTGTCATCGTGATCCTATCTATTCTATTGCATAAACCACTTAGTGTCAGAGGCAACTTTTCAGCGATACCTCCAGGATTGATTCCCGAAGCATGAAAATTTACGCCTCCTTGCTGGCATGCCTTTTGGATCAACGATGCAGATTCGCTATCTTGCACGAACGGAAACCAATATGGACATGGGGTTATTACGTGCTTACCCGATATTAAGATGGCACAGATCTCTTCCACATCCCATGGCATCGGAGAGTAGATCACGCAATCAGCGTCAGTGCTTAATATTTGATCTGGGTCAACAGTGCAGGTGATTTCAGTTGAGTCAAGACCAATAATATGGCCAGCATCCTTACCGTCCTTGTCAGGCGAATACACTTTGACCGCAACTAACTCAAGATTGGGATTCCTTATGACAGCTCGAAGTGAGGCTTGTCCAGTTATTCCTGTCGCCCACTGAATCACTTTATACCTGTTACCCATTTCCCTCCCCTTAGAGCAGATACGTATTAGTTGTTTGTGAAAAACTAGTGCAATTGTGTTTGTTGTGAAAGAATTTATACAAAACTCGGAGGCAATATGACACAGATCTTAGGACAGTACTGCATTAACGTCAGAGATATCGATAAAGCTCTTGAGTTCTGGGAGGGAGTTTGTGAGTTACCTCTTCAACACAGAACTGAAATACCGGGCGTTCTTGAAGCGGTTTTGCAGGCAGAACAGGGCGGGTCACGTATCCAATTGGCGCAACACCTCGAGAATGATGCCCCAATTGACATGGGGACTGCGATGTGGAAAATATATGTCAACACATCAGACTGTCAAAGGGTGTACGATCGCGCTATAGATGCTGGATGTGAGTCGGTATTGAAACCTGAGAAGCTTGAAAGATGGCCTGTCACTGTCGCATTCGTGAAAGATTTCGATGGGTATTTAATAGAATTTGTTGAACATCATGAGGGAACAAGGCCAGGAGTGCCAGATCCAAAGAAAGCTTGATTTAATTTAGGGAAGGGTAGTAGATGGAAACTACAGAAGACACAGTAAAGCGGGCAAACTTTAAATCTTTCGCAGAGTCAACGCGCGAAGACTGGGAACTGATTGTCTCCCAGAGAGAACCACTGATCAGTGCGTTACCTGGCAGAATAATACAACAGCTTGAACTACTTAGGGATGACTTTGGAGGCTTTCCCGTTGATCGCCTTGAGCACAGTTTACAAACAGCGACTAGAGCTGAAAGAGATGGACGCGATGACGAGTACGTTATGTGTGCCCTCATCCATGATATTGGCGACGTACTTACACCCCATAACCATCCAGATCTAGCTGCTGCGGTTCTTAAACCTTTTGTTTCGGAAGAAAATCATTGGATGGTAGCCCATCATGATGTTTTCCAGGGCTATTACTTTTGGCATCATCTTGGGGGAAACCGTAATGCGAGAGATGCGTTTGAAGGACATGCATTCTATGACCATTGCGAAGAATTCTGCAGACTATACGATGCACCAGCTTTCGACTCATCATACGATTCGAACCCACTTGAACATTACATTCCACTCATAAACGAATTTTTCACAAAAAATCCGTAACCTTAGATGAAAATATCTGAAGCAAACTGGGCGAAAATCCATAGTGCTTCTCTTCTCGCCATCATCTTAGTCTTATCATCATCGTGCTCTGCTACTACATCGAACGCACCATTAAACAGTAAATCAAACTATTCAGATACCTCCAGTGATGCGTCAGGAGATTTCTCACAGAAAGAGAGTTCTAAGTTAGAAGAAAATCATGATAAAGATAAAGATATGGATCTTACAGAAATCGAGTCAATTCATGAGGTGAACGATCAAAGTACCCTTTCACTTCAGCTTGAGGGAACAGGTATCAGAGAGGTAGTCATTGAGATTGGCGACTTTTCATTTGATGCGCTCTTTGGCGGACCGTCTTCCGGAGAACCAATCATGCTTTTGCATGGGTTCCCCAATACTAATTACCAATGGCGAGAGCAGATCGTTGCGTTAGCAGAAGCCGGTTTTTCTGTGATTGCCCCTAATCAACGCGGATACTCAAGTGGTGCTCGACCTACAGGAATTGAATCTTACACATCAGAAAAGTTGGTAGAAGATGTCCGACAAATTGCTGATGCATTACATTGGGAAAGTTTTCACCTTGCAGGACATGATTGGGGCGCATTCATTGCTTGGGAATTCGCTGGGAAATACCCAGATCGGCTTCGCACACTTATCCCCATTTCTGTTCCTCATCCAGAGGCATTTGCAATAGCACTAGCTGACCCGAACGGCATACAAGCAGAAATGAGTTCATACGTTGAGTTTTTCCAGCAAACCGAATCAACAAGTACTTTCCTGGCTGACAACGCATCACTACTGAAGAGCATCTACGAATCAGCTGGCCTCTCAGCAGAGGAAATGGAAGGCTACCTTCAGATCCTTGGCAAACCAGAGGCACTAGATGCCGCTTTGAATTGGTACCGTGCCAACAACTTCTCCCCTCCCCTTGACCAAGCAACGAACAGAAGATCCCGCACGCCTGACATTGAAACTCCAACAATGTATATCTGGAGTACAGAGGATACAGCTCTTGGCCGACAGGGTGCAGAACTTACTTCCAGATTTGTTTCAGGAGAATACCGGTACGAAGTTTTCGAAGGCGTCAACCATTGGATTACAGAAATTGCTGCCAAGCAACTCAACGCTGTAATGCTTGATTTCTTGAATGAGAAGGTTGAAAGAGTTGACTAAGCCAAAAACAGCGAGAAACTACAGTCTAGATGGACCCGAAAATGCAAGAGCGGTTCAATTAGGTCTTAGTAGCGCTCAATGGTGGCAACCACCGATTACAAAAGAGAAACTAATTACGTTGAGCCAACGGTCCAACCTTCGACCAATTCGAGATACCACCATTTGGATATGCCTTTTGGTGGCGTCAGGTTTTCTGCTGATTACTACCTGGTTTAGTTGGTGGTCGCTTCCACTCATGATTCTGTACGGGGCACTGTACGGAGGTGCCGCGGACTCACGATGGCATGAGTGCGGGCATGGCACCGCTTTCAAAAGTCCTGGATTGAACACCGGAGTTTACTACTTAGCTTCCTTTCTTTTATGGCGAGAACCTACTGTATGGAAATGGTCTCACTACCGCCACCATTCCGACACAATTATCGTTGGGCGCGATCCAGAGATAGCCTTTCCTCGACCAACCGAACTCAAAGAATTCCCTCTAGTATTCTCACACCTTGTTAATGGCCTGAAGCTTTTCCAAAGAATCTGTGTACACGCTTCGGGCAAAATTGATACGCAAGTAAAAGATTACGTACCAGAGCCTGAACACAGGAAAGTGGTGTGGGAAGCAAGGGCGTTTATGTTTATTTTGGCCATCTCAGTAGCTACTGCTATCTGGGCATGGCATCCTCTACCTATCCTTATAGTTGGCTTACCAACAATTTATGGAGCTTGGCTGTTTATTTTTTTCGGCGTAACTCAACATGCGGGACTCCAAGAAGACGTTCTTGATCACCGGCTCAACACGCGCACTGTCTATATGAATCCAATCTTCCGATTTCTATACTCCAATATGAATTACCATCTTGAACATCACTTATTCCCAGACGTTCCGTACTACTCTTTACCCGCCTTACATGCTGAGTTGCGGCCATACCTTCCAGAGCCGTCGCCTTCATGCTTAAACGCTTACAATGAAATCTTCACAATTTTACGAAAGCAAAAGAGTAACCCGCAAGCAGAAATTACGACTAGAAAGATACCTACGATTGCGCAGAACGTATCCAGCGATGCAATCTGCCCAATCCAAATCAACGACTCCACTTCATATGATTTAGGAAGTTTATGCGACATAGACGTTGGGACAATGCGACGAGTAGAACATGAAGGTAATTTTCATTTACTCTGTAGAACCTCTGAGCGCGAGATATTTTTAACCTCAGGTGTGTGTACCCACGGTAATGCTTTTCTCAACGACGGACTCCTCAAAGGGACTACAGTGCAATGCCCCAAGCATAATGGCCAGTTTGATGTGCAAACTGGTAAAACTATTCAGAAGCCAGCGACGGAAAATTTGACTGTTTTCAATTGCGACATCATCGGTGGTCAAATTACTACTGACTTTTCGGAAAGAACCTAATAGAGCTTTAAGTCTGATTTCAGTCTAAGATTACTATGCCATAGCTAGTGGGTGATAATGAACGGCGGATCAGAAGAAGGCGTTAAGGAACACTCGGCCTCTGAGGTTGTACGCAACGGCTTAATAGCCTGCACGTTAGGATATGCGTTCGTTGCGATAGCTCCTGTCATTGTTGCGTCATCAGAGGTTCATGGGGCAGCCATCGCTTTTTGGAGATCATGGATTGACTTCTTTTTCATCGGTCTGGTCTGTATTTTTCGAAGGAAGATGACGAAGGAGATGTTTATTAAATGCGCTCCAGCAGGTATCTGTTTTGGAGCA
>WTHU01000139.1 GCA_011523005.1 Acidimicrobiales bacterium
CATTAGAGCTATGCATGTCAACGCTAAAAAATAATGATGTAGTGCCTGCTGTAACTGCAGTATTAGATGGGCAGTTGCGACTTGGACTTGAAGAATCTGAATACGAGAGAATCTTCACAGCCACCAACAAGGTTTCAGTTCGAGACCTCTCTGTTGCTATAGGGAAAGGCTTGGACGTTGGGGTCACGACTGTCTCTGCTTCACTCGCTATTGCCGATGCAGCTGGGGAAAAGGTCTTTTGCACTGGAGGCATCGGAGGAGTTCATCGAGGTGCGCACATTACAGGGGATATAAGCGCAGATCTTCATGCATTATCAAGATTTAATGTTCTCTGCGTGAGCGCAGGAGCGAAGGCTTTTCTTGACCTTCCTGTCACTCTTGAATATTTAGAGACTTTGGGCGTTCCTGTTTTAGGTTGGGAGACTAATGAGTTCCCAGCGTTCTATCTACGTCAGTCAGGTTTAGAAATTCCTAGAGTTGACTCCGTTGAAGAAGTTGCTTCTATATTTAAAACTATTAGCGGTCTTGGGCATCAGCACGGGCTTCTTCTCAACGCACCAATACCTCTTGAAGCTGAGCTTGACTCTGAAATGATTTGGTCCTTGATTGAAAATAGTATTGAGGATTGTGACCGCCAAGGAATAAGCGGACAGGCCGTGACCCCTTTTATTCTTGAACAACTCGTAAATGCTACGGAGGGTAAAAGCATTCCGGCTAATTTAGCCTTATTGCAAAATAATGCTGAAGTCGCTAGCCGAATTGCACGCGTTCTTTATTCGTAGTCTTGCCCTTTACGATGTTCAATTCGATTTGTGGCATCGTGAAGACCTGGTAATTGGGGTTCAGCAACACCTAACTTTTCAGTAACTGCATCCACAACATAGCGCTCAACGTCTTCCCACGTATGTGCTCGTAAGCCACTCAAGTGACGATTATATGGTTGATCAAAAATTATGACTTTCTTATTATCGTTTTGGAATGCTTCAATATTATGAGGTCCATCATCAATATAAAGGTCTGCGTTCAATGCTGATTTCGCTCCTATAAAACACAAGTCTCGGTAAGGAATGTTTGCTCTATCTAACCAATCTGCTGTATCCCCTGCAGCGATGGCATGCCCCCAATTCACATACAATCTGTGGCTAATTATTCTTATCCAAATCCCTTGATCGGAAAGGCGCCAAAGAACTTCAGACGCGCCGGGGATAACCGGCATATCCCGGAACATGCGATGTTCTACGACAGCTTTCTCGTGCAACTTTTCAAAATCGCTTACAGAGAGGCCCCACTCTTCAAAGCCCCAACTCCGATCGAGGGTCAGCGACTCGGGTTCCACCCCCAATTCTTTTGCAACAATATTTCGAAAAATTAGGTTGTGATCTCCACAAACTCCATCAAGGTCAACGCCAAGTACAAAGGAATTTTTGATTGGTTTCTCCTTTTGTATTCTCTCAAACTTAAGAATAGCCTCAGATACGAATGGCATCCGATATGGTGAGGTTAGGTGTGGCGTGAAAGTAGAAATTGTTAATCATAATCTAATCCTTGAACGCCTCAGTACTCTTCGAAACGCTGAAACATCTAACAAAGCATTCAGGCAGAACCTCCATGACCTGTCAACGTTTCTTATATATGAGGCAATGAGAAACGTTGCGTTGGATAAACAAATAGTGGAAACGCCCTTAACTTCAACTGATGGATGGGCTCTGACATCATCTCCAATACTTGTTCCGATCGTTCGCGCAGGTTTGGGCATGCTTGATGGGGCGTTAAATCTTCTCCCTAACTCAGACGTTTGTTTTTTGGGTGCTAGGCGTGATGAGGAAACGTTCCATCCTGAGATTTATATGAATACGCTTCCTGATGACGTAGATGGAGCTGATGTTATCGTTCTTGACCCCATGCTTGCTACTGGTGGATCATTGCTGCATGCATTACGTGTTATTGCAGCATCGGGCGCTGGAACAATTACTGCGGTAAGTGTTCTTGCTTCCCCTGAAGGAGTTTCTGCTATTGAATCAAGCGGTGTTGATGGACAACTTTTCGTTGGTTTTGTTGATGACGGCCTGAATGATTCGGCATTTATTGTTCCGGGTTTAGGTGATGCGGGTGATAGACAGTTTGGGAAAATCAACTAGCTTCTATGATCCCGATAAATTGATTCTCAAGAGAAACTCCTAGATTCTCAAGAAGAGTTTTAGCCCGTCTGCTTGCTTCCGGAAGTTGTTCCCTTTCCGTTACGGGCACAACTATTTCCATGTATAACTTGATCATTGGCTCTGTGCCACTTGGGCGAATGGAGATACGCACATTATTTTCAATCTTTATTACGATCAGGTCTGTACTGGGTAACCCAGTTTCATTATCTTGGAGGAGATAGTCTTTCACTGTAAGTACCTTCATTTGGTTTACCGTGCTTAGAGGGTTAGCTCTGAGATGTTGCATCACTTTCGGTATAACATTGCTGGATTTATCCGAGTTAAAGCGTACTCTCCATGTTTTGGTGACATGATGGCCGTATTCCAATGAAAGAGCGTCAAGTTCGTCTTCGAGGGTTTGTCCCTGTTCCTTGAGTGCTGCAGTAAGTTCTGCCATCATTAGGGCTGCTGAAATTCCATCTTTATCGCGTATTGCAGTGTTCGTTGCATACCCAAGTGCTTCCTCGTAACAGAAAATAGGTTGCAAGGAGGAATCGTTATATGCAGCTGGGATGATCCATTTAAAGCCAGTTAGCGTCGTGGCGTGTTCAACACCATGTTTGGAGGCAATCTTAGAAACAAGCTTTGAGCAAACGATAGTAGTGACTACTTTTCTATTAGTTCCCGATGTTGTTCTAGCTACGTGGTTGAATAGAAGAGCCCCGATTTCATCTCCGCTTAATGATCTCCAGTCACCGCTGAGTGTTGGGATAGCGACGGCTAGCCGGTCACCATCTGGGTCGTTCGCCAGTGCGAGATCAGCATTTGATGCTTTTGCGAGATCTATGACAGAGTCCATGACTCCATACTCTTCTGGATTGGGAAAAGGTACGGTAGGGAAATCAGCATCAGGGACCATTTGTGTTTTGACTGGTATGAGTTCACCTGCTTGAGCTTTTGTGAAACTTTTCTGAATCAACCCCATCGCAACGCCATGAAGAGGCGTGTACGCTATTCGGGTTTTGGGATTTTGTTGTGTTAGTGATTTCGTTATCGCTGCACAATATGCTTCCTCAAGGCCTCTATCGGCATTAATGAGGGTTCCTTTGCCTTGTGGCATGTTGATAGCAGGGAATTCTGATTCACGTATTAATTTGTCAATCTCTTCGTCTATTGGCGCTCTGAGTTGAGCTCCATCATGCATGTATACTTTGCAACCGTTGTCGGTGCTTGGGTTATGGGAAGCTGTAACCATAATGCCCATATCTGTTTTGAGATGTCTGACACTGAATGCGAGCAAAGGAGTTGGAATCACTTCAGGAAAGACGATTACGTCAATGTCATTGGCTGTCATAACAGCCGCAATATCGTCTAAGAAATCTTTGCTTTTATGGCGTGCATCTCTTCCCAATACTACTCTGGAGCCTGCTCCTAGATATGAAGCTAATCCTGTTGCGAGCCGCCTGACAGTTAGTTGATTCATTCTGTTAGGTCCGGGGCCAAGTCGGCCGCGCAATCCAGCTGTTCCAAATTGAATTCGAGAGTTGAACAAGTTTTCAATGGCAGGTGCGTCGGAGCGGTTCAATAAAGTCACCAACTGTTCGCGCGTGACAGGGTCGGGATCGTGTTCTATCCAGCGTTTTAATTGCGTTTCAAGTGCATACTGATCTGTTTGGGGCGACATTAGTTGCGGAACTCGGATTCAATAAGACTTTTGAGAGGAACAAGGGGTCGTGCTCCCGTATGAGTGATTATTTCGGCAGCGGCGATTGACGCCAGTTCCCCACAAATTTTGAGATCGAGTCCACGGGCATATCCAAATAAGAAACCTGATGCGTATAAATCTCCAGCCCCAGTGGAATCTATAACCTGACTTACCGCTTTAGCACCCACCCCAATGATTTCATCTTCTGTGACAATTATTGATCCTCGTTCAGCGAGAGTAAGGCAGGCTACTTTCACTTTTCCTTGAATCCATTGTGCTGCCTCAGTGAGAGTTCCACATCCACTGAGTTCTTTAATTTCATCTTCGTTTCCGAAGAGGATGTCGACTTGTCCATGGATGAGGTCAATCCATTCATCTTTATGCCGTGAAACGCAGAAGCTATCTGAAAGTGTAAACGAGATGGTGCGGTTAGCCCCTTTTGCTATTGCTATCGCAGAGCGGATGGTATCTTTTGTAGTTTCAATATCCCAGATGTAGCCTTCGCAGTACAGGATTTGTGCATTTTCAAGCAGGTGCACGTCAAGGTCGTCTTTGCTGAGGTTTGTGCTTATCCCTAAATATGTGTTCATTGTTCGTGACCCGTCAGGTGTCACGATAATCATGGAACGGGCTGTTGGTAGTCCTTCCGATGCTGGTTTTACTTCAAAGTGAACTCCGGCAGCGTTGACGTCATGGGCGAAAAATTCGCCTAAATGATCGTCACGTATTTTCCCGATATAGGCGGCTTTGCCACCTAACGAAGCTACTCCGGACATGGTGTTTGCTGCCGAACCTCCAGAGGATTGAACTGTTGGGCTCATCTCGTTGTAGAGGCTTACCGCAGTTTCGGTGTCAATTAAAGCCATTGAGTCCTTGATGAGGTTATGGCTATCTAGAAATTTTTCGTCTTCATGACTGATGACGTCAACGATGGCATTTCCTATACCTACGACATCGTAGAGGGCTTTAGAATCAGTTTGTTTGGTTTCGCCTGCCATAGCCTTAGCTTCGCGATTGGTCCTTCATGTGTCCTGATAGGACTAAATTATTTTGACGCTGCACGGCAATAAATTTCATAGTGGAATTGTATCCTCAGATCCGTTTAATAAATGGATATCCATCTTCGCTAAAGCAGAGCTTTGCTGAAAAAGAACTGAGGGAGTCCCAAGAACTCCGCCCTAAGACTCCCTCGTTTACCCCTATACAAACAAGCGTTTATTGACGCTTTGTATAGATTCCCTAACCTAACATAAAAATATTTGGCAGACGAACATTTTAGTTACAAGAGACTTGAAGAGTGGCAATGACAACCAGTAGAAATCGGAACTGCGACCTGTAGAACCTGGAACAAATTAGCTGTTTTTTGCATGCTCCAAGGCGTCTTCCCAACTGACACCTTCAGTTATCATTTGTTTGTATTGCATGACATGTCGGGGGCGGTTGAATCCAAGAATACCCACAAGTTTTCCTTCGCGTCCATATGCTGCTGCGAAGCGTCGTTCCTCGATTGATCCAGTAACAATTTTGACTTCGTCAGTTGGTCGAGTTCTGCCCGCTAGTTGAATTTTGCGATCAAATTGGTCGGTCCAAAACCATGGGGTTGGGGCGTATGGTTCTATTTCATTCTCTCCTGCTAACAACCGCCGGGCCGCATACACTCCTTGTTCTACGGCATTATCCCAGTGCTCTACGCGCATTTGTTCGCCAAAAAGCTTGTTGGGCCATCGCGCAACATCTCCAGCGGCGACAATTCTGGGTGCAGCTTGGCAGGTTTCGTCACATACGATTCCATTATCGATAGTAAGTCCACTATTATCCAGCCATTCAGTATTGGGTCTCACCCCGATACCGACAATGACAACGTCGGCGTCAATTTCTGTTCCGTTCGCGAGAACAACTTTCTCTACTCTGTCATGTCCTTTAAAGGACTCAACTGGTGTGCCCGTGATCACCTCAACTCCGTTATCGCGATGGACATTGGCAGTTACAGTTCCCATCTCATTTCCTAATACCCGTTCAAAGGGAACTTCTGCTGCTTCTACCATTGTTACGTCAAGTCCGCGCTGGCGAGCTGTCGCAGCAACTTCAGCTCCTATGAACCCTGCTCCAACGACAACTACCTTGTGTGGTGTTTTCTCAAATTCAGAACGGATTGCCATTGCGTCGTCGAGGCCGCGAAGTGTATGAATACCTTGAAGATCTCCAGCCATCCGAAGCGATATGCATCTTGCTCCTGTCGCAATAATTGCCCCATCGAATGAAATTGTATGACCGGAGTCCAACAATACTTTGCTTTCAGAAATGTTTAACTCGGTTGCTCTAGTTCCAAGGTGCCATTCGAATGATAATTCG
Organism: Acidimicrobiales bacterium; assembly: GCA_011523005.1. Lineage (GTDB taxonomy): Bacteria > Actinomycetota > Acidimicrobiia > Acidimicrobiales > UBA8592 > UBA8592. Next base: position 6,196 of record WTHU01000139.1, read on the forward strand.
TCATTTTTTGCGGGACTTGTGAGGGCTACACGGTCTGGTTCCCAATCTCCGGCAAGCACCTGTTTGGATAATGGAGGTCGGTCGTAAGGTAGATGCGATTCATCTCCTATGAGATGAATTACTCCGTCAAAACCTTGTGACCGAAGTGTCTCGGCAGCGCGTAGTCCAGCTAATGAAGCCCCTACAACAATGATTTCTTTCAGTTGTCAGCCCTCTGCGATTGCGATTGCCTGCTTGGGGCACCTTTGTGCGGCTTCCTCTACCTGTGCTTTGAGATCCTCACCAGGCTCTTCATTCAGAATGTAGAGGAAGTCGTCATCGCGAACTTCGAAAACTTCTGGCGCTATTTGCATGCAGATAGCGTTGCTTTCACAAAGATCAAAATCAACTTGAATTCGGTAACCCATATGTCCTCCATTGGTAATGGTCTTATTATCATAGTGCAATTTTATTAAGTGGTGCTCAATCAGTTAACCCGATTTCTTCATTTGAGCAACTGAGTTTCTGGGAGCTTCGCTCGAGGACCTTATTCTCGCCGACTTGTATAGATATGGTTCCTTCTACTTCTTTTACTGCATATAGCCAGAGACTTAGTGCTTGACATAACACATCTGCATCTTGGTACCCTGAACCCAGAGATAATTTGCCATTAACTCCTAGTATCTCAATGCCGTTGAATACGACTGTGATCTCAGTGGCCTCGTTCCAATTTTCGCCAACGTAGTTTGATGCGAGAAATAGTTCTAGTTCTTCTTGGATCTCTGTTTGTTTCTCTGAAACGAGGTCTTGCACAACCTCAGTTTCGATATTGCAGTTTTGGGCGTTATACGTCTGAAAGAAATTTTGTGCTTCGATAGCTTCAGGGTCAAATGTTGCTGCAAAGAGTTGGTCAAGTGCTGAAATTTCTGCAACATCTGCTGAAGTGTTGCGTATTTTAGTAACTATTTTTTTTACCTCCGATGGGGCAAGCGTAATAAGGAGATCAAGTTCATCAATTGGCAAATTTGTATCTGGAATACCTAGATCAAGGTTTTTAGCGATTACATCACAATATGCGTTTAGATCACCGTCAGTATTAGTACCGCAAGATGCCATGAAAAGAGTTGCCGCGAGGATTGCTACGAGTAGGGCTAACAATGGTTTGCCAGTTGCTTTATGAGTTTGGGCAGGCATCAATATCTTATTTCTAGGATGTTGGTTTGTCTTTTCCTACTACCCACATAGCGAAGTATTGTGCTCCTCCGCCATAGGCATGACCCATGGCTTTGCGGGCGCCATCTACTTGATGTTCGCCGGCCATTCCTCTGACTTGAAGGGCTGCTTCAGCGAATCTAATCATTCCGGATGCCCCAATTGGGTTGGAAGATAGAACACCGCCTGAGCAATTTATAGGCAGATCGCCACCGTTTAGATGTGTAGCTCCAGACTCTACCAGCTTCCATCCATCACCTCTTTCGCAAAAACCCAGACTTTCCAGCCACATTGGTTCATACCAACTAAACGGAACATAGATTTCGGCTACGTCTATCTCTTCTCTTGGGTTTGTGATTCCTGCTTGGTTCCATAAATCAGCTGCACATTCTCTACTTGCTTGAGGATTTACCTCATCACGGCCAGGAAAATTGTTCGCCTCGCTTCTCATAGCTCCGGCATGTATCCAGGCTGGGTTCATTGATTTTTCAGCTTCTGTTTCATTTACGATCACCATCGCTGCAGCTCCGTCTGATGATGGGCATGTTTCTGAATATCTGATAGGTTCCCAAAGCATCGGTGATTCTACGACTTGATCAAACGTTAAATCAGGTTGGTGGAGATGCGCGTATGGATTGAGCAGCGCGTGTTGACGATCTTTGAACGCAACCATGCATCCTATGAGTTCAGGTGCTTGAGTTTCTTCCATGTACTGTCGAATGATTGGAGAAAAGTATCCTCCCGCTCCAGCATTGATTGAGACTTGAAAGGGTTGCTTGAGGCTTAGTGCCCACATTGCGTTAGATTCGCTCTGCTTTTCCCATGCAACAGTCAAAACTCGCTCATGCACACCTGAATGTACCAGTGAGGCAGCTACAAGTGCTGTTGAGCCTCCAACGGAACCTGCCGTGTGGACCCTAAGCATGGGTTTTCCAACAGCCCCAAGAGCTTCCCCTAGGAATATCTCTGGCATCATTACACCTTCGAAAAAGTCAGGTGCTTTGCCCATAACAACAGCATCAATATCTTCCCATTCCATTTCGGCATCTTTAAGAGCACGTTCGGCTGCTTCGCGAACAAGTCCGGGCATTGATACATCGCCGCGAGTCGCGGAAAATTTGGTCATCCCTACACCAACGACTGCTGCTAACTCTCCTCCTGCTGCCACTATTCCTTCTCTCCTGATAGAACACACATCAAATTTTGTTGCATAAGTGGTCCTGAAGTTGCGTGCGCAAGAGTTCGATTAGCTTCTTCATTCCATATAGCACGCGCTGCTTCAGCGATCCGAAGAAGACCTGAAGCCATCAGAGTTTCAGCTTTGATGGGATGGTTTTTGGAGCTTTTTGGCGGGTTAAGAGGTAGGTTTAGTTCTTTTCTGAGTAGGACATCGTGAACGGTGTATGCGGTATGTATTTCTGCTAGATCTATTTCTGCTTTATACAGTCCAGCTTTCTCAGCAGCTTTCTTTGCAGAAGGAATAGTAGAGAGATCACGGACACCAAAGTGGTGGCTGTCAATTCTGTGGTCTATACCCGTTATCCAGGCTGGTTTCTCACAGAGTTCCTCAGCTTTACCCTCTGCGGCAAGAATCATTGCGACTCCCCCATCAGCATATGTTGGGCAATCGGCTTGGCGGAGCGGGTCAGCTAGCATCGGTTGGTCAAAATATTGTTCTTTATTTTCTACTGTTCCTGCTCTGACCGCGCAATCAGCTAATTCTTCAGTCGATAGTTCTCCTTTTTCTAGAAGATGTCTGGCTTGAAGGGCTGTGATGGAGTGAGCATCTGGCCAAAGCGGGGCCACGTAATATGGGTCTAGTTGCGTAGAAAGAACGTCTTGCAATGATCCAGGTGATGGTTTGCCATATGAGTAAACCAAAGCTGTGTCTATAACTCCCATTTGGAATTTAACCCATGTTTCATAAAGCGCCCATGCCCCATCCATTTCGACATGGCTTTCTGAAATAGGGGGAACAGGTCCGACGGCATCGAGAGTCATGACAAACGAGAATGCTTGACCAGCCAGAAAATCAGAACTACCGGAGCACGTGAAACCTATTTCAGTCTGATCTAAACCAGTTTCTTTTCGAACTTCCGAAATTAATGGCACCATCATTTCGACTTCGTTATCGAGCATCTTTTCTTCTTGTCGGCTTGCTGCGGAGACAATAGCTACCTTACGCATCGGATTCTTCTCCCCTCCGCACGTGCCAACCTCGAACCCCGGCCTCTTCAAATGGCAAGTCTGGCTCACCAGTTGGGCGCCAATACAAAATATTTTCGGCTGTCATCCCGATCTCATCATCTGGTTTCCATACTGCTTCAACTCTCATCCCGATCCGGCATTCTTCAGGCGGGCATTCGGCTACAAGATTGAGGAATCCAACGTCAGCTCCATCTAGGAATATCCATGCAGAAATGTATGGCAGTTCTAGGTCACGACCAGGGATAGGAACATTTGTAACGCAGAACGATCCAATGTGCCCTGTATGGGGCATCTCTACGAATTCTTCACACAGCGCTCCGTATCGTGGGTCAGATCCTCTTGGAGGCACAAGCACTGCGCCATCTACGGGTGAAATAGTACCGAGTATTTTTTTGTTCGCGAATTCACGTAAATAGGTTTGGGCTGCCACGCCGGGTGTGAATGTATATTCCATTTTGATTGGTGTTCGTACTGATTGAACTTGCTCAAGATCTTTAATCGATGATGGAACGTTGATTTCAGGCATTGTTTTCCTTCTCTGGGATAAAACCTTCTATGTCTTGAATATG
>WTHU01000063.1 GCA_011523005.1 Acidimicrobiales bacterium
ATATAAAGATACCCGGAACAGCGGAAGGGATACCTGCTATCAGACAGATGATCTCCGAGGGTGTTTCGGTCAATGTAACCCTACTCTTTTCTGTGGATCGATACGAACAAGTAATTGAAGCATATCTAAGTGGGCTCGAACAAAGGGAAGGTGACCTATCAGATGTTTCGTCAGTCGCTTCTTTCTTCATTTCCCGAACTGATTCCGAGGTGGACAAACGCTTAGAAATCATTGGAGGAGCGACGGCTATTGACCTAAAGGGAAAGACCGCGGTTGCTCAGGGGCAATTAGCGTATCGATCTTTTTTGAAAGCTTTTGAAAGCGACCGTTGGAAAGCGCTAGAGAAACGAGGGGCTAAACTCCAGAGACCACTTTGGGCATCTACCTCAACTAAGGACCCTCAATACCCAGATACTCTCTACGTTGATTCCTTGATTGGCCCTAATACAGTTAACACGCTTCCAGATATGACTTTAGAAGCTTTCGTTGACCATGGAACTCTCAAAAGAACTGTAGACGTTGATTTTGATGCAGCTGAACAAGTTGTTCGTGAGGTTGAGAATCTTGGCATTAATTTAGACGAAGTAGCGTATTTGCTTGAATCACAGGGTGTGGAAGCCTTTGAGAACTCATTTGAAAACCTACTCGAAACGCTATCGGCAAAAGGCAACTCACTCACTGAGTAAGTTGCAATTTGAAACCTACCTGCTAGCATCGCTTTGTGCATAATAAATCCCAATCTTGCTCTATTGATTCAACCTTGTCCGTTATTGGGGACAGATGGACTATCTTAATCCTGCGAGATCTTTTTCGAGGAGTTCGACGATTTGAACAACTTCGACAAGATCTTGGTATAGCGAAGAATATATTAAGTGACCGATTAAGCAAACTTGATAGTGCTGGAATTATTGTCCAACGCCCATATCAAAGTAATCCCATACGCAATGACTACTATCTGACTGAAAAGGGAAAGGATCTATCGCCATCACTTATTGCTTTAATGCATTGGGGAGATAAATGGTACGCAGATGGTAATCCGCCTACTATTCTCACTCACGCGAAGTGCGGTACGGCATTAACACAAATAACCTTATGCCCGCGTTGCGATATCCAAGTAACCCCAAGTGAAATAGCTAGCCGACCTTCAGAAGAATCTCCCCTCAAGGCGACTAGATGAGCACCATATCCACTTCATCTCTTGAAAGCTTGATGAATCAAGCGCAAGGTATCCGCAATCGCAATTTTGGGTCAAGAGTTACCTACTCACCAAAAGTTTTTATACCACTCACACATCTCTGTAGAGATAAGTGTGGATACTGCACTTTCGCTCAACCTCCGGCAAGAGTTCAAGCCCCGTATCTCTCACCGGACGAAGTAAGAGAAATTGCCTTCCAAGGTGCGCTGGCTGGTTGCCATGAAGCACTTTTCACTTTAGGAGAGAAACCTGAGTTACGCTACCCTGCCGCGCGGGAATGGTTAGACGAACGAGGATACGAAAGCACAATACATTATCTTTACGCAATGGCTCAGTTAGTAATTGATGAAACAGGCCTACTGCCACATGCCAATGCTGGGGCGATTTCAAAAGCAGAACTGTCAATGTTGCGTGAAGTATCCCCATCACAGGGCATGATGATTGAATCGCTCAATGCAGACCTTGACTGCCATCGGGGGGCCCCCGACAAAGATCCTGAGCGAAGGCTTCAGACACTTACAGATGCCGGCGATTTATCCATACCTTTTACGACTGGATTATTAGTAGGTATCGGCGAATCTAGGGATGACAGAATCGAGACTATTAAAGCCATTGCTGACCTACATAAAGAGTACGGCCATATTCAAGAAGTAATTGTTCAGAACTTCCTTCCTAAACCTGGAACGATGATGTATAAGAAAAAGCCAGCTCCAAAGAGTGAGTACCTTGAAACAATAGCTTTGGCAAGAATACTGCTGCCTAACGATGTACACCTTCAAGCCCCACCTAATCTTTCCGATGACTTCGCTATGCTCCTTCAAGCAGGGATAGATGACTGGGGTGGGGTATCACCAGTAACTGCAGATTTTGTAAATCCCGAACGTCCATGGCCATCACTAGAACGTTTACGATCTGCCTCTGAAGATAACGGATATTTTCTTGCCCCTAGATTGACCGTCTACCCTGAATTCATCAGAGAATCCGGAAAGTGGATTGACGAGAAATTGCGTTTTCCCGTTATGGATCGTTCTGATAGTGAGTTCCTCGGGAGAGACGATCCTGGCTCGATATTTCCGGAGAAGATCGAATTTGTTACAAACGTGAATGACGGTGCTGAGGTAGCTCAAGTAGGTGAGGATTCAACGCAATGGTACTCTGGTTCCTCAACATCTCCAGCCAACCTCCTTTCAAATCGGCCCAAAGCTTCGAAAGAGATTGATGAAATCCTTAACGAAGTTTCTGAAGGTCGGGATCTTACCGAAACGCAAATAGTGAAGCTATTTAATGCTCGAGGCGGAGAGGTTCACACTATTGTGAGCTACGCTAATTCGCTTCGAGAAACTGTTAACGGCAATGCAGTCACTTTTGTATCAAATTGCAACATAAACTACACGAACGTTTGTACTTTTAAGTGTAAATTTTGTGGTTTCTCTAAAGGACCGCTTTCTCTTAATTTACGGGGTAAACCATATTTACATTCTTTAGAGGAAGTTATAGCACGCGCTGCTGAGGCCCATTCAAATGGAGCTACCGAGGTCTGCCTGCAAGGTGGAATCCAT
>WTHU01000113.1 GCA_011523005.1 Acidimicrobiales bacterium
TAACATATTCAGATCTGACGTCTAGTCTCCTTGTCAGCCAAGCTTTACATGCATTGAGATATTCCTCTGAACCAGTGGACTTCGGGTAGCTTCTTTCAGTTTTAGAATTTGACAGCATGTTAACTACTGCCTGTGGTGGGGAATCGCATGGTGTACCGACAGAAAGGTCAACTAACCCACCAGGATGACTTTCACCAATTTCACTGTGTGGTTTCAACAAGTCATATGGGTAAGGGGGAAGTTTAAATTTTTTCACTCGTTTCCCCCTTTATGTGGTGCCGAAGCCGAGCTTGAGCATATTCGTCCAGTCTCGCTCGCATGACAAGTGTATCGCCCTGAACGTCTTCAATAAGTACCTGAGCTTCGCGATGAACTTGCGCTATCAGGTCACCTCTTGACAGTGGAATTACCAATTCGTATACGTCAAGTTTCGAGCGAAGGATATCACTGAGCTTTGCAATCATCTTTTCAATTCCCTCACCTGTTTTGGCTGAGATTTGAACTGCTTCAGGATAATCTAAAAATATTGCCCCTCCTGCAGCAAGGTCTGCTTTGTTAAAAACGATTAGTTCTGGTAACTCTGCTGCCCCAATCTCGGCAAGCACAGTTCTCACTGCAGCTATATCCTTGCCTGCATCGGGATTACTTCCATCTACCACATGCACAAGAAGGTCAGCCTCCGCCACGACATCTAAAGTTGTTTTGAAAGCTTCTACTAGGTGATGCGGAAGGTTCCGAACAAAGCCGACTGTATCGCTTACAAAGATTCGTTCCCCCCCTGGCAACTGCAGAGCTCGAGTGATTGGGTCAAGCGTTGCGAAGAGGCGATCAGCAACGAGAGCGTCGTCGTCAGATTGCGTGAGACAGTTCAAAAGAGTTGATTTCCCCGCATTGGTGTAGCCCACTATTGCAATTGATTGATTTACGGACTTTCGCCTTCGTTTTGATTGATTTTTTCTCGCTAAACGAATTCCGTTTAGCTGCTTTTGCAAGTAATGGACTTTTCGCACTAGTCGCCGACGATCTACCTCTAGTTTTGTTTCACCTGGCCCTCTTGTACCTATCCCGCCACCTTGCTGACTTAAAGCTATGCCTCTTCCTCTCAATCTAGGGAGCAGGTATTGGAGCTGGGCCAGTTCAACTTGAGCTTTTCCCTCCGGGGTACTTGCATTTTGAGCAAAAATATCAAGAATAACTGCTGTTCTATCTATAGCTGATCGCTTAAAAGCCTTTTCTAAGTTATTCTGCTGAGCTGGAGAGAGCTCATCGTTAAATACGACTGTATCAATATCGTACATCTCGGCTAATTCATAAATTTCTTGCACTTTCCCTCGCCCTATGAAAGTAGCAGGATCCGGTGATTCACGTTTTTGAACCAGATGGTGAACTACGTCAGCCCCTGCTGTTGACACAAGTCTTTCTAATTCAGTCATTTGAGCAGCGATTGATAAATCCTTTTCGTCACCCGTATCTAAACCCACAATGATTATTTTCTCTCGAAAAGACCGGTCAATAAATCCTCTCTCTTCACCTCCGTGCTCTCCGAATCCACCTCGATGAGAGTCAGGAGAAAACGCTGAGTGATTGTCAGGCACCTAAGTCCACCTCATAATTTCCTAAATATTCTGATTCGCCCGTAAGGTACACTTCCTCATTTTCGATTTCAATTAGAGCTTCGCCTCCAGGCATCCTGACTTTAATTTTATTATCAACTAACCCCCAACTATGAGCTTTACAAGCGGACGCTACGGCACCACTTCCACATGCTTTCGTTACCCCGACTCCCCTCTCCCATGTGAGGATTGCGATTGAGGATCGGTTGATGACCTCTACAACATGGACATTAATTCCCGTTTCACTGCATTCTTTCTCTACTGACGCCCCGAGTGTAGCTATATCTATTGACGCTAAACTCTCGAAAAGTATTACTATATGGGGATTTCCGACATTGGCATACCCTGATCTTAACGCTGCTGGATTTACTTTTACCTCCAGCTCTTTCGTAGTTAGATCCTGTCCTAACACCGGAATCCCCATACCAGTTTGGATAATCGTTTGGTTTCCCTCCACATGCTTGATTACTGCTTTTCTGTTTCCGGCATCGGTGCTAATTCGAATAATTTTATTGTTTTCTTGACCCATATAAACATAGTGGGCAAGGCATCGAAGCCCGTTACCCGAGATTTCCGCTGGTGAACCATCTGAATTGAATAAAGCCATTCGGGTATGGATATCCTTTTCTTGCGCGGGCAAACTGAAAATTAAACCATCAGCCCCGGGGCCCTTTGTATAATCACAGAGGAATTTAGCGATACGAGATGAATCTTTTGGCAGTGAGCGGATTGAGGTGAGTAGAAATTCGTTTCCTAGTCCGTGAAATTTTTTTAGTTTCATTCTCCTAATACCTTCAGGATCTGTGGCAAAGATTCGGCTACATCGTCGTCTATATCAATCCAGTTTATTCTTGGATCACGACGAAACCATCTTTCTTGCTTTCGTGCGTACTTTTTCGTATCTTTAATTGCTGCCTCAACGGCTTCATCTAAGCAACATTCTCCTTTGAGATATTGAAACAAATGTTTGTACCCCAGTGCTTGAGAAGCGGTACGTGATAATGGGTCTTGGCTATCAATAAGAGCTTCGCATTCATTTAAAAACCCAGATTCCATTTGGGCGTAAAATCTTGTTGTTATCCTTCGATCAATTTCATCACGTTCCCGACGCAAACCAATTATTTGGTAGGCGCTTTCGTTGTAAACTGAGAGTCCTGGTCCATAGCTGGAGAACTTTGTTCCGCTTCCTATCGTCACCTCAAGCGCTCGTATAATTCTCCTGCGATTGTTTGGCTCCATTCGTGTTGAAGCGACTGGATCCAACTCTGAGAGCTTCTGATAAAGTTCCGCTGTATTGGGGTTCGACTCAAGCCGTTGGCGAGTTTCAAGAAACTGTCCGGGAATTTCTAAGTCATCAATAATTGTTCTTAAGTACAGTCCTGTGCCCCCGACAAGTAAAGGTAACATTCCCCTGCTCTCAATTTCCTCAATTGCGTTCTGAGCTTCAATCTGAAACTGGCTAATTGTATATTCCTCGTGCGGTTCAACAATATCTATCATGTGGTGGGGAATTTTTGCTTGTTCTTCCCTTGTTGGTTTTGCGGTCCCAATGTCCATGCGTTTATATATCTGCATCGAATCAAGAGAGATTATTTCAAAATCTTTTATCTTTTCAGCTATGAGCATCGCTAACTTTGATTTGCCGGAAGCAGTTGTTCCAACGATTGCCAATCGGGGCTTTGTTCTTGATTCGTTCACCCCGATACCACAGGAATGCGAGTTTTTATCCTAGGCTTTTCAACTATTTCAAGCAAGCTTCCGAGAAGGTAGTTTGGTGTAGCCTCTTCAACACGGGTTATTGCAATTGTCCCAACGGGGAGTGCCATCGCTGGGAAGTGTATAACTTTATTCTGCCTTGTTCGACCAGTTGTTAACTTATTGTTTTTCTTGCTTGGCCCCTCAACTATAACTTCCTCTTCCCTACCTATTCTTTCCTGATGTTTGATTAGACCTGAACGCTGTATCACCTCTCTAAGTCGTGAATACCGATCTTGGACTTCCTCTTTATTGCAAAACTTTTCGTGCATTTCAGCTGCTTCGGTTCCTGGCCTAGGAGAAAAGATAAAAGTGAATGCACTATCGAATTGAGCGGTAGCTGCGAGTTCTAGCGTGTCCTCAAAATCCTTGTTTGTCTCTCCTGGAAAACCAACAATAATGTCAGTTGTAACGGCTAGATCAGGAATAATCGCTCTTGCCTGCGACAGTTTTGAGAGATACCGCTCCGCTGTATATCCTCGACGCATTTTTCTGAGTATCCGATCGCTGCCGGATTGGACTGGGAAATGGAGATGTTCACATACGCTTTCTGTTTGCGCCATTGCTTTCATTACATCTTCACGCATATCTTTTGGGTGAGGACTGGTGTATCGGATGCGCCGAATTCCTTTAATATTTCCGAGTTCACGAAGTAAATCAGCGAACAATGGGCTTGCGGATCTCTTTTCTCTAGCATTCCAGTGCTCCCCAGCCAAAAGTAAATCACCTTCTTGCGGCTCTTGCCCTCTTAACTTCAAGGTGATATCTCGTCCATAACTATTTACGTTTTGCCCCAGTAGGGTGATTTCTGAAACGCCGTCTTTAACCAAATTCTTAGCTTCATTCAACAAATCATTAAATGGTCTACTCACCTCAGGGCCTCTTACTTGAGGGACAATGCAAAACGCGCAGGAGTTGTCACATCCAGTTTGAATTGTAAGCCATGCCGCATGGTCCACTTCCCGTCGGGTAGGTAGCGGTTCGCTGGCTAAGGTATCAAGATCATGAGGGGCAGGGTTAACGATTTCAACAATTGGGCCGTTATCGCTTGCATTTAACAGCTCAGTTACTCTTTCAAGATTATGGGTACCAAAGACTACATCAACATGAGGGGCTCTATCGCGAATCGTCTCCTGATCCTTTTGCGCCAGACAGCCGCCAACCAAAATTCTCTTTGAAGGGTCCTCTTCTTTGAGCTTCTTCAAATTACCTAAATGTCCATAGAACTTGTTATCTGCATTCTCTCGGATGCAGCAAGTATTGATTACCACAACATCGGCATTCTCAACTTGAAGTGTGCGGGTTAATCCTGCCACCTCAAGTAACCCAGCAATACGCTCAGAGTCGTTTTCGTTCATCTGACATCCATAAGTTTGGATGGTGTACTTCTTTCTCATCTATCTAAGGGTAGAGGAAAATAACTCCTTCAAATGAAAGTCTGTTGAGAATTTAGTCTTCTATTGAAATAGGTTCATCATCGGCTGAGGTAAACGAATCCTGTTCATCGCTTGGATTCACGATTGCCCAGATTTTATTTTCGATTTCCATCATGATTTCTGGATTATCACTTAAGAAAGATTTGGCATTTTCGCGACCTTGACCTAGCTGTTCTCCTTCGTATGTATACCAAGCTCCGGATTTGGTAACAATATCCATCTCAACGCCAGTGTCAAGGAGCGAACCTTCACGGCTAATTCCTTTTCCGTACATGATGTCAAATTCAGCTTGGCGGAACGGAGGAGCACATTTATTTTTAACGACCTTCACTCGTGTTCTGTTCCCTACAATCTCAACACCAGATTTAAGTGACTCTATTCGCCTGATATCAAGTCGAACGGAGGAATAGAATTTCAATGCCCTGCCGCCGGGGGTTGTTTCCGGAGAACCGAACATGACACCTATCTTCTCGCGAAGCTGGTTAATAAATATGCATATAGTCTTTGTTTTATTGAGATTACTGGTCAATTTACGTAGCGCTTGCGACATCAAACGGGCCTGAAGACCGACATGACTTTGGCCCATTTCTCCTTCTAATTCAGCTTTTGGTGTTAAAGCGGCAACAGAATCTATAACTATCACGTCAATTGCGCCGGACCGAACCAATGTGTCTGCTATTTCAAGTGCTTGCTCTCCAGTGTCAGGTTGCGAAATTAATAGTTCGTCGACGTCAACGCCGATAGCCCTTGCATACACAGGGTCCATTGCATGCTCAGCATCAATATAAGCGCATATTCCGCCATTCCTTTGAGCTTCTGCCACGACATGAGTCGCCAGAGTTGATTTTCCTGATGATTCAGGGCCATAAATTTCTGTTACTCTACCGCGCGGAAGTCCGCCGACTCCAAGTGCGAGGTCAAGAGCAAGTGCCCCTGTCGGCACTGACTCTATATTCATGGTGGCTTTCTCGCCCATTTTCATTACTGCACCTTCGCCAAATTGTTTTGTTATTTGGCCTAGTGCTAGATCTAGAGCTTTCTCATTATCCATTTTCTACCTACTTTTCTCGGTTCTATTGAATTGCTTTACTTTCGCACCTTAATTTGGGGGTGTGACACTACTCTATTACATCAGTGTAATTACGAACGTCTGTTCGGTCAACGATATCAGCAAAAAACTTTGATGGTGTTAAAATCAGCGTAGTGTCTACTAGTGTTTGTCTAAGAAAGGTGTATTTTGCAGTACGAGAAGAATGAGCAAGAAATCCGTGAACGTCTAACAGATGAACAATATTTCGTCACTCAGCACGCAGGAACTGAACGCGCATTCACAGGGTGCTACTGGGACACCAAAGAAGTTGGACGTTACCATTGCATAGTTTGTGATGTTGAGCTTTTTGCGAGTGAGACAAAGTTTGATTCAGGAACTGGTTGGCCGAGCTTCTTTGAGGCTGTCGGAACCAGTACGGTCGAGAGAAAAATTGATAATTCTCATGGAATGACGCGCATTGAAGCTCTCTGTGCCAACTGTGGAGCTCACTTAGGTCATATATTCAATGATGGCCCACCACCTACTGGGGAGAGATTCTGCATGAATTCTGCCTCGCTTAAGCTCAAGCCACTTGATGGCCAAAACTAAACGGCAACAATCTTGAAGTCGTTTCTGGTAGGGGTGTTTATTCTAAGCATTACCTATTTACCTCTAGCAGCCTGTGCTTCTGATGACGGCCCACCTGAAGTTGACCCCTTGACACCATTTATAAGCGAGGGCGACGCTAAGGCACCAGGAGTTGACGAGATTGTACGTTTTCGCACTGAAGATTCTGAGGATCTTTGGGGGTCTGTGTTCGGGTCTGGAGAAATTGCTGTAATTTTGACACACATGCGAGGCCGAGACCAGACATCATGGTTTCCATTTGCTAGATTCATAGCCGAATCTGGTTATAAGGTTCTGACATTTGACTTTCGTGGGTATGGAAAATCCACGGGAATAAAAGATACGAGAATGGATCGGGACCTTGAGGCTGCTATTGCATACATGCGAGCAAAGGGTGCACAGCAAGTTGTCCTTATCGGAGCCTCTATGGGTGGAACTGCAGTTATTGAATTAGCTTCTGAATCACAAGTGCAGGGAGTAGCTGCACTCTCTCCTCCAGCAGAATTTGGGAGGATTAATGCACTAACTGCAGTTGAATCAATGGTGATTCCTCTACTTCTTATAGTTTCGGAAAACGACTATCAATATTATTCAGATGCAAGAAAGATAGAGTCTGCTGCAGCGGCTACCCAATTTTTGGTGGTTGAGGGGCAACAGCATGGAACTAACATGATTGCAGAGCACCGAAATGAAATATTTGCCAATTTATTAGCTTTCCTAGATAGATGGACGGACGATAGATTATTGACGACTGTCCAAACGGAGTCGTAAAGCATTCAGCACTGAAATAGTCGTGAATTGGCGAACTCGTTCACGGTCAAATGGCCATTTAACTGTGAATGACTCCACGACTCCATCTACTGACGTAGCCATCCATACTCTACCGACTTCATCCTCGCTAGCAGTTGGGCCGGCATTTCCAGAAACTGCAACAGATACATCGCAATTTAAAATGGTGCAGGCACCTTTTGCCATCTGTTCCACTGCCGCTTGAGAGATAACGGGCCCATCAGTCACTTTTAAAATGCTTTGCTTAATATCAGTTGAGTATGGAATTATCCCGCCTTTGAAAACATCGCTGGAACCTGGTTGGCTCGTTATCCTGCTTGCGATAAGTCCACCTGTCATTGACTCTGCAAGACCCAGACTTAGACCCTGGCTTCGACATAACTGGATTATTGTTGCTTCCATAGATTTGTCATCACGAGAAAAGATAATTTCATTGCCGATAGCATCAGCAACTTTCTCTGCTTCGGCTTCAAGTATTTCGTTAACCGATTCTTCGCTATCACCTTTTGCCGTAATTCTGATTTTTAGACCCTCAATGCCGCTTGCCAGAAATGCAATGGTTGCTGTCCCCTCTTTGTCAAGACGCTCTATATTACTTGAAAGTTTTTCAGCAAGACCCGATTCAGAATCACCCCATGTTCTTAACGTTTTTGATCGAATAATTGAAGTCAGGCCCGTTTCAGTCCTTATGTCTGGGAGAATGCAGGCTGTTACCATTTGCTTCATCTCCCAAGGAACTCCAGGAACAGCATAGATCGTAACACCATTGACTCGAGCCTTTAAACCAGGGGCTGTCCCTGGCATAACGGGTAGAGCCTCAGCCCCTACGGGGACCATTGCCTGTCTTAAGTTGTTCTCAGGCATAGGCCTATTGCGACTTGAGAACATTGTTGTTATCTTCTCGACCAAATCTTCATTCAGTCTAAGTTCAACATCCATCAACTCCGCAATCATGTCCCTTGTCAGGTCATCCTGTGTAGGTCCTAAACCTCCGCATACGATGACATAGTCAGATCGATCTATCGCTTGACTCAGGACGCTTTTGATTCGTGCAGGATTGTCCCCCACTTTTGTTTGATAGAAACTATCGATGCCTGATAGGGCCAATTGCTCCCCAATCCAGGAAGAATTAGTATCGATGATCTGACCTAAAAGAAGTTCTGTGCCAACGGCAACCACTTCACAACTGATTCGTTTCATTAGATTTGGCCTTCTTTCGATGCGGCTGTGATCAAAGCACTGTTGCGGACGTACTGCCAGCCTGTTACAACAGTCATTAGAACAGCGAACCACAGAAAAGCAGTTATAAGCGAATCATTGTCTTTCAAAGGTGGAAGTACTGCAAGAAGCAATGCCGATCCTTGTGCAAATGTTTTCCATTTAGCAAGCTTAGAAGCAGGAATGATAATCTTTTGTCGTGCTTTCATGACTCGGAACGTTGAGATCCCGATTTCTCGGATTGTAATGATCAGAACGGGGAAGTAATGGAAACGTCCAATTGCCAATAAAGAGAACATGCACCCTAGAACTACTACTTTGTCGGCAAGAGGATCCAAAAAGGCCCCCAACTTAGTTTCACTGTTGGTAGCTCTGGCAAGCACTCCGTCAAAAGCATCGCTGATGCCTAAGACGAATCCAAAAATAAACGCAGTCCAAGATGCCCCGTTTTGGTCTTCTGCGGAGAGAATCACAATGAACAGAATTGGAGAAATTAGTATCCGAGTGATTGTTATTAAATTTGCAGGTGTTAAATTGTGCATTCAGATTTCCTTTGGGGAACTGCAAAATTCTTCAAATTATCTAAGGTTAAATTGCGAGCACATCGGTTCCTATGGCTTCTACGATTTTTACATTAGCAAACTCTCCTACAGGAAGGTGACTTGAGACCTTAATGATTCCATCAATCTCAGGCGCCTCCCTGAAGCTTCGAGCGATTCCAACTTCATCCACTAATATGTCTATGCTTTCTCCAATAATCTCATCTCGTTTGGTTGAAACAATTGAGTCCTGCAGCTCGGACAGTTCTAGCAATCGCTCGTTCATCAATGCTTTGTCAACCTGATCCTCTAGCGAATCGGCATATGTTCCCTCCTCTCGCGAAAAGCCAAAAAATCCACACCAGTCAATTCTGTTCTCTTCAACGAATCTTAATAAGGCGTCATGGTCACTCTCGGTTTCTCCCGGATAGCCAATAATAAAATTCGTGCGAAAGGCCGCCTTATTGTTGATTAGTCGTATGCGATTAATCGTTTCTGTGAATTTATCATAATTACCCCATCGCCTCATTCTCCTAAGTAGGGGTTGCGATACGTGCTGGAGACTAAGGTCAAAATACGGAACAGGGCTTGACCCTATTGCTTGTATTAAACTTTCGTTTAAGCTTGAAGGATATAAATAGAGCAATCGAACCCACTCCACAACCTTGCTTACTTCCTCGTATAGCTGTTGCATGTTCGCTGTTTCATTTAGGTCTCTCCCATAAGATGCTAGATCCTGAGCGATAAGAACAACTTCAGACAACTCCATGCTCTCGATCTCCGCGAGTATGGCATTTACCGATCGTGACCGCTGCGGACCCCTAAAGGAGGGGATAGAACAGAATCCGCAAATTCTGTCACACCCTTCAGCCACTTTGACATACCCCCAAGGTCTATTGGAGCTTGGACGAGGAAGATTGAGTAAATCAAATTCTGAAGTGTTTTGCTTTTTTGATAGAGTCACTGGGACTCCGAATCCTGCTACCGAGTTTACGTCATTTCCAAGTGCCTCCTCTAAGGAAGAACCATACCGTTCTGCTAAACACCCCGTTACAACCAGTTCAGAGTCGGGGTTGCGGATACTATTTAGTTGGTAAATCGTATCA
>WTHU01000038.1 GCA_011523005.1 Acidimicrobiales bacterium
CTAGTGGTCCTCGCTGTTCAACTTCTTTAAGTACTGTTTTGACGTATTCGGGTTGTTCTTTAGCTACCTTGTATAGCCCTTTCCATGTGTCACCTCGTTTAGCGCGTTCTTTTATAAATCGAAAGAACGGCTCATTTTTAACCGGAGCGATGCTCGCTTCGTGAGCCCATAGTTCGAACCATTGATCTTTCTTATATGCAATTTCTTCATAAAGGCTCATGTCGTAATTTCCCAACCTTGAGAAGAAGGGAAGATATTGCGTTCTTACTACTATTGGTACTGCGTCTAGTTGCACGACTTTCATAGCATCCATGACAGAATTGAGTTCAGAAGCGCTTGCTTTGCCGGCTGTTCTTTTATACGAAAAGCCTTGAGCATTGAGGCTGATTAACCGGGCTTCCTCAGCGGAAAGAGGTATTATTTCGCTCATTTATACCCATTAGGTAGCGATATTTTCCCTGAGTCTGCGATCACGATGAGCCCATCCTTTTCTAATTTCTCTAGAACACGCTTGCATCTTTTGTGATCATTTGGCCAACCGAGTATCTGAGGGACGTCTTTTCCCATTATTGGTTCATTACGTAATGCGTTGATTAACTTACCTCTACCTTGCCGGTCGGAGCCTTCGAAGGTCTCAAGTTTTTTGCTCTTTACTGAGATAGCAGGGTCGGTTGCTGCTTGATTTTTCGTCCACGTACAGGTTGCCTTAAGCGGGCATTTGCCACATTGCGTTTTTCTTGCAGTGCATATTGTTGCGCCGATTTCAATCATTGCTTGGTTCCATCGCCATCCTTCTCCCGTCGGGAGATTCTGATCTGCGATACTCTGCGCTTCCTTCATGGACAAGGTCCTTCCTTCCAAACGCGAAAGAACTCTTTTTACATTTACATCAACTACAGCTACATCCTTCTCAAAGGAGAAAGCTAGTATTGCCCTTGCGGTATAGTCACCTATTCCAGGTAGATCTAAAAGGAGTGAAAGTTCGTCCGGAACGGTCCCCTTATGTTTTTCTGCAATTGTTTTCGCAGTCCGGTGGAGGTTGATGGCTCTTCGGTTATAGCCAAGCCCGCTCCAAAGTTCAATAACTTTTCCTGGAGTGCTGCTTGCGCACAAGGTTGGGTTGGGGAAACGCTCTAAGAACGTCTTGTATTTCGTCACGACTCGAGAAGCTTGAGTTTGCTGAAGCATAAATTCTGAGACAAGAATTGCCCATGGATCTCTACTAATTCTCCATGGGAGGTCCCTCTTCTCACTGTCCCACCATAAAAATACTTTGGATATGGTATTACTATGCATCACTCTTGAACGTAGTTCTAAGATTGAGTTATGACACATATTTTGGCCTCGAATTTCCTGCGCTACTGGGTTATCAAAGCGTTCGCTGTCGGAGGAGTCTTACTTGCCTTACTTATCTTTCATTGTGCCTCAAGTGAAATCGCTCACGCACAAGATGATAACGGAGATGGGGTTAAGGTATATCAGTATGATGAGGGCAATAGCATAATCCCTAAACCTGGTTCAGGAGTTGCTCCTGAGAGCATCACTGATCGTGGAGGAGCCTTACAAATCACATTGTTAGGGCTACTTGTTCTTTTCCCGATTGTGGCAATTCTGAGTGTTCGAAGGCAAGGAAGAAAGAATCTTCAAGAACCCTGATTCGTTTCTTTGACTTCCAGGTCGAATTTTTCCCCTAACTGTTCCAGTACTCTCATCGTGTCGTTGTAGGCGCGTTCGTAAATGTTTCTGAAATATGACCCCGCTTCCAGATTCAAGATTTCATCAAACAATGGAACTATCTCATAGGTTGATCTATCAACTCTTGTTGGTGTTACAGATATTTTTTTGGTGGTGTGGACCTCACCGCGTACCCCCTCAATTTCTACGAATACGATCACTCCATTTTGTGAAGCATCTGGACAGCAATTGAATGATTGATTTGATAAAAAATTTCCTAAGCCGTAGATGACGGGTTTACCATTGATAGTTCCTATTGGCTGTATTACGTGTGCGTGGCTTCCCACGATTAAGTCAATGTTGGGGTCGTTGAGTAGCTGTTCTGCGAGTTCTAGTTGAAAGGGTGATGGGTCATGCTGATATTCGTTGCCCCACTGGAGGCTTAGAACCACGTAATCGGCCCCAAATTGTCGTGCTCGGGCAGCTTCTTCAATTATTGCCTCTGCCTGTATAACATCAACGAGAAATGGTAGTTTGCTAGGAATTCTGAAACCGTTCAATCCATATGTATAAGAGAGATGCGCTATCACAATTTCGTTTACTAAGTAGAAGGTGGGAATCTGCTTCTCTTGCATATTTCTTGCCATTCCTGCCCACTTAAGCCCGGCTGCTTCTAGTTCGTCGAGCGTTGCGAACACCCCTATAGGTCCTTTGTCAAGAGAATGGTTAGAGGCCGTGGAACAACCGTTATAACCCACGCTTGCTAAGTCATTTGCTAATTCTTTCGGAGCATTAAATATCGGATAACCGGAAAGTTCCTTATTATCGGGTGAGATTGGAGTTTCAAGATGACAGATGGCAAGGTCTGCGCCTTGGATCAGCTCATTTACCTTAGAGAACATTGGTAAATAGTTATAGTCCTTTGTGGTGTCGCCGTATCGCTTTGCAGCTTCGAAGACTGGCGAATGGCTGAGTATGTCTCCTGTGAAGGCTATGGTGGCCGTTCTACTTTGTGGAGTAGGAGTAGGAGTAGGAGTAGGAGTAGGAGTAGGAGTAGGAGTAGGAGTA
>WTHU01000171.1:0-4546 GCA_011523005.1 Acidimicrobiales bacterium
GACTTTGATGAACGTATTGGTGAAGGAAAACCTCTGACTGATCTTATTCAACAAATACGAGCGATCCGAGAAGACCTTTCCTCTTATCAGGTCAACGGAGAAAGAATGCAGGCAGGTTTAAGACCTCAAGAGCATTTCTTTCGTCCAGACACTGGAAAGGATTACGATTTAGGAGGCTTGCAACCTCAGGAGTTTTTCCCGTACAGCCCAATTATCGGTCCACTAAACCCGATTGCTCCCCCATTTCAATTCACCATGGAGAATGAGGTCATGTATGCAATCGGAAGTTTTGACTCGCAGTACTGTGGCCCTCCTGAAGGGGTACACGGAGGGCACGTTGCCGCCCTTATGGACGAATTACTTGGGGTTACGTGTGTTATGTGCGGCCATGGAGGGTACACGGGAACATTATCTGTTCGTTACCTTTCACCGACCCCGTTGGATATTGAATTAACAGGAAAAGCTTGGGTCAAAACTATCGATGGACGGAAGGCAGTCATCTTAGGGGAATTACGGGCCGAGGATCGGGTTTGTGCGGAAGCTGAGGGACTGTTTATCAAACCGAGGGCATAGTTTGCTCGCGCTTAGTTCAGATTATTGAATTAGTGATTCTTGAAGTAGCGTATGCACATGGCTTCAAAATCTGGATGGACTTTTGACGATGTTCCTGATCAAACTGGCAAGACAGCAATTGTAACCGGGAGTAATTCGGGGATAGGTCTTGAAACTGCCCGGTTTCTTGTTATGCGTGGAGCTTCGGTGATCCTCGCAGTAAGAAATTCGATAAAAGGCGCCGAAGTTATGGATGAACTCACGTCGTCTCATCCTGGAAGTGAAGTTGAGGTAGCAAACCTTGATTTAGCAGATCTTTCTTCTATCGAGGACTTTGCCAATTGGTTTTCAGAAACAGGGCGGCCGCTAGATTACCTGATCAATAATGCAGGTGTGATGGGAATTCCTCGAACGACAACAGTTGATGGTTTTGAATTACAGTTTGGAACTAATCATCTCGGGCACTTCGCATTGACAGGTCGATTAATGGGGACGTTATTGGATAATCCAGGTAGCAGAATAGTCAATGTGGCTAGTAATGCTCATCGACAAGGTGTTTTGAATTTCTACGATTTACAATCAGAGCGAAGGTATGGAAAGATGCGGGCGTATGCTCAAAGTAAACTCGCAAATCTTGTTTTTACTGCTGAACTTGATAGACGGTTGAGTCGGGCTTCACGTTCAGATGTTCTTTCGGTGGCAGCTCATCCGGGCATGGCAGAGTCAAATATTGTTAAATTTCAACCTGAACTCACGGTTCATCGATACGCAGAGAATATTTGGGGAAAGATAGGTCCTTTTATTTGTCAAACCGCTGCTGATGGCGCAATTCCAACGTTGCGAGCTGCCACTGATCCCGAAGCTAAGGGTAGTGACTACTATGGGCCAAACCATCGATTACAAATTCGTGGACCTGCAGTGAAAGTTCAGGCGAAAAAAGCTGCTTATGATGTCCATGACGGTCGTGCTCTCTGGGAGCAGAGCGTAGAACTTACAGGAGTGGACTTCTCAGTACTTGATGTGTCCTAGATTTTATTTCCAAATGTAGGTCGTTCAATCAGGTCGCGAACGTGACTTGTTTCGTTAATACTTCGAACTGTTCTCAGCCCGTTCATTGATGCTTGAACTCTGGTAATTCCTGTGTAGTCTGGCTGGATCATAAATGGATTATCTAAACTCCATAGGGTCTGTAGATAGACTGACGTGACCATACCATGACAAAAGACGACGACTGTTTCGCCTCTATGAGTGGCAATTAGGTCATCGAATGCTCCTACAACGCGATCGCGGAAAGCATCATAATCTCCTTCAAAAACTGCTAGAGGGTCATTTATGTAGGCTTGAATAGGGGCTGAGTCGTATGTCATTTCTTCAACGGGTATGTATGTTGAGCTGTTGTGGTCGGACTCGCGCAGATCATCTCTAGATGAAACAGTTATGCGAGTCGTCTTAGATAACGGTTCTGCCGTTTCTAATGCTCGGCGCATCGAACTTGACACGATCCGGTCAATCTTCTCTCCTTTGAGGAAATCAGCTACTGCTCGAGCTTGCTTTATGCCGAGTTGCGAAAGTGGCGGGTCAGCTGGTCCATCCGAATCATCGTTTTCAACTCTCTCAGGGCGTGCGTGACGAACAATTATAAGATCCATTGAATTTCTTTCTTAAATTAGTGGCTGCAAATGGTCAACGAGATTCCATCTTACGGCGGCATCAATAGACCCCTGCAAGAATTTCTCGAATCTTTGATGCATTCTTTCTGCTCCTTCACCGTATGCAGAAACATCCTGCAGATAGGGAACGGCTTGACAGGATACAGGATAGAGGATTCCCCAGGCCAGTGCTTCTTCTAACTCCTCAAGAGACCAGCTAGGTCCCCCGCTGCTTGAAAGGGTGTCACGGTAGAGCTTCAAGAAGTCTTCTTCTACAGCCAGTGTTTCTTCAGTATGGGATGCGGCAAGTAACCAAGCCAAATCAACACCTGGATGCGAAATCATAGGACTTTGCCAATCGATGACAATGGGTCCATCCTCATCGATGAGAACATTATCTAATTCATAGTCCATGTGTGTCAGGGTCCAATCCCTTTTGGCATAGTGATCTAACCATTCAACTGTGTTGAAGACCCATGTTGACTCAAGGACAGTGAAGAGTTCTTTGGGATAACGGTTCGGCTCTTGAGACGCGAGCGTTTTCCATGAGTGTCTTGTTATGTCTATCCCTAGCTTTAGGCTTTCAGCAGTCCAGTCTATAAGCCATGGTATTTCTCGTAATCGTTGATCCATCCAGAACTTTCCATGCATGCTTGCCAAGTCAGTTACAAGTTTCTCCATGACCTTGATTTCGCACCCTTTTAAAATGTCGCCCTTTTCTGCGTGTCCTAGATATTCAAGTAGGAGAAATGCGCGGCCGGTTTCATGATCAAATCGATTTACCCAACATTTGGGAATTCGCATATCAACTTGATCTACTAAATCTGCGTAGAACCCTGACTCTCGAACGTAGTATTGCATGACTTCGTTGTATAGCCTGGCGATATCATCATCGAGCGGACATTTCGCCACGAAAGATTCCGGAAGGTTTGGGTCGGAGCCTTCTTGCCATTGAATGGTGAAGATCCCGACTTCACCCATTGCCCCTGTAAAACCTTCCATGGGGGCATGATTAAACCCAATTATTCCTGAGATATCGTGTCCTGCATCGTGGAATTGTTGCTCCAACCAGTCAGCAGTAACTTGAGATAAAGAAATTGGAATATCTGTCATTAACTCTCCCATTCCTTTGTAGCACACAGGTTATGAATAGCGAATACAGGTAAGTGTGTTTGGTAAAGGAATTGAATCCTGACAGCAGGGTGTAGAGTTCATTCCCATGGCGCGACGGATAATCTCTGATTTAAACGCAAGTGTGTGGGGATTTGTAGCGTTTACTGGAATTTCTTTTGGTGCTGGCGGTCTACTTGTTAAGAAATTAACAAATGATGGTATTGATGCATTCACTGTCACGTGGGTTCCCTTTCTGTTCGGGGGCCTTATTGCACTAATTCATGGAATGATTACCAAAGAATTGCGGTGGTCTTCGGTTCCTGCAGGCATTCTTTTGGGATTGTTTAGTTCGCTAGGCCCATCGTTAATATTTAATGTCGGATTTGATCGCCTTCCTGCGGGAATAAATACATTACTTATCTCATTAGGACCGATCTTTACAGCGATTGTTGCTCATTTTGTTTTCGCAGATGAACGGTTTAATTTGTTGAAAGCCTTAGGACTAGTAGCTGCTTATGGAGGCGTTATTGTCCTTGCGGCCGGTTCAATTGATGATGGAGGTAACGTATGGGATATTCTTCTTGTTCTCTTAGGGTCATGTATCGCGGGAGCGGCAGGAGTACTGACGAGATTTTTAACATTACGTCATAAACCAATGGCATTGATCGCTCCGAATCTGCTAGTTGCAGGTGTGGCGTCTTTTATCTTAACAATTGGTTTTGATGTAGCTTCAAAGCCAGATGATGGATTTGCGTCATGGCATATCCCCATGCTTTTCGTCTTTGGTCTGGTCACATATTTATCTTTTCTGTCAATTCTAAAAGCAAATGAGATTGGGACCACGGGCCAAGTTTCAGTAATTGGTTACTTCCTTCCGTTATTTGGTGTTGTAGGTGGAGCTATGTTCTTTAATGAAGAACTTGATGCGTCAGTTCTTCTTGGTGCTGTGCTTATCCTATTTGCGATGACGGCAATCGCTCGCGGATCTATCCCCTTTCGGAATAAACGTAAAATATCTAATGGCTAGCAATCTCTTCCACGCGTTACAAGATGCTGTTAAAGATTCGCAGCATAAGCGCTTCTTATCATCCCCCTCAGGTTTCTCTTTAAGCTACGGGGACTTCTTTGCGTTAGCAGCAAGGTATGCAACTGCCCTGCAGTCGCATGGCATTGAAAAGGGAGATCGAGTTTTAGCCAAAACTGCGAAATCTATTCATTCGTTAGCGCTGTAC
>WTHU01000171.1:4646-9996 GCA_011523005.1 Acidimicrobiales bacterium
AGCAGTCATTCTTTATACGAGTGGTACAACTGGGAAACCCAAAGGAGTGATGATTAGCCATCGTGCTTTGATGGCAAATGGGTCTGCGTTAAATCAACTTTGGGGTTTCTCACAGTCAGATATTCTTTTGCACACCCTTCCTCTGTTTCACGTTCACGGTTTATTTGTGGCTATGCATTGTGCAATGCTTAGCGCTGCAGAAGTTATATTTCTTGAAAAGTTCTCCGTTTCTGAGACTATTGATAATTTAGCTCGAGCAACGGTTTTTATGGGAGTGCCGACTTATTACTCCCGCTTATTATCCAGAGATGATTTTACGAAAGATGTTTGCTCTGGCATGCGTTTATTCACCTCTGGTTCTGCGCCATTGACCGAGCAAACTCACCATGCTTTTCACAGCAGGACTGGTCACAAGATTCTTGAGCGATATGGGATGACAGAAGCTGGGATAATTACATCTAACCCTTTGCATGGTGATCGGATTCCGGGTTCTGTGGGATTTGCTTTATCAGGGGTTCAAATGCGCATTTCGGATGACGGTAGAGAATGTGATCCGGGCGAGGTAGGTATTGTTGAGGTTGCCGGGGACCACCTCTTTAATGGTTACTGGCAAAAACCAAAGGAAACAGCTGAGGTGCTTCGTGATGATGGTTTCTTGGTCACAGGTGATATTGGGGTAATGGATGAAGATGGCCGGCTTCGTCTGAAAGGAAGAAATACAGATCTGATTATTAGCGGAGGTGAAAATATTTATCCTAAAGAGATTGAACTGCACCTTGACGATGTTGAGTGTGTAGTTGAGTCGGCGGTAATCGGAATCCTAGATGATGATTTAGGAGAGAGAGTTGTTGCTGTCATAGTCCCTGACGGAATTTTCTCAGAACAAAAAGTCAAAGAAGCTTTGAAGAATCAGGTTGCGGATTTTAAAGTTCCAAGTGAATTCATTATCGTTGAAGAGCTTCCTCGGAATTCCATGGGGAAAATTCAAAAGAGTAAACTTCGAGACGCCTACAACGAACAGGCTTCATGAGAGGGAATGAGTCTGAACAGATGAGCGAATTATCTCAGAACCTATCTCGGCCCAAATTGTCTGATGCTATTTCTGCGTTACGGGTACCAGATTTTCGACGATTCTGGTTTGCCGGCTTAGCCTCCAATAGTGGTGGTTGGTTACAAGGGATAGCGTCTCCTTTCATTATGTATGAAATGACCGAGTCCGGTACATGGGTAGGTGCATCGGTGTTTGCATTAATGATTCCTATGGCAATTGTCGGCCCCTTTGCAGGCCCGATGGCAGATCGACTTTCAAGACGAAAGATTTTATTAGTTTGTGAAGTGCTTTTAGCTACTATTGCGGTATCAAATGCTGTTCTGTGGTGGGCAGGCGTACGTGAACCTTTGATTTATGTTGCTGTGAATGTGATCTATGGAATTGGTAACGGCTATGCATTGCCGGCTTGGCAAGCGTATGTAGCAGATTTAGTTCCTCGAGATTTTCTAATGAATGCAATCACTTTAAACTCGACCCAGTTCAATGCGGCGAGAGCTATTGGTCCGAGCGTAGGTGGAGTTGTCCTTGCTGTCCTTGGCCCAGCTTGGGCTTTCCTTGGAAATGGAATTTCTTTCATAGTTGTCTTTTGTACTTTGCTTACACTCCCTCGGACTTCTCCTAGTCCACTTGCTGATCGCACTGACTCCCAGTTGAGCCAATTTGCTAAGGGTTGGGCATACGCAAAGACGCAACCCACAATTATGACGGGATATCTGGCAGCGACATTTGTGGCTATTTTGGGCGGACCGTTAGTCCAGGTACACCTCATTCTTTTTATCGAGAACGTGTTTGAGGCAAGCGAATTTCGTTTTGGTCTTTTGATGTCAATGTATGGGATCGGAGCAGTTGTTATCGCTCCGTGGCTGGCTGCTTTCGGTTCACGGATACAGCGGTCACACCTTCTGGTCGGTTCATTAGTCGGCTATGGTTGCGGCGAGATTCTTCTTGCCTCAACCTCGTTCTATTGGGCTGGTATTGCTGGGATATTCATTGTGGGTTGCGCTCATTTAGTGATGGCCACAACTACCAATACCACCCTTCAACTTCGTGTTCCAGAACCTGTGCGGGGGAGAGTCATGGCAATGTACTTGATGGTTTTCACGATTGGAGCGCCATTAGGATCCATTATCCAAGGACCGCTTGCTGATAAGTTCGGCCCTCAAGCAGTTGTTCTCGTGATGGGTTTTTGTTTCTTGGTCGCAGCTTTAATTCTGAGAATTTCAGGAAAGTCAGAGACTTATAACTTTAAGGATTAACCAGTTTCAAGCAAGGACTTAATACCTTGTCTCAATAAGGTCTGGATGCAAGTCAGTCAAATGTTTCGCTCCCAGTAACGCCATTGTTTGATGCATTCCCTCCTTCAGGAAATTAAGCACCCAATCAACACCCTTTTCTCCGGCAGCACCCAAACCATAAAGAAATGGCCGGCCGATCATGCACGCATCAGCTCCCAACGCAATTGCCTTGACAATATCGCTGCCTCTTCTGATACCCCCGTCGCAGAAAATTTCAACCTGTCCACCCACAGCATTAAACACCGGTTGAACTAAATCTATTGGGTTTGGTGCATCATCTAATTGTCTGCCGCCATGATTCGATAGTGCTATTGCATCAACACCATGCTGAACAGACAATTTGGCATCTTCAATCGTTTGGATTCCTTTCAGAACAATTTTTCGGCCCCAATGCTGCTTGAACCACTCAATATCATCCCATGAGAGAGATTGATCAAACTGCGCGTTGACGTGGTCAGCCAAGGAAACTGCAGTACTGCCATCATCTGTTGATTTCCCTACAACGTTTGCGAACCTAATCGGTTCATTAGCAACAAAGTTCCAAGTCCACCCTGGATTTCTGACTCCGTCGATGATAGTGGCAATACCGAGCTGTGGCGGGAGCGTAAATCCGCGCCTGACGTCGCGCTCTCGTCGTCCGAGGACTGCCGTATCAACAGTGATTACAATTGCCTCAAAATCTGCTTCATTTGCTCTATCTAAAAGATCCCTTAATAAACCTCTGTCTTTCCAAACGTATACTTGGAACCAGTTTCTGGGAGAAAGGTTTTGCGCCTCTTCCAACTGTTTTGTCGTCTGATGTATTTCTTCAATTGACCTCGTAGCCATTGTCGATAACGAGAACGGTATTTCTGCTTTTGCAGCAGATCTACTGACTGCTAATTCCCCATCAGAGTGCGCAATCCGAGTAAAGCCAGTAGGCGCACATATTAAGGGTAACGGTGTTGCTGTTCCAAGTATTTTTGCTGAGCTATCAATATTTGATACGTCGCGTAGCACTCTGGGTTTAAATTTGTAATTAGAAAATGCTGAAACATTATCGCGTAACGTTCTTTCATCTTCTGCTGCCCCATCTATATAGTCAAAGACCCCACCTGGTAACCGCCGCTGCGCGATAGTTCTTAGATCGGCAATATTCGCCGCTTTATTCAGCCGACGTTGTGCAGGGTTCTTTTCAAACCGTTTAAACCTGAGCACATCCTTGAGTGATCTGAGCATGAATGAACCTTACCGTTTAGTTCAATAAATTTGTGAATCGGATACGAGGAAGAATTTTAAGATTGATTTGATCCCGTTATGATGTTTTTAGCGAAGGGGGCAGATATGTCACAGAATATAGGAAATTTCCTCACTTATAGGGCCCGTAGGGACAGCGCATTGGAAGCAATATATGAACCTGCTAGCGATACACGTCTGTCGTACCGAGAACTAAATGATCGATCAAATCAAGTCGCTCATGCTCTTGTTGACTTGGGAGTATCGCATGGTGATCGTGTTGGACTTCTTTTAATGAACGGAAAAGAATTCATTGAATCTTTTTTTGCAGTTGCGAAGATCGGAGGGGTCAACGTTCCATTAAATTGGCGGTTGGTTGCTGACGAGCTTGAATTTATCCTTCATGATGCTGGTGTTACAGTTCTTCTTTTCAGCGAAGATTTTTCTGAGGTAGTTGCTGAACTTCAAAGTCGCGGCGATAAGACAGATATTTCGACCTTTATTCAAGTTGATGGTGAGACTATCGAAGGTGCTATTGATTACAACGAGTGGATGTCCTCATCAAGCACCGCTGAACCTGAATCGTCTGGAGGTGATGATGACCTTGTTTTCATCATGTACACATCCGGTACTACAGGTTTACCTAAGGGGGTAATGCACAGTCATAACACGGTTTTGTGGGCGAATATTACAAATTCAACCACTGCAGATATGCAGCACTTTGACAGGTTCCTAAATGCTTTGCCCTTATTCCATGTTGGTGCACTTACTCCTGTGATCACATCTGTTTTCGTTGGCGGATCAATAACTCTTATGAAAGCATTCGACCCAGCTGCATCTTGGGATTTGATTCGAGATGAGAGGATCAACACGACCTTGATGGTTCCAGTCATGCTCCAATTTATGTTGCTGACATATGACGCTGACAGTCATGATCACTCAACGTTGCGGAATGTTATTAGTGGTGCTGCTCCTGTTCCAGTGTCTTTAATTGAGACCTACACGGATATGGGAATTGAAATCCATCAAGTTTATGGGCTAACCGAAACCTGTGGACCTGCCTGCATCATTTCATCAGAAGATGCGGTCACACGTGCAGGGTCGACAGGAAAGGCGTTTACGTTCACTGAGGTACGTGTTGTTGATGGTCAAGGCAACGAGTGCAGTCCCGGTGAAGCTGGCGAAGTTGAGGTGAAAGGCCCCCATATCATGGTTGGATATTGGAATAGACCGGAAGCGAATGCAGAGACGCTTGTTGATGGGTGGCTTAAGACAGGAGATGTAGCAACAATGGACGAGGATGGTTTCGTGACGATCGTCGACCGAGTGAAGGATATGTTGATTTCTGGTGGAGAGAATGTTTATCCAGCTGAAATAGAAAATGTGTTATTGACTCATGAAAAGATCAACGACGCTGGAGTTATCGGGATTCCATCACAGAAGTGGGGTGAATCACCGCTAGCTGTAATCGTTCGTGCAGATGACTCACTTACAGCAGATGATGTAATAAGCCACTGCGAGGGGAAGTTAGCTCCGTTTAAGACAGTGAAAGCCGTTGAATTTATTGATGTGATTCCTCGTAATGCAAGTGGAAAAATTCTTAAACGAGAACTCAGAGAGCTATACAACTACGACGCAACCGAATAACTCACACACTGAGCAGTTCTTCAGCTTTTTGAATAAAACGGGGAACGGAATCAGCGATAGTTGCCATCCGTTCGTCCGTACTATCCCCTACTTTCCACCGGTAATGGAGTTGTTGGAGCACAGTCGCTGTTTTCCATTGTGC
>WTHU01000178.1:0-29543 GCA_011523005.1 Acidimicrobiales bacterium
ACTAAAGACCTTCCTCCTGTCAAAACGATCCGCAACAGGTCCAGTGAAAGGGGAAAGCAATGCTACGGGTAAGAATTCTGCGAGTCCTAGTAAGCCGAGATTTAATTCGCTCCCTGTCATATCGTAAACCTGTTTACCGACGATTGTGATCTGGCCTACCGTAGCAAGAGCTGAAAAAAACGAGGCCGTCAAAAGAATCCTCACCTTTACAGGCACTTGACCTACCGACTTTTCCCCTTGGTTATCATTCATCTTCGAGTTTCTTAATCTGTAATGTTTTCAGATTCACGCATAGCTGCAGCAAAGATTCCTTTACTCATCAGGCTGCTCTCCTGAGATCTTCTTATTCGATATATTTCCGCACGTATACCATGAATCTCTTTATTATCAGGCTCCGCTAATGCCGCAAACTCAATTAGATGGCAGGATAACCTTAGGTCACCTTCCTCAGCTAGAAATTTTGCCCTATCCGCAAGTTGTTTGGCGCCGCCAGCCAAAACAGATAATTCCTTTGCCAGGTCTACTCTTGGGGAGGGTTTCAATGATGCTGGATCAGCATCCCACCACCCCCCGTACATACGCCATATGTTGCGAACAACGAATTCAGGTTCATCGTAGAGTGGCTGTAGCCAAGGAAGGCCAAGCATCTCCTGGTCAACTTTAACCATATGCACAATATCGTTTAATTGATATCCATCATTCATGAGTTCCAATGTCTCAGCTACTAAGGTTTCGAGAACATGCGCAAGGTCGCCTAGAACTCTGTTGATTCGTCCTGTTCCTTTAATTGGTAATCCATGTGCTGGAACGAGTAGCTCTGCTTCATAAGTCATCATTTCCCGTAATGCATTTGCCCATTCAAGAGGGTACCGCTGCACCTTCTGCGGATTCCCTGCATTTGGAAAAACCCAGAGTACTAAATCACCAGTTACTAACGTTTTAGTTTTTGGCACCCATGCCCAGGTATGGTCATCAGTCTCGCCCTTACCGTGATTAAACTCAATATCAAGACCCCCAACTGATAACTTCATTTCGTCTTGGTACACAACATCTGGCCAAGCCATGTCTTCAGGGACAAAGGAGGCGGAGCGTGTCGTAAGCCCCATCCCATGACGTGGGGAAACTCCACCAAACTGCCGTTGATTGATTATGGTATTCCAACCATCTGTTCTTTGGTATCTTTCCAACCGTTTAGGAACATTCTCATGCCCGAAAACAGTAGGGTTTTCAAAATTACGAATTTCAGCGTCGGCGATCAGAGCTCCTGACCCTCCGACATGATCTAAGTGCCCATGTGTATAAACCAGAGAGTGAACCCTATCTGTATCCCACTCTCGCAATGAATCAACAACTGCCACTCCGCTCTGCTTGCCGCTTGCATCAAATAGGACAAGCCCCTCTTCAGTTCTAAAAGCGACCATGTGACTGAACGATTCAACAATCGCTATATCATCCCCAAGCTCGCTGAGTTTATTAGTGACTCTATTAGTAGGCTCGACCGTGGCACATTCATCAATTACCTTTGACGACAGCTCTATTGGGTCATCCGTGACGACCTTATTTAAATCACGAGGTTTAGGATGCAGTCCCACTGAACCTACTTCCTAGTGAAGGTCGCTTTACCTGGGCCATGGTCAAGGAAGCTTTGGACTCCAATCAATCTATCCTCAGTCTCAAAACAATCTCCAAAAGCCTCAGCTTCAAGCTTCAGTGCCTCATCAAGTGGTAAAGCAAGCCCATCCATCATCACCCTTTTAATAAACTGGAGAGACTTGGGACCTCTTGCATATGATTTAGCCGCTTCTAAAGCTTGAGGGTAGCAATCATCATCAGCGAATACAGCAGATACCAAACCTATTTGCAGTGCCTCGTCAGCCTTAACCTGGCGCCCGGAGTAGTTGATTTCTTTGGCTTTAGTAATACCTATCAGACGCGTTAATCTTTGAGTCCCCCCAGCACCTGGCAAAATACCGAGCAGTACTTCAGGTTGCCCGAACACAGCACTTTCACCAGCAAATCGAAAATCAGTTGCCATCGCTAATTCACACCCTCCACCCAATGCGTATCCGTTAACAGCACTGATCGTTATTTGAGGGAGATTTTCTAATGCTAGAAGTGCGCCATGTAACAATAGAGAAAATTCATGAGCTTCTTGTTTATTTTGCAATGTTGGAAACTCTTTTATATCTGCTCCAGCAGCGAATATTTTCGGACCACCCCAAACGACAACAGCACCAATATCTTGATTACTTGACAATTCTTCAGCTATTTCCCGCAGCTCAGAAGCTAACTGCATGCTAATTGCGTTCATTGGTGGTCGCTCAATACGTATTGTTGCTACCCCTGATTCAATATCATTTTCTAGGTTAACAAATTCTCCCATTATGACTCCTCTGTAGTTTTGTGGGCACTGCGAGCATAGCCCAATAGGGCTTTGTGAACATCATCTCAAAAGTGAAAGCTATCTCTCATTTCCAAAGGAAGGTTTGTAGTTATTGAGTCAACGCCATTCGCAAACAGTTCCCTAAATAAATCAGCATCATCAACCGTATAAACCCAGACTTCAAGGCCTAGCTTATGTATTTCTTTTATTATGAGTTTCGAGACGTATCGATAATGCATGTTGATAGCGATAACTGATGACTCTTGACTCAGTGACCTAAATCGGTACCTTACATAGAGAGGTCCAATAAACTTTAGTGCCACCAAAAGTTGATCAACTTTTGATAAATTCACCAGCACATTTAAATCAGGGTTTTTAACAACGGTTCGTCTTACATCCGAAGGCTTCAAACCAGATAAAACAATGTGATTTTGTAAACCAAGGTTATCAATTGCTTTGGCGAGGTTCTCTTGAATACAACCTTCTTTGAGATCTAGATTCCATTTAGTCTTCGTTCCGAAGTTTCGTAATAGGTCTTCAACTAATGGGGTCTTTTCATCTGTGATTTCGCCATCTTGTCCTCTTACAAAATAGTTCAACAACTCTTCAAGAGAGACCTGACTTACTTTCCCAAATCCAGAGGTACTACTGTCAAGATTTGGACCATGCAACGCCACCGAGTATCCGTCGGACGTCACGGACACATCAATTTCAACCATGATGCATTGATTCTCAATAGCCGACTCTATAGCAGCGGTTGTATTCTCAGGGCACCCGGAGGAATTACCTTTATGAGCAATTATCTGATGTTTACTCGTAACCCAATCTCCCATGGCTATAGGCTACCGAAAGTCTCATATCAGTAAACCACAAAACAATATTTCAATGATCGGGTTAATGATTGTCGAGATTAGATTAAATAACTGAAAGCTATGTGATCCTCTTCTAGTCTAGGAACGGAGGGACCTCATGACGGATCACGAACTTCAACAAGATACAAATCTGGCTTTGTCTGACGATGAGCAAACGTTGTGGGGATCTCGTCTTGTCAAAAAGTCATTATTTGACGCAGATGGGAGCACTCTGGGTTCAATACAGGACATTCTGCTTGTTCCAGCAGCTAGTGAAAATAGGCTCTATCTACGAGGGTTTGTTGCATCAGTTGACCGAAGACTGATTTTTGTTCATGAGGCAAGAGTTGATGCCGTTGACAGAGATGGGCTTCATTTGCGGGGTGGAACTCTTGACTTGCGAATTTTTAAAAAACGTCATGGAGAAATGCTCCTCACCAAAGATATCTACACCACCCGCTTAGAAAGTGGAAGCATCAGCGATGTGGGTTTCACCGAAAGCGGATTAAATGATGGGAAATGGTTTACGAACAAAGTTGCGTTCTCTGCGGGAGGGAGATTACGGAAACGGAACCTTGAGGTTGCAGATTGGGCTTCCATCGGGCCTGCTTTCACTTCTGACCAAGTGTCAGGTGACTTGGCACGTTTACGAGAGCTCCACAAGGCCGATGCAGCTGAAGTAATTCAAACAATTCCAGAAGGCAGACGAACCGAATTAGCTGCAGCTCTTGAGGCAAGCCGGCTGGCTGATCTCCTTGAGGAATTACCTGAATCTGAACAGGCACTAATACTCAACAAACTTGAGACAGCTGACGCTATTGAAGTCCTCCAGGAAATGGAAATAGATGACGAAATCGATCTTCTTAAAGAATTAGACCCAACCCAGCGAGAAATGCTGCTTGCGGAAATGGATCCCGAAAACGTTCAGCAAATCCGCTCACTGCTCAAATACAACGAAGATACAGCAGGAGGCATGATGACCCCTGAAGCGATTGTATTAACTCCCGATTCAACAGTTGCCGATGCCATAGCCAGGCTACGAGACACTGATCTCCCACCTGCAATATCAGTTCGCCTATTTATAACCGAGTCACCAATTCAGGCGCCTACTGGAAAATATCTAGGAAGTGTCACCCTCGCAAGGTTATTAAGGGAGCCTCCAACATGCACTGTGGGCGATTGCATTGATAACGATGTACCGACCTTGACTCCAGAAACATCAGAAAAAGAAGTAGCTAAAATCCTAGCCCGATACGACTTACTGGCTGTCGCTGTTGTTGATGCAATGCACCGATTGGTTGGAGTAGTCACAGTTGATGATGTGATCATCCGCCTGACTGAAGGAGAGGACTAATGAAAATAAGAGATGACGCAGTAACAATTCCTGGAAAAGTTAGCCGATCTCTGGGCTCGGGTTCCGATCGAGACACAGTTGGCCGATGGTCAGAAGCCATTGCGAGAGGAATGGGTGGAGGAAAATTCCTCATCATCCAAACACTTGTAGTTATCGCATGGATTGCTCTTAACGCAGTGGCAGGCTCCAAAGGGCTATGGGACGAATATCCCTTTATACTTCTTAACCTACTATTCAGTATCGAAGCTGCCTACGCTGCACCACTCATTCTTCTGGCGCAGCACAGACAAGACGCGCGCGACCGAGCACTTGCGGAGAGAGACAGAGAAGTAAACAGCCGTATTCTCTCAGATAGTGAATTCCTAACAAGAGAACTAGCTGCAATCCGACTTCGTCTAGATGATGTTGTGAGCGTCACCGAATTAGAAACGCTAATCAAAGACCTAACAACCACAGTTCAAACCTCTGAGGATAGTGAATAGCCTTTAAATTTTCCGATACTAATTTATTCGCTAACCTGTTACTAGGAGTAAAAATGCTTGAAATTCCCAAAATTATTTCCGTTGACGATCATGTTGTCGAACCTCCCAACCTTTGGGTTGAAAGACTTCCATCAAAATACAAAGATAAGGGCCCAAGAGTCGAGAGAGACCGAGCAATTTTCAATTTTGAAGGTGGCGTCTTCTCATACGAAAAGGGTGCGAAGGATGGAGAGGAATGTGACTGGTGGATCTATGACGATCTGGTCTATCCCTTTCCAAAACTCTCGGCTGCAGTGGGATTTGACAGTCTTGATGTAACACCGGTTACTTTTGACCAGATTCGTCCAGGTTGCTGGAAACAGAAGGAACGGCTGGAAGATATGGATGCAAACCATGTAGAGGCATCAGTAAATTTCCCTAACGTACTCCCTAGGTTCTGCGGCCAAGCTTTCTTAGAACGACAAGATAAAGAACTTGCTTTATTATGTGTCAAAGCCTACAACGATTGGATGATCGACGAATGGTGCGCTGGAGACGGTAAAGGTCGACTAATCCCAATGACGATAGTTCCTCTTTGGGATCCGTTACTTGCCGCTGAAGAAATACGGAGATGCGCTGATAAAGGAAGCCATGCTATAGCCTTCACGGAAAACCCACACCCTCTTGGATTGCCATCAATTCATGCTGCTGATAATCATTGGGACCCTGTCTTCCAAGCGTGCGCCGATACCGAGACCATCTTAAATATGCATATAGGGTCTAGTTCAAAAATGCCTGCGACATCCCCAGACGCCCCCTTTGCCGTAAGTTCAACAATTACATTTTCAAATGCCATGGGGTCATTTTGTGACTATATTCTTTCAGGGGTCTTTGATAGATTTCCTGACCTTCGGATTGCTTACGCCGAGGGGCAGGTTGGTTGGATGCCCTATGTTATTGAACGGATGGATAAACTATGGGAAGAACGAGATAATTCCTCCGATTTTGGGGTCATGTTGCCTAATCGGCCATCCTCGTACATAGCTGACCATATTTATGGGTGCATTTTTGATGATGAAGTTGGATTACTTAACAGAGATTTAATTGGAATGGACCAGATCTGTTTCGAGGTTGATTATCCTCACGCCGACTCTACTTTTCCCCACACGAAAGACGTAGCTACCTCAATTGTCACAAAAGCCGGCTTAAATGATGAAGAGATTTACAAATTAATGAGAGGGAATGCAATCAGAGGTTGGGGTTTAGAGAGATTTGGTATCACGCAATAGCCAACACTGACGACATTATGCAACTCCCCCATTTGCGAAGACAAAAGAGAACTATTGACCTTTCAAGTATTGCGGGTCGTTTCTCAACTGGCGTTGCTTCAATTAATGCCACTGTGGAACCGAGAGCTGTCTATTGGGATCAGTGGAATAAAGCTAATTTATCCGGAGATGGACCTCTATGGGTTGCTTTAGGAGACTCAGTCACTCAAGGTATAGGTTCTTCAAACCCTCAAACTAGCTATGTCCATATTATTCTAGAGCGTTTGAGGACGAGAACAGAAAAAGATTGGAGGTTGATTAACTTATCAATGAGTGGTGGGCGATTCCTTGATGTTGTTGAAAGGCAACTCCCGATTATTGAAGATTACCAACTTCAACCTTCACTTGTTACCACAATCATTGGGAGCAATGATCTTATGTGGAGAAGAGATAAAGAAAGCATCGTGAACGATGCAGAGCGCACGATTAATTCTCTACCACCTGGGAGTTACTTAAGTAAAGTTTCAGCAGCTAGGAAAGGTAAGCGCGCAATGGTTTCATCAACTATTAACCATCTCGCACCTATCCGAGGCATCCATCTTTTCAACGCGTGGGATTGGCCTACTGGAGAGGGAATGTGGGCCGAGGATCGGTTTCACCCTAACGACGAAGCTTATAAATATATAGCGAATAACCTTTGGACGAGTCTTGTAAAGAATCTACTTTTATAAGTCAATCAAAAATAATCATCGCCACGACGCTGACGCTTAAGTGCCCCACGCTTTCTTTTATCATCCACGCGCTTCTTCTTTTTTGATGCGCTTGGCTTTGATGGGACTCTCTTCGGTTCCGTTTTAAGATTTCTCTCTACAAGTGATGTCAATTTCTCTAGCGCTAAGTCCTTATTCCGCTTTTGAGAACGGTATTTTGAAACCACTATCCTTACTTTGGGGCCAAGTCGCTGAACAAGCAATTCCTTTTCTGTATCAGAAAACGAAACCGTATCGGTGATACTCCATGTTAACTCAACCCGAGTGTTGACTTTATTTGAATGTTGCCCACCGGGGCCACCGGATTTTGTATACCGAAATGAGAGCTCATTGCGCTCTATATCTGATGAGTTCCAGTTCATAAATACAGAATAGAGCAGTTCGTCTTGTGCCTTTGCGTCTTTATTTGTTAACTGACCTTTAAACCATCATTCATCTTTCATTCACATAAAGGAGTGGTCCCAACGTCTAAGGTCAACGTATGAGAATTTTCGTAACAAATGATGATGGAATTGACTCCATAGGCCTTCATATCCTTGCCAGATCTATGCTCCCGTTTGGCGAAGTTGTTATTGGAGCTCCTGATACTGAATATTCTGGTGCTTCGTCTAGCTTCGGGGCATTGCACTTA
Organism: Acidimicrobiales bacterium; assembly: GCA_011523005.1. Classification (GTDB taxonomy): domain Bacteria; phylum Actinomycetota; class Acidimicrobiia; order Acidimicrobiales; family UBA8592; genus UBA8592. Next base: position 7,719 of record WTHU01000178.1, read on the forward strand.
ATTAAACCCGAACTGCATAAAGCATTCGTTGAAGGAATCGACGAAGCATGGGCAATAACAGGTCCACCTGCTCTTTGTGTTATGTTCGCAAGACTGGGCGCATTCGGAGATCCATTTGATCTCGTAGTTTCAGGAATAAACCCCGGCGCTAATGTAGGACGCTCTGTTTATCACTCTGGAACGATAGGTGCCTGCCTCACCGCACGAAACGGAGGAATCACTGGAGTTGCTGTTAGCCAAGCTGTAGATGAGGGTGGCTACATGGGGCAAGGGATTGAAGAAATGCTACGAAATCAAAAATGGGATAGCGCAGCTGAAATTGCTGCCTTAGCGGTAGGGGAAATGTGCACGAATCTCCCAAAGGAGGCATCTGTATTAAATATTAATGTGCCAAATATGGATATTTCAGAGATGAAAGGGTGGGCACAAACTACCGTTGGAACGGACCTGATGCGCCAAATGACAGAAGTGGATATTGAGCCGAAAATAGGGCACGAAGGTGCTTATCACTTAAATCTAAAATGGGGTGAGCGCATAACCCCCTCCTCTATAGATAATGATGTTGGCGCAGTTGCAAATGGATATGTTTCAATTTCTTGGCTTAGCCGCCTCATATCTCAAGAACCTCCAAGCGGAAGCTCCGTTGAGAACAGATTAGATTCTATTTTTGAAAATTAGATAACCTTGCGCGAACTAACCCGTGTTAGTGCAATGCTCAACAAAGTGATATTGTCTGATTCAACGATTGGAGAGACTTTTGAGAATAGCAATCCTATATCAATCATTACGCGGAGGAACAAAGAAATTAGCTGAAAGTTTGGGAACGAATTTCCAAAGCAAAGGATCCTCGGTTGGGGTTTTCCCTATCACCAACTACGACGCTCAATTCGTACTTGACGCAGACCTGATAGTCATTGGGACCTGGACTGATGGGCTTTTCGGATTGGGAGCACGACCTGGTCAAATAGGGAAATTGAACACGCTGCGAGACATCGCTCACAAAGACGTAGCTCTCTTTGTAACCTATGAGATTAGTCCTGAGAAATCATTAAATGGCCTAATTGAGTGGGCCCACGACCGCTCTGCAAACGTAGTCACCTCAGCAGGCTTCAAAGTACGGGGACCTTTCAGAAAGAATATTGAAGGAGATATCCAAATGTTTGTAGAGAACTCCCTAAGTCCAGTCGAACAGAATTGAAGTGCTCTCCAAGTATCGGATTTCAAACGATAACCGTATGACATCACTGAAGAAAATCTTAACTTTATGACAATTAAGGATGCTAAAGAGTTGGGGCCTGATGACTTCGTTTGGGATTTCTTCTGCAGGAGCCCAGAGGACTCGATGGTTGCAAGAGTTAGAGCCGCTAGTGCAGTTGGCTTTAGCGCGGTTGGAATGCATTTGGGTGCCTGGGTGCAGCTAAGAAAAAATCCGGACCGTATTGATGAACTCGAACATGCCTTAGATGAATGCAATATGGCTTTAGCGAATATAGAAACTTTACGAGGCTGGGCATCTCCGTCATCTCCTTCTGAAAAGTGTTTGATGCAAGAAAGCATGGTTTGGGAGATCACCAAACGATTTCAATGTCGCTATGTTCAAGTTATTGGCGACTACACCGGATCGATTGAGGAAGCTGCACAAGGGTTTGGAAGCCTTTGTGACCGCGCATCCGAATACGGCCTTCTTGTCGGCCTTGAACCTGTTCCGGAGATGACCAACATTGATAGTTTGAGTGTTGGAGTAGAGATAATAGAGAGGGCAGATAGAGAAAACGGTGGTATCTGTTTTGATAGTTGGCATTTGACTAGGTCAACAAACCAGATTTCTGACATCGAAAGAATTCCTGATGGAAAAATCTTTGCTACGCAATGGAATGATGGTTCTCTTACCAAAACCTTTGATGATTATTACACCGACACTTTAAGTACAAGAGTCCCTCCCGGAGACGGTGAATTTCAACTAATTGCGATGATGGAAGCTGTGCAAAAAAATGACTGTCAGGCGCCGATTGGGCTTGAGGTCCCTTCAACTGAGCTGTGGGCCGCACCAATTGAAGAAGCTGCAGAGGCATCGATGAGTGGGATGCGGGATCTCTTAGCTAAGTCAAAAACTACCTGACGTACATTGTGTTTGAAATGAAAGCGCGGGTACTCTTTACCTAGAAATGTGCAAGGGGGAACATGCCTAAATTACTTGACGATATTGTTTCTACTAAAGGTAGTGAAATAGCTGTTGCTGATGAATTTGGTTCAACTACTTGGAGCCAATTTGACGAGAGGGTGCGTCGTTTAATTAATGGACTAAAGGACCATGGTGTCGGCCCTGGAGACACCATCGCAATGATGATGGGCAACAGAAGGGAATGTTTTGAAATTTTCCAAGCTTGCGCTCATCTTGGTGTTACTTATGTCCCTGTAAATTGGCATTGGGTTCCAGACGAGCTGGCTTATGTTCTTGAAGATGCTGATGTTAAAGTTCTTTTGGTAGGAAATCGTTTCACTGATGTCGCTGTTGAAGCGCTTTCCGATTCCCGATCTCAAAACGTTCATCTGTCTTTGGTAGTTGGAGGAAAACATGAGACATTAACCGACTACGAGGAATTTCTCTTAAGTTCTTCAACTGATGATTTACCAGATGACCAACAATTGCTGGGCGGACCCATGTTCTATACGTCCGGAACAACGGGAAGGCCGAAAGGTGTTCGGGGGTCGTTGTCGGGTGGGGGGACTATACCAACTGAGGTGATGCAGCTTATTGGAGGAAGCATGGCAAGCTATGTCCCAGCAAACGGCAAATCTTTACTCGTCGGTCCTGTTTATCATTCGGCACAGTGGGCATTTACCTTCATGCCGATGATCAACGGATCATCAGTTGTCATGCGGCACAAGTTTGATGGAGCCGAAACCGTTGAACTTATTGATTCTGAAAAGATAACGAATATCCATCTAGTGCCGACCCAATTTAAGAGAATGCTTGATTCGCCAGAGCCGGTCAAAGAAGCGTTCGTTGGAGACTCTCTTGAATCCGTATGGCATGGAGCTGCTCCTTGCCCAGCGTCTTGGAAACGCTCGATGCTTGACTGGTTTGGCCCCAAAGTGCATGAATATTATGGATCAACAGAAGGAGCGTTTATCTCAACGATAAAGGCGGATGACTGGCTGAAAAAAGGAGGTTCGGTTGGTAAACCATTAGAGACTGTCGAAGTGCTTGTTGTTGATGATGATGGGAATAGGTTGACTGAACCCAACGCCTCAGGAACGTTATATTTTAGAAATTTAATGGGAACAGATTTTGAATATCATAAGGCTCCGGAAAAGACGGCGGAAGCTCATCTTGAGCCCGGAGTATTTACAACTGGTGATATAGGTTTCCTTGACGAGGACGGTTACCTTTGGCTTTCGGATAGAAAAATAGACATGATTATTTCTGGCGGTGTGAATATTTACCCGGCAGAGATTGAAGCTGTGATAGCCGAACACGATGGTGTTGCTGACGTATCTGTTATCGGTGTTCCAAACGAAGAGTTCGGAGAGGAAGTCAAAGCCATCGTCGAGTGTTCTAATGGTTACATTGGAGATGAGGATTTTGTTCGAGAGATACTGCAATTGTGCAATAGTAAATTGGCGGGATACAAGCGACCAAAGTCTGTTGACTTTATTGATCAACTGCCTCGGACAGGAACTGGAAAGATTCTAAAGCGAACGCTTCGCGAGCCCTATTGGGAAGGCCATGAGAGGCAAATATAGGTTAAATATTTGTTATGGAGCGTAACCCCAAACCGTATCTTCAAGACAGCTTTGCTATCGACAATGAAACTGTTGAAGATGTTAAGGGACAAATCGGTAACGCTGACTTAGTAGATCACTCCAGACGACTTGTGAAAAAGCTATGGAATGTCGCTGAAGGTGTTTGGTGTTTCGTTGGAAATGGTCTATCAAACCAGACATTTGTTGAAGGACCTGAAGGTCTAATAGTAATTGACACAGGTGAATGCGTTGAAGAGATGGCCGAAGCGATAGTGGCGATACGCAAAGAGACACAATCACCTATTGCTGCAGTTATTTATACTCATTTCCATTATGTAGCTGGCACAGAAGCAGTTTTTACAAGCGAAGAGCGAGATGACATTCCGATATGGGGGCATGAACGAATCGCCATGAATAGACGGAGCTATGGAACAGAGCTAAGCGCAGTTGCTTCAAGAGGTTTAATTCACCAATTTGGCATTGCGCTTCCGCATTCCGGGATTGACTCTGTCATCAACGTCGGTCTCGGTCTCTCTTACAGAAATCCGGAGCATGCCCCCTTCACACCGGGGTTCGTGGAACCCAATAAAACGTTTACCGAACCGCTCAGTGTTCAAATTGCTGGTTTGCAAGTTCATATGTCACCTGCTCCGTCTGATGCAGATGACTCAATAACAATATGGTTTCCTGATCTGGGAGTTTGCGTCAATAATTTGATTTGGCCTGTATTGTTCAATGTGTTTGCAATCCGAGGCGAAGAGTATAGAGATCCGCGGATTCTATTGTCAGGCATTGACTATATCCTGTCTCTTTCCCCTGAGGTAGTGATCGGTACTCACGGTCCACCAATAGTAGGAGCTGAGCTCGCTAAGACTGAGATCACAAGGTACCGAGATCGGATTCAATTTCTTTGGGACCAAACAGTTCGGGGTATCAATAAAGGAATGGACCTTGAACAATTAACCCAATTCGTGCAACTTCCGAGGTCTGAGGAAGAATCCTACCTGACACGACAGTTTTATGGTTTAGCAGAACACCATGTTCGGCAGATACACAACGGGCTTCGCGGCTGGTTTGATGGGAACCCAGCAAAATTATTTCCAGATAATCCATCAGCTCGCGCCAAAAAACTTGTGCGTGGTTTTGGAGGCGCAGAAAAAACCCAAGCGATCGCTGACGAGGCATTTACTAAAGGAGACCTTCGATGGGCTATTGAGCTGTCGAGTGTCCTTTTGGAATACCACAACAGTTCTGAAGAAGAGAGTGGTGCTGAGATGGAAAGAGCCTCTAGGCTTTTAGCTAATTCTTTGCGGAAAGTTGCCCAAACAACAACAGCTGCGAATATACGTAACTGGTGCCTCACACATGCTCTTGAATTAGAGGGATCACTTAACCTTGAACGGCACCGAAGACATAGGTTCTCCCGCTCTGTGGTGATGTCAAATCCTGCTTCATCAACTGTCCATGCTTTGAGAGTTCTATTAAACCCCGACCTAGCAGAAGGCTTTTGTCAAGAGCTTAGATGGGAGTTTGAGAATGGAGAGAGCACAGGATTGTTGATACGAAATCAGGTTGCTATCCCCACCGACGGAAAAGATGCTCCTCTGGCGATACGTTTATCCATTGAAACATGGGCTGATTTGCTTTCCGGTACTTTAACTTTGTCAGATAGTTTGCTTTCAAAAATTACGACCACAAATAGAAGCGAAGAAATAACTAAGTTTCTATCGCATTTCGATCTCCCTTCTATCACTCAATGAAACATTTACCTTTTAGTTCAGCAAAATTTCAAGGGAAAGCAGAACAATTCATTGAGGACTCTGTTGCAGTGCCTCTGGAAAAGAAGCAACTCCCAGATTCTGCACCGAATGTACTTTTAATAATGCTTGATGATGTCGGATTTGGGAGCGCTGCCACTTTTGGTGGCCCGGTCGAAATGCCAGCAGTATCAGAGATAGCCAAAACTGGAATATCTTATAACCAATTTCATACCACTGCTCTGTGCTCACCCACCAGAGCTTCCTTGCTTACAGGGCGCAATCACCACTCGGTTCATATGGGAGGAATCGCAGAGGTAGCGAACAGTTTCCCAGGGTATGACAGTGTTATCCCTGCTGAGTCTGCAACAGTTGCGAAAATATTGAAAGAGCATGGTTACTCAACGAGTTGCTTCGGGAAATGGCATCTTACGCCTACATGGGAGAAAGGGCCTACTGGACCTTTTGACAGGTGGCCCACCGGCATGGGCTTTGATAGATTTTACGGGATTTTGGGTGGTGAGGCTTCACAGTGGGAGCCAGCTGCGTATGACCAAACTACTCCTATTGAACCTCATATAGGGAAAGATGATTATCACTTAAGCGAAGACTTAGCTGATCAGGCAATTAAGTGGATTCGGCAACAACAAACATCGACTCCAGATAGCCCATTCTTTTGCTATTTCGCTCCTCCGGCAGTTCACGCGCCACACCAAGCACCGAAAGAATGGATAGACAAATACGTAGGAGCGTTTGACGAAGGTTGGGATGCTCTCAGAGAACAAATATATAAACGGCAGTTAAACCTAGGAGTTATTCCTGAAGGAACGCAACTCACAGCTCGGCCAGAACAGATTCCAAGTTGGGATTCCTACCCTGATCGCTACAAACCAGTAGCTACTCGATTGATGGAAGTATTTGCTGGATTTCTAGCACATACTGATGCACAAATTAAAAGGATACTTGATTGCATCAATGAGACGGGTTGTGCTGACAATACTCTGGTGATTTATATCACAGGCGACAATGGTGCATCTGCGGAAGGAACGGTTCACGGTGCTTGGTCTGCGCCGTCGTTTCAAAATGGTGTCCACGAGGACCCTGAGTGGCTGCTAGAACACATTGATGATTTTGGAACCAATAAATGTGAAAATCATTTCAATGTTGGTTGGGCGTGGGCTTTGGATGCTCCTTTCCAATGGATGAAGCAAGTAGCTTCGCATTTTGGAGGAACCCGTAATGCAATGGTTATGAAATGGCCTGACAGAATAACCGAAGTTAATTCATTAAGGAACCAGTTTCATCACGTTATTGATATTGCACCAACAATTCTTGCTGCAGCGGGCTTAAACTGGCCCGAAACAGTCAATGGTATAAAGCAAATGCCTGTTGACGGAGTCTCAATGGAATACTCATTTAATGACGCTGATGCTTTGAGCGCTAGGAAGACTCAATATTTTGAAATCTTTGGGAATAGAGCTATCTTCCACGAAGGCTGGATTGCATCTTGTTTCCACGGAAGGGTGCCTTGGATCAGGCTTAAGGGCTACGAGTTTGGCGGAGATCAAGAGAAGTGGGAGCTTTACAACGTTGACGAGGACTTTTCGCAAAGTGAGGATTTAAGTGATATCTACCCTGACAAACTTGCCGAATTACAAAATCTATTTGCTACGGAAGCGGTGAAACACAACGTCTTTCCACTCCGAGACACTAGCTTGAGGATTTCAGGAAATTTTCGAGTCCCTTCAGCTCTTGGAAAGAGGAAAAGGATGTCGTACACGACAGATCACGTAAGAATCCCAGAAAGTGCTGTCATTAATCTAAAAAATGCATCGCATAGAATCTCTTCAAAAGTAACGATTCCTTCTGAAGGCGCACAGGGTGTGATTGCTTGCCAAGGTGGAAATATGTCTGGATGGAGCCTTTATTTTGATAGTCACGGTAAGCCGACCTATCACTACAACTGCTTTGGACAATATTTGACTACGATACGTGCCGAGGAGCCTTTGGAGGACGGAGATCATGAGATATTAATTGACTACCAGCATGACGGTGGGTTTGGAGCTGGGGGCCTAGCAACTCTTTACGTTGATGGAGAACCAGTAAATTCTGGTCGTATTGAGAGAACTGTTCCCATAATATTCTCGATGAGCGGAGAAACATTTGACGTGGGAGTTGATACTGGAGCGCCTGTCGGGCCATACCCTCACGGATATCGCTTCAGCGGAGAGATCCATGAGGTGGTGCTGGAGCGTATGAGCAGGCGTGACCGGGAGACAAGAAGGAAAATGAAAGATGGCCTTAAGCAGGCAGGTCTTCGTTCTCAATAACTAACCCTATCTGAGGTTGAAGAGGACAAATCAGTGTTCATCGGGCATAATATTAAAGGTTTGAAATTATAAGGAGACTAATGGCTGAACAGGTAGCAATCGAAGAAGGTTTATTTACATGGCCTTCTGACGACCCAAGGCTTCTCGGTTCTCAATGTCAAGACTGCGGTGCGATCATATTCCCTATGCAATCAGGTTGCCCTAGATGCGCTTCAGATGACACAAAGCCCAAAGAGCTAGGAACTCGAGGCAAACTATGGACGTGGACCATACAAGGCTACCCACCTAAATCGCCACCATATGCCGGCGATGTGGAAAATTTTGAACCTTTCGGCGTTGGGTATGTGGAGATACATGACGAAGTCAAAGTTGAAACTAGATTGACAACTGCCGATAAAGATATTCTGAAGATCGGGATGGAAATGGAATTAAAATTCATTCCGGCTTATACAGACGATGATGGCAACGAAGTAATGACATTTGCCTTCTCACCTGTGGACGAATAAGAAAGGAAATCTAATCATGAGTAAACCTGAAGTAGCTATTGTTGGAATAGGAATTCACCCATTTGGTCGAACTCCTGAACGAACCGGACAAGAGCAAGGCGTCTACGCTGTTCGTCAAGCTCTAAAGGACGCTGGGGTTGAATGGTCAGATGTTCAGTTTGCTTTTGGCGGAAGCCAGGCAGCTGGAGCTGCAGACACTATGGTCTCGAAGTTAGGACTAACGGGCTTACAGTTCATCAATGTTGCTAATGGTTGTGCAACTGGGGGGTCAGCACTATTTTCCGCATACAACACAATTGCGTCTGGAGCTTTTGAGCTAGGCCTAGCAGTTGGCTACGACAAGCATGAACGAGGCGCCTTCAGGGTAAACACCAGATCATCTGGCTTAGGAGATTGGTATGGGAAACAAGGACTTGCTTTAACTACTCAATTCTTTGGTATGAAAATCAATCGGTACATGCAAAACCATGACATTAGCCATAACACCCTCGCAAAGGTTTCTGCGAAAGCGTTCAGAAACGCTGAACATAACCCAAATGCATGGCGTCGCCAGCCTATAAGCGAAGAGCAAATACTTGAATCAGACATGTTAAGTTACCCATTAACAAAATTCATGTTCTGCTCACCAGCTGAAGGCGGAGTAGCGCTCCTACTAGCAAGAGCTGACCAAGCACATAAATACACTGATACCCCCGTATACCTAAATGCAGCAGTTGTCCGAAGTAGACGATGGGGCTCATTTGAAGTGATGGCCCCATGGTTAGCACTTGAAGATGGCGATGGCCCAACAGTTGACACATCCAAGGCTGCCTTTGAGATGGCTGGCATAGGGCCAGACGATATTGATCTTGCTCAGCTTCAAGACACAGAAGCTGGAGCAGAAATTATGCATATGGCTGAAAATGGGTTCTGTGAACACGGCGAGCAGGAACGAATCATCCAACAAGGAGAGACCGAAATAGGTGGACGTTTCCCCGTCAACACTGATGGAGGGTGTCTAGCGAATGGTGAACCTGTCGGGGCGTCTGGACTCAGACAAGTATATGAAAACGTACTTCAACTCCGAGGAAGCGCTGGGAAACGACAAGTGCCCAACGACCCCAAAGTGGCATATACACATGTTTACGGTGCCCCAGGAATAAGTGGCGTAACGATTTTAAGTAAATAAAGCTCAACTGCGCGTCAGATTTCTTGGAGAGCTAAACACGATATTAACTTTGTCTCTGTGAGGGATTATGCGATCAACTGAACTTCGCAATACGCCTTCTTCTCAACAGTGCTAAACAAACTCGATTTCTTACGTTGCGATTACACTTACCGCTCTATCCCGATGGGGGTCTCCAAACCAGCCGTGCTCCGATACCCATTTCTTTTAGCAGGACCGCTTTAGTTGGCTTGACAGAAATGAAACCAGTCTCTGGAGAATTTTCAGGACCATTTGGAGCGAATACGTTAAGGTCATAGTCGAACACGCCGCTCCATAACCTTGTCTTCGTTTCAATGTCCGTGAATAACTTTGCCTGGCCCCAAACAATTAAACTATCAAAACTTGTTTCTTCGCTAACTTGCCAATGGAGCGATACGGATGGGGAATAAGCAATATTCTTAGATTTCACAGAGTTAACGCCAACCATTATCCATAAAGTCTCCCCCTCCCAGCAGGGGTGGACTGGAGTGACATAGGGTGTACCGGATCCACTGACCGTTGCAATGTATGCCCATTCTCCAAGGTCTTTCGAAGCCTTGATAACTTCTTTGATGTCCATATGGGAATCCTAGTCACTGATCAAGAACACGGCCAGAATATCTAATTATGGAGACAAAACGTCAGTGAAATTTTCTTAGACGATGTCAAAAGTGCCGCTACCAGTAAATTCAAGTGTTTTCCCGACGTATTCTTCATTCATCATTGATTCCATAATTTCTTCATCGGATGTTGACGAAAGAGCTCGCTTCCCATCATCCATCAGTGAAGTTAAAAGCGCTTTGTTCGCTCCTTCACGGTCATGCAGAACTGTATAGGACTCAATGATTGATTTGCCTACTGGGTCAATAGCAACTTCGCGTTTAGGGTGAGTATTGATCTCTTCCTGAACATTTCGTCTTTGAAAATTATCTTTAGGAGGTCGGTTGCTGTACACAGCGCATGCATGCTTCGTTGCATACCCACCATTCGCATGAATAAATCCATATTCCTCTGAAGCCCGAACTGCATCTACGGTACTGGCAATTGCGTGGATGACGTAGCTGTTCATTGGCCCACCAAAGAAAGATAATCCGCCGGTAGTCGTTGTGGTTCGGTCTGGCTGTATCCCTAACTCACTCATGGTGATTTGCACTACAGAAGGAAAGCATGAATACAGGTCCATTGGTCCTACATCGTCAATAGTGATGTCTGCTAGTTCTAAACAGGCCTTTGAGGTAATTCGTATGGCTGGAGATTCATGAAAATTATTGCGCTCTGAAAAAAAATACGTAGCGTGTCCATCTGTTGCGGCATGTGGGAATACCCACTTGTCAGAAGGTATCCCAAGAGATTGGGCTACCCCAGCTGAACAAATGATTAGTGCACCACCAAAATCGACAAAGGAATTTGCATTCATTGCTTTTGTATATGGATAACCTACCATCCGGTTCTCTGGAGTGGGTTCCATGATTTCCTGAGCAGTCATTGGCGTTTGAACCCATGCATATTCGTTGGCAGTTGCTACTTGATTATAACCTTCCCATAAGGAGGAGATTCGTTTGCGATGATCAAGGTGGCTCTCTTGTCGGTGTGCGCGTATTGCAGACTCGAATAACGGATAAATCTGAGTAGGCATCATAAACCCATTATCACGCTCATGTTGAGAGGACATTGAAACGTTCTCTCCGAACCTTTCTGCCTTCTCAAGGTCAGCCCCTGATTTCATGAGGTCTTTACCTAATTTTCTTAGCTTATTTTTGCTATAGACCGCTTCCCCTCCTACAACGGCTGCGATTTCCATATCGCCTGCTGCGATTCGTTCGCAGCATTCACTTACTGTTGCTTGAGGCATATTTCCTCCCATTGCTGTAAGGAAAGTTTTAGCGTTCGGTGAACCTACAGCATCAGCTATCAGGCGTCCAGGGTCGGGGTAACTCCACATGCCTCCGATCACAAGCAGTCTGTCTAGCTTCTCTAATAATCTCGGCGTGTTAGCATCTTCGGCGGCAAGTCGTAATGCTCTTTCCATCAGAATGTATTGTTCTTCTGCTTTCGATACATCTTCAAGTTGCTGCTTGTATTGCCCTACTCCAACGATGACTGGGATGCGGTCATTCAATCTCATCAGCTAACCAAGTCGTAAACGAACCGGACGAGATCTATGCCTCCGGAGATAAGCATGGTATTGACTACAGAGTCTTCCCATAGTGATAATTCATCCTTAATTTTCTCCGGAGGTCCAATCAGAGAGATTGCTTCTACCATTTCTGTTGGCACAGCCGCAATTGCATCTTTTTTATTACCGGCTAGGTAGAGCTCTTGAATTTTTTCACATGCTTCTTCGTAGCCCATTCTAGCAAATACGTCATAATGAAAATTTTGTCCTTTCGCACCCATACCTCCTGCATATAACGCAATCATCGGTCGCAGTAAATCTGCACATTGCTCAATATCTTCTCCTGGGATCACGGTTACGGTACAGGCGACTTCAAAGTCTCCCCAGCCATGACGTCCTGCTGCATCAAAGCCGGACTGCAACGCATTTTTGTAAAAGTCGTTATCTTTAGGTGCAAAGAATAGCGGTAACCAGCCATCGCAGATCTCAGCCGAAAGTGCAACGTTCTTGGGGCCTTCAGCTGCCAAGTAGATGGGAATCTCATTCCTCAGTGGGTGCACGGTGGATTTCAATGGTTTCCCCAACCCAGTTCCATCTGGGAACGGCATGGTGTAATGCCGTCCGGAGAATTCAACTGGTTCTTTCCTCGCCACAATTGACCTAACTATTTCGACATATTCACGCGTTCTTTCTAGCGGCCTTGGATATGGTTGCCCATACCATCCCTCCACTACTTGAGGACCGGAGGCACCTAGCCCAAGGATAAATCTTCCGTTACTAAGGTGGTCCATTGTGATCGCAGCCATCGCCGTAGCTGCAGGAGTTCTGGCCGACATTTGCATGATCGCTGTTCCCAACTTCACGTTTGTCGTGTGGGACCCCCACCAAGCTAGAGGGCTTAAGGCATCGGACCCATACGCCTCAGCCGTCCAAATATGCTCAAAACCTAGTTTGTCGCATTCTGCCACTACGTTTTCTACACCTGCTGGTGGGCCAGCACTCCAATAACCTGTGTTGTATCCCAGTTTCATATGATCTCCTTGCCTTGTGTCAAATCTAGCTAGTCCAATTGATATTCAAGCATTCTTAGACTATCAAGGTGCTCGGAAGTTAAAAAATTAGTAACATCCAGATCCCTCTTTAAGGAGAACTTTAAGTGACAGAAAATAACGCGTATGCAGAAATTTCAATGCTTGTCCACAGGTATGCGGACGCAGTCGTTCACAGGAATGGCACGCAGTGGTCCTCTACATGGCATCAAGATGCAGTGTGGGATCTTGGTGGAGGCAGATTGGTCGAAGGCCTGGATGCTATAAAGGATCTTTGGTACGGCGCTATGAAAGGCTTCCAAGCAACAATTCAAACTGTTCTTAATGGAGGCGTAGAGGTGGACCCATCCGGAATGAAGGCTTCCGGAAGGTGGTACATACAAGAACAAGTTGTTCGTGCCAATGGAGAACGAGGAATCCTACTTGCGCACTATGATGACGAATATGTTAAGACAGATAACGGTTGGAAATTTAGTCGCCGATTTCTGCAACCTCATTATGCAGGGCCACATGATTTATCGGAAGAGTTTCAATGTTCTGCGGACAAACTGCGAGAACGCAATATAGAAGGAGTGGATGTATGAAGGTTGATGGTGGCTTAGGCCTTACACCTAATATTGAAAAGATAGCGAAAGAAGCTCGCTCTCAGGAAGAAAGAGGGTACGACGGGATATGGACTGCAGAAACAAGTCATGACCCTTTCCTTCCATTAACGATTGCTGCAGAGCACACCCAGAACCTTGAATTAGGAACGAGTATTGCGGTTGCATTTGCTAGAAACCCAATGGTTTTAGCGAACATTGGATGGGATCTACAAGCTTTAAGCGAGGGCCGGTTTAATTTGGGATTGGGAAGTCAGATAAAACCCCATATCACGAAACGCTTTAGTATGGAGTGGTCAAAGCCAGCTGCTCGCATGCGAGAAATGGTCTCTGCGATGAGGGCTATTTGGAATACTTGGATGACTGGGGAAAAACTGGAGTTTCGAGGTGACTTCTATACACATACGCTAATGACACCGTTCTTTACACCTGATAAAAGTGATTTAGGCGATTTCGGGGCACCGAAAGTATATTTGGCTGGCGTGGGTGAGCTCATGACTCAGGTTGCTGGTGAGGTTTGCGATGGATTCATTGCACACGGTTTCACTACTGAAAAATATTTGCGCGAAGTGACATTACCTAACCTTGCCATAGGTCGAGAGAAAGCAGGAAAATCACTAGAAGGATTCTCAATTTCAGGACCTTTCTTTGTCGTAACCGGTCAAAATGAAGAGGAAATGCAATTCGCTGAAAGCGCTACACGTCAACAAATTGCGTTTTATGGATCAACTCCTGCATATAAGGGTGTTCTGGAGTTACATGGCTGGGAAGGCCTTCAAGATGAACTTAACCAGCTTTCAAAGCAAGGTAAATGGGTTGAGATGGGAACGCTTATAGACGATGAGATGCTTAACACGTTTGCCGTTGTCGCTGAGCCAGACAAAGTTGCCCCAGAGCTAGGACGTCGTTATGGGGATGTCATCGACAGATTGAGCTTCTATGCCCCTGGCCAATCAAATCCAGAGCAATGGCGTGGAGTTATGGAAGCACTAAAAGAGGTTTAACTTTGCATCATGGCGTTTATCCCGAATTCTGTTAAAGAAATAACTGTTGACTGGCTTAATTCTGTGCTCCCTGCAGATATGCAAGGAATACAGGATATGCAATGGGAGGACCTCGGAGAGGGAGTTGGAATTCTTGGCGAGGTCAGCAGGTTGCATCTGACATATCGTGAGGGAGCTAGCGGACCGAAGACGATTATTGCGAAATGCCAATCCCCTGCGCCTGAAAATATTTTTCTCTGCCAAGCGATGGGGTTTTATTTTCGTGAGGTTAACTTCTATCAAAAACTCACTGACACGCTTCCGGTAAAAGTTCCACGGTGCTACTACTCTGACATAGCAAACGATGGCATTCCTTTCGTGCTCTTGATACAGGAAATTTCAGACATTTCAATTCTTGATCAAATCAAAGGTGCAGACGTTGATTCAACCAAACGCGTATTTTCTGAACTGGCTAAACTCCACGCTTATTATTGGGAGTCAGAAAAACTTTATGCTCTTGACTGGTTGCCGCCAATGAATAATGACATGTACAAGGGTTCGTCAGCTCTCGCTGCAGAAAAGCTTCCAGCTTTCAAACAAAATTGGGGAGATATTGTGAATTCTGATGTTCTTGATGCTGTCGAAACATTTATTCCCAACTACGGCTCTTTCCTAGACTGGGCAGTTTCACAAGGCAATCAAACCTTTACACATACGGATTGTAGGTGCGAGAATTATCTATTTGGTCAAAGCTCTGAAATCACTATCATTGACTTTCAACTTGCTACCAGATTTTGGGGAGTGTGGGATATCTCAAATTGGTTGAGTGCCTCATTAACCGTTGAGACAAGGCGAGAGCATGAAGAGGACTTAGTTGCGCATTACCACAATCAACTTCTAGCTAATGGAGTGACCAACTATTCCATGGAACAGTGTTGGAATGACTTGAAGGCCTGCTTAATGATGCAAACATTTAGTCAAGTAATCGTGAGTGACCTTGATGGCTCAAATGAGAGAGGCAATGAATTGCTAGCCCAATTCATCACTCGAACTTTTTCAGCAGCAGAGGACCACGACTTACCTTCATTTATGAAATCACTTGGTTTCTGATGACAAGAATCTTGATAACGAATGATGATGGAATTTCTTCTCCAGGACTACACGCAGTTGCAATTGCACTCCATAACGAAGGACATGAGGTTTTGGCAGTTGCGCCATCAGGCGAAAGATCGGGCTGGGGTGCTGGCGTTGGAACTCTTGATGATGGGTCTGAATTCAGTACAGAACAATTTGAGATACCTGGTTATGAGGAAATAAGCGCTTGGAGCGTCGATGGGCCACCTGCATTTTGTGTGTTGACTGCAATGCTAGAAACATTTGGAAAGAGGCCAGAGTTAGTCATTTCGGGAAGTAACGATGGAGCTAATTGTGGCAGAGGCATCCTGCACTCTGGCACAGTAGGCGGAGCGATGATTGCTCAGAATTTTGGCCTATCAGGTATCGCTCTGAGCCAGAAACGAACCCCCAGTGAAATGATATGGGAAACAAGTGGTGAAGTCGCAATAGCAGCCGTGAACTGGATAGTGGAAGCTGCGCGAAAAACAGTTCTAAACATCAATATCCCAAATACAACGATTGACAAAGTCAAGGGTGTCCGGATTGCGCGGATCGCAGCATTTGGAACCACTCAGACTTCTTTAACTGGGACTGTTCCGGGCAATTTACGTATCAAAGTTAGCCCCAGAGAAGTTGAACTCGCTTCAGACACGGACACAGCTTTACTTGATGAAGGATTTATTACGGTCACCGGATTAATTGGGTATCGTTCAGAGAATGAACAAGGCAGAGACGCAGCAGAATCTATCGAACGTTATGCTAATCGTTTAAGTTAAGGAGGCATTGTGGATAGACCAATCTTTGAAGAGGACCATGAGCTATTCAGAGACACGTTTAAACAGTTTGTTGAGAAAGAGATGGTTCCTTATAACGAAATATGGGAAGAGAACGGAATAGTTGACAGAGAGTTATTCCAGAAAGCAGGCGAAAGCGGATTTCTAGGCATTGACCTTCCGGAAAAGTTCGGTGGAGGAGGAATAAATGATTACAGATTTAACCAGATAATGGGTGAGGAGTTCGATCTTGCTGGTGTAGCAACAGCCGGTTCGGGAATCGGTCTCCATAACGATATCTGCCTTCCATATTTCAAGGAATATTGTAATGACGAACAAATGGAGCGTTGGATGCCAGGTTTAACAAACGGCTCCCTTATTACGGCAATTGCTATGAGCGAACCTGGAACTGGCTCTGACCTTGCCTCAATCTCTACGACAGCTGTTAAAGATGGGGAATCCTATGTATTGAATGGGGCAAAGACTTTTATTTCAAATGGGATCAACAGTGATCTAGTTATTGTTGCAGCTAAAACCCAACCAGAATCTCGACACAGAGGGATATCTCTACTGATTGTTGAGAGAGATATGGAAGGGTTTGAACGCGGAAGAAATCTAGAGAAGGTTGGTCGACATAGTCAGGACACCGCAGAGCTTTTCTTCACAGATGTCCGAGTGCCATCTGAGAATTTATTAGGAGAAGAGAATCAAGGTTTTTACTACATGATGTTCAATTTGCCTCAAGAGAGACTCAATATCGCGGTATCAGCTGTTGCAGGGACACAATACGCGTTCAATATAACTCTCGACTACATAAAAGAGAGGCATGCTTTTGGACAACCAGTTGGTTCGTTCCAGAATTCACGCTTCAAGATGGCGGAAATCGCAACGGAGTTAGAGTTTGCTTGGGCCTTCATCGATAAGTGTTCTCTTGCCCTTACACAAGGTGAACTTTCTGCGGAGGAAGCAGCCATGGCAAAGTGGTGGACGACAGAATTTCAGAAACGGGCAATTGACGAGTGCCTCCAACTTCATGGTGGCTATGGATATATGGATGAATATCCGATATCACGCCTTTGGAGAGATGGGCGAGTTCAGAGCATATACGGAGGAACAACTGAAATAATGAAAGAAATCGTTGGCCGCAATCTCGGATTATGATTACTCGGTAAAAAAACCACCATCAGGGTGAAGTATCTCACCTGTGAAATAGCTGGCCTCATCACTGCATAAGAAAAGAGCAGCATTTGCGATATCAACAGGCTCCCCTCGCCTGCCCAACGGAATCATCTCATTAAACGCCACTGCCTCGCTCTCATCCATCAAGTCAATTACGGCTGTCATGTGAGTCTTGATGAAACCCGGACCTATGCTGTTGACGCGTATGCCTACGGGCCCAAGCATTCGAGCTACTTTCTTCGTCAGCATCCAGACTCCTGCTTTCGAAACCGTATATGCCACGGGTCCTGCATCGGGATGCTTAGCTGCGATACTAGCGATAGTGACTATTGAGCCCCTAGTACCTGACTCAAGCATTTGTGCAGCGCACGATTGCATACCCAACAAAGTTCCCTTCAAATTAACATTTAAGACCTTGTCAAACGAATCGGGATCTGCTTCCACAAATTCCCATCCTGGCCTTTCAAGGTAAGTAGCCCTGTTCTCGACAATACTTTTAATATCAGGCTCAATATCCCCCGAGACATAATTGGCGTGACTGATTCCAGCCGCAGTTACTAGGCAGTCCAAACCACCAAACTGTGAAACTGCCAGCTCAGCCATAGCGTCATTATCAGCGCCACTGGTTACATCCACAGAAATTGATTTGGCATTTCCCCCATTATCTTCAATTATCTGCACGGTTTCATCAGCCTTATCTATCTGGATATCAGCCACTATCACTGACGAACCCTCTTCTGCGAAGCGTAACGCTGTTGCCCGACCTATACCGTTTCCAGCTCCAGTTACAACGGTTACCTTATCTTGTAATCGACCTGCCATATTTCCCCCTTGGTACAACCCATTACACCAAACAACGACACTTTGGACAAAAGCATGAATTTCTAAAGTCGCACCCTTCGTTAATGGTGCACTAATTAATGCACGAAAATACTAAGAAACAAAATTTCAGGCTAAGTTTTAGCCATGGAGGGAAAGAGGATCATTACCGTCTTGGAAGAACAAGACGAATTCCCGCATGAGCCAGATGACGTAACAAACTACAACGAATCCATGTACCTAAACACGTTTGACCTTGATCAAGAGATAGGTGGCTGGTTTCGACTTGGGAATAGGGTTAACGAAGGCTACGCAGAGATGACTGTCTGTCTGTATCTCCCCAACGGGCAAGTTGGCTTTATGTACGACCGACCGAAAATTACAACAAACATGGAGATGAATGCAGGCGGCCTCCGAATAAATGTCGTCGAACCCTTTAAATCTTTAAACGTTTCATATGACGGTAAAGTTTGTTTGCTTGATGAGCCAGAACAGATGGCAAACCCAAAAAGTGCTTTTAAAAACAACCCAATTATTGAATGCGCAGTTGACCTGTCGTGGACTGGCGTTTCCCCCATGTTCGGCGGCAAACCGACTTATGAAGACGGAACCGAATTAATCCAAGACAGCGCCAAAAGCTTTGCTAAGGCGCACTATGAACAGCATGGAGAAATGACAGGAACATTTTCAGTAGGGTCAGAAACATTCTCAATAAATGGACTTGGTCTACGAGATAAATCTTGGGGGGCCAGGTACTGGCAGTCAATAAATTGGTACCGCTGGCTGCCAATGATTTTTTCTGAAGATTTCGCAATGATGTTGTCAATTATCTCCCGAGATGAGCGAAGCGATAACGTCAAGGCTTCAGGGATGGTATTAGAAGGAAATGAATACAAGATTATTACTAACTGCACCGTTGAATCTCAATGGGATAAGCACGGGTATCAAACTGGAATGGAGTGTTGGGCTATCACTACCGAAGGAACTGAGTACAACGTTTCAGGTGAGGTTATCTCACTCATCCCGCTTCGAAATCGTCGAAAATCTCCCGACGGCACTGAACTTCAAACGCGAATCACTGAAGCAATGACACGATACGAATGCAATGGTCAAATAGGTATGGGAATGAGCGAATACCTTGATCAGATAATTGACGGCAAGCCAACCGGAGTTCCCAATTATGAGCAATGATGCTGTTTTCGAAGCCAATTGGCTTGAAGAACAGTTACATGAAATTTTTGGAGCAACAGAAGTCACTAATTTGAGTAGGTTATCTGGTGGGGCAAATCGCGAAACCTGGAGTTTTGAAGCGATCACTAAAGAAAAGCACCGCTCATTGATCATGCAAATAGATCGCGACGGGATGGATCGACTCAACGGGACTTGTGAGCGAGAATCGCGCATTCTTCGTATAGCAAAGCTAAATGGAGTCCCTGTACCGACAGTGGTCGCTTCTGGTTTCTCAGAAGGCTCAGGAAGTAGAAGTTTCAGCATTACCGAAAAAATGCAAGGAGAGACGATAGCTAGGAAAATTCTTCGCGATTCACAATGGGAACATGCGAGAGGAAATCTCATTCACGATATGGCAAAAGCATTAGCAGCTATCCACAAGATAGACAGAAGCCAATTTGAAGGAATAGAACTTAGTGACATCCGAGACCCCCTATCATCGCTCAACTCAATCTACGAGGCATTGGATGACCCGCATCCAACTTTTGACTTTGCATTTAGGTGGCTAAAAGCAAACCAGCCCAAAATATCTGAATCAACCTTTGTCCATGGAGACTTTAGGTTAGGGAACCTCCTCATAGATACTTCCGGCCTTAACGCAGTCCTTGATTGGGAGATAGCTCAGTTCGGTGATCCGATTCAAGACCTTGGTTGGATGTGCGTAAGAGCATGGAGATTTGGAAGTGATCAACGAGTAGCTGGATTAGGTTCATATGACGAACTAATTGAAAGCTACGTCCAAGAAAGCGGAAACGACGTTTCGGCGGCAACACTTTTATGGTGGGAGATATTCGGAACTTTGCGTTGGGGAATTATATGCTTGCAAATGGGAGGAGACTTCCGAAAAGGTCGAACTAATTCTCTAGAAATAGCGGCCATAGGAAGACGTGTTGCAGAGAACGAATACGACCTTCTGCAAGCCATCGGAGAGAAAATTAAATGAGTAACGAAGACATGTCAGACTGGGGTTTACCTTCCCGAAAAAATTACCCATACGATGCCCCCTCAGCGGTAGAACTTATTCACGCAGTTGAAGAATGCATAACAGAAGAAATCATGCCTTCCTCAGATGGAGTCACGAAGTGGAAATTACGAATCGCTGCAAACGCACTAAGGATTGCCATCAGAGAAATTGAGAACGAAGCATCTCACAAAGATACTCTGCAAACCGTACTCACAGACCTAGAGGCAATTGATATGCCCGACTTATCCGAGAAGATAAAAGCAGGCCACTACGACGACAGATTTGAAATACTCCAAGAAAAACTACTTTCAATTGTCACAATGAAGTTAGAGGTTGCTAACCCTAGTCACTTTCAATAAACCCAAAACCCTCAATCATTATCGAAAAAATCCGGACAATTTAAGCCTTGCATAGGTACAATCTGGATGGGGAAGTTCTAGAAGGAACAATGGCAAAAGTAGCTATAATCGGTGCAGGTTATGTAGGTCTTACCACAGGCGCTTGTTTGGCTCACCTTGGGCATGACGTAATCATTGCCGACAATAAAGATGATCGAGTTAAAAGCTTACAAGCAGGCAGAATTCCCTTTTACGAACCTGGGCTCGAAGAATTAGTCAGTAACGTTGTCAAGTCGGAAAGACTCTCATTTGTTTTGGGGGCAGCAAGCGCATCAGAAAATGCAGAATTCCATTTTCTGTGCCTCCCAACACCATCAAATCACGATGGTAGTTCTGACATGTCTTTCTTTGAAAAGGGGATGGATGAAATAACTCCAGTGTTGCAACCAAATTCAATTGTTATTAATAAATCAACAGTTCCGTTAGGAACAGCAAAGAGGTTACAAGAAACTCTTACAAAGAAGGAAGCACATGTTGTTTCAAACCCAGAGTTTCTCTCAGAAGGAAACGCGATAAATGATTTCCTTACACCGAGTAGAATAGTAATTGGGGCGAGTTCAAAAGAGCATGCTGAGAGAGTATCCAAACTTTACTCAGATATTGATGCGCCAATATTATTATGCAGCCTGGAGTCCGCAGAACTTGTCAAGCATACAGCAAATGCTTTTCTCGCGATGAAACTAACATTCATTAACGAAATAGCAACCCTCTGTGAAATGTCGGGAGCAGATATAGAAGAAGTAACAAGCGGAATTGGATATGACCCCAGAATAGGAGCTGATTATATGCGTGCTGGGCCGGGCTGGGGTGGGTCTTGTTTCCCGAAAGATAGCGCATCTCTAGCGTATGTTGCGCGTTCAGTTGGTTTTGACTTCACGCTCCTTGAACACATCATTGAGCTAAACCAAAAGCACCTAGATCGCACAGCGCAGAAAGTCATGCAGATTGCCCCTAGCAATGATGGAGATATAAAGATCGCTGCCTGGGGGCTCACATTCAAAGCAGGGACTGATGATCTTCGCTATTCTCCTGCTATTGAAGTACTCCAGAGGTTAGAAAATGAAGGGTAC
>WTHU01000178.1:29643-32942 GCA_011523005.1 Acidimicrobiales bacterium
TATGTAGGCATGGGAAATTAATTTCATTTCGCATCAAAAAGTGAGTGTTTAGTTTTAATCACCAATAATGTCTAAGCGTGACTGAAATCCTTTTATTATGTATTCTTGGCGTCGGTATTGGAGGATTCTATGCCATTCTCGCCACAGGTATTGTTGTAGGGCACAAAGGTTCTGGTCTCATTAACTTAGATCAAGGCGCGTTGGCTATGTATCCCGCATACACATTTGTAACTATGCGAGAAACAGGTGACATGTACTTTCCATGGTTTGATTTCTTCCCTGGGCCGATAGATATCCCTTACAAATTAAGTCTTTCTTCCGAAGGTGTCGGAGCTTTTCCTGCCTTCCTAGCAGGTATGGCAATGTCAATCATCCTTGGCATAGCGGTACAGGTTCTGATATTTGGGCCACTTCGAAATAAGCCGCCAATTTCAAAAATTATAGGTTCTCTCGGTGCCTTGGTATATTTAACCTCTCTTGCGAGCTACCAATTCGGCTCTAAATCTAAATTTGTTGATGGAATTCTCCCAGAAGGAACTTGGAATAACCCCCTTGGCTTAGGAGGAGGAATTGAGTTTAGTAGATTGTTGATGGCTTTAGCTGCCCTTGCAATCGGAGGCGGACTTTTCCTGTACTACAAAAGAAGCAGGATGGGTCTTTGCACTCGTGCAATTGAAGACTCCGAAATAGGTGGGACTCTTCTCGGCTATTCTGTCAATCGTATAGCTACAGTCAACTGGTTAATCTCAACAACGATCACAGGGCTTGCCGGCATACTCGCACTTGACTTTGTCACATTAACCCCAACTAGATACACACTCTTTGTAGTCCCAGCTCTCGGAGCAGCCCTATTTGGCAATCTATCCTCTCCATGGGTTGCAACAATTGGCGGAATTCTTCTTGGCATCTTCCAATCAGGTGCGGCAGGCTTCACATTGAAAGATTGGTGGCCAGAGTGGATCCCAAGCGAGGGACTTCGCCAAGCAATTCCCCTGTTGGTCATAATCGTAATCCAATTCTCAAAGGGCTACAGGCTCCCTGTTCGGGGATCACGATTCGCTGATAGGCAACCCACAGCGCCTAAACCAACTCGATGGAAAGCATTATGTTTTGCGGTTACTGCATTTAGCCTATGGGTACTAGCAACTGGTTCGTCTGTTACTCAGGGCCGTCTGATTACGAGCACTATAGCAGCTATCCTCATGCTCTCATCAGTAATTCTTATCGGTTACCTTGGCCAGCTATCTCTGGCAAATCTAACTTTCGCTGGTGTAGCTGCATACCTCTCAAGCAGGTTAGCTGCAGATGGCTCAATCTATGGCTTTAGTGCTTTCGCTCTTGATGGACCAGGATTCCCTTCTCCTCTCGCAATGATTCTCGGGGTACTCATCGCAGTAGCAGTAGGGGTACTAATTGCTATACCTGCTGTAAGGATTCGGGGATTGCAACTAGCTGTAGTAACACTTGCCGCAGCCGTTGCGATTACAGAGATGATAATGGGCAACGAATCGCTTATTGGCAAAGGCGCAAGATCTAACCTCTCAGTCCCACCGCCACGATGGTTTGGAGCTGATATTACAGTTGACCCCTCAATCAGCAGAGACCGGCCAGCACTTATAATATTCTGCTGTATCTGGTTACTCCTATCAATCGTTGCTGTGGTCGGAATACGGAAAGGCGTAACTGGCCGAAAGTTTCTAGCAGTTCGAGCTAATGAAAAAGCTGCAAGTTCAGTAGGAATCAATGTTGCTAGCGCGAAACTTTTAGGGTTCGGTATAGGATCGGGCCTCGCAGGAATAGCTGGAGTACTAACCGCCTATCAGCAAACAGTTCTACAAATTTCAACTTGGGATGCACTTTCAGGCATTGGAAACGTATCCCTACTCTTCTTGGGCGGAGTGGGGCATATAGGAGGTGCAATGATCGGAGCGGCTCTTACGCCAGCCGGAATACTGTCGACGACATCAAGCGAGGGGCAAATTCTCAGAACTACCGCATCTGGGGCGCTTATGATAGCAATAGCAATTTTCAGATCAGATGGTCTAATCTCAATAACAGACCCGATCAAGGCAAGACTAAAAAAGGCCAAGGCCTCTCTTAAACAAGAGAAAGCCAACAACAAATAAAAGTAAGCAATAGAGGAACAGATGCCAAAATTTGCAAAAGAACAAGCACTTCGAACACCCGATTCGCCAGCAATGATTGACCCCTATAAAACACTAACATGGGAACAAGTTGACGAACTTATAAATCGTGCGGCAAACATCATTCTCCAGACAGACTTAGGCGAGAAAAGAAGAATTGCAGTGTTTGCCGAGAACGCTGCCGAAACTGCGTTAGCGCATCTCGGAGGTCTATTTGGTGGAGCCTCATCTGTGCCAGTAAATTTCCACCTCACTGCTGATGAGACCGGTTACATCCTCAAAGATTCTGAAAGCAAAATCTTATTCATAGATGACAAGACGGCGGAGCGAGGAATTCAGGCTGCGCAAGAAGCTGGTATTGACCTCGTTATTGGATGGAACTGTGAAAAGTACGAAAATGTAACAAATTGGGATGACTGGTTGATGACCGGGTCAGCGGACACTTCCCCCGATGCCGTTACCCCGAGACCAAATCTACTCTATACCTCAGGCACCACAGGTCTCCCGAAAGGCACCGAACTTCCCCCAACAATGTTTGCGGGTGGTTCAACCATGACTGAACACATCCAAGGCCTAAGCCAAAGTGGATTCGCAGAATTTGGAACACATCTAGTTGTAGGACCGATGTATCACACAGGACCATTGTCAGGAATGCGACTCCTCACTCTGGGAATTCCATCGGTGATATTAGGAAGATTTGATGCAGAAACGACCCTTGCAACAATTGAGAAGTATAAAACGGAGTCGGCATTAATGGTACCGACCCACTTTGTGAGAATGCTGGCGTTACCTGAGGAAGTGAAGGAAAAGTATGACGTTTCTTCTATGCAGTTTGCAGCCCACACCGGAGCAAAATGCCCTGTTGATGTTATGCGAGAAATGATTGACTGGTGGGGCCCAATATTCAGGGACGCTTACGGCGCAAGTGAGGTGGGGACCGTGTGTGCGATCACGAGCGAAGAATGGTTAAACAACCCTGGGTCTGTGGGGAAATCAATTCCTCCCTTCACTGCTTTCGTACTTGACGAAAACTTAAACGAATTACCGGCAGGAACAGAGGGACGACTTTTCTTCCGAGACTCAACTGGTCGCGGCATAATCTACCCTAACGACCCAGAAAAGACTGCATTGGCAAACCCTGAACCTGGTTTATTT
>WTHU01000120.1 GCA_011523005.1 Acidimicrobiales bacterium
ATTTTTCAGATCTAGTAAAGATTTCTCTGCATAATATTCTGTTAATTGCGACCTGCTTGGAAGTCCCATTTGATTAAGCCCTGCATGGCCACCTCTGACAACATCAGGGTCATCGTCTGGGTCAGGCCAATAATTCAACAACGTTCCAAAATCAATAAGTGGATCTCCCAGTGTCGTCATATCCCAATCAAATATTGCGTGCACCTCATCTGGGTTATCTGCTTTAAACATGCAATTGTCTAATTTGAGATCGTTATGAACGAACGCTACTCGTTGAGGCTCTGGCAAATCAGATATCAAAGCCGCATATACGTCATTCATTCCTTGGTGGTAACGTTCATCAGAAACTAGATCCCATCTCTTTTTCCATCCTTCCACTTGCCGGAGCACAAAACCATTTGGCCTCCCTAAGGTTTCCAGCTCAACATCCGTTGGATTCAACGAATGAAACTCGGCAATCGCTGAAGCTAATGCACGACCAATTCGGTCACCTAAACGGTCATGATGCCTCATTGAACGAGGTACGATCCCACGTATTACCTCACCAACACGGCGTTCCATAACAAACATTGCTGCACCAGCAATGTTTACATCATCACAAAATAGATATGCGCGAGGCGCCATCGGGAAGATCTTCCAAAGTTTCGATAGCACCCTATATTCTCTTCCCATATCATGAGCTCCAGGGGCTAGATTTCCGAATGGGGGTCGCCTCAAAACGAGTTCAGTTGCCCCAAATGAAACTAGGTATGTTAAGTTCGCTGCACCATTGGGAAATTGATGGACTTCAAATTTTCCAGCAGTGTCTATCTCTTGAGGCAACGAGTCCCGCAAAAATGATTCAACTATTTCCCAGTCTAAATCTTCGCCAGCTCGCACAACCGCTATTTCGGGTTGAGGCTCATCGCTAAATGGATCTACATCTTCAGGTTTCCACACAGATTGATCGTAGATGGTGACAACGGTTTTTGCGAACTATCGTAGAAGCTAGAAAAGGAAAGATTTGATGGAGAAACCTGAATCACAAATACGACAAGTGGAATTAGAAGATGTGATCTTTGAGAACCCATTCACAAATGAATTACGTGGGGATGAGCTGCTTACCAATACTCGCCGTCAAGTTCATAATGCATACTACTCAAGAGTTTTTCCTACTCCTACGGCAGCTCCGAAGACCCTTGCGGTGTCTGAAGAAGTTCGTTTACTGCTTGGCATAACGAGCGATGTTGCGGATTCTACTGAATTTGCAGAGATTTTCTCTGGAAATGCAGTCACTACAGATATGGATCCACATGCAATGTGCTATGGGGGGCATCAATTTGGGAATTGGGCCGGGCAACTAGGTGATGGTAGAGCAATCAATTTAGGGCAAGTTACAGGAATAGATTGCAATAGCTACATGCTTCAGTTGAAGGGTGCTGGACCTACGCCGTATTCTCGAAGTGGTGATGGAAGAGCAGTCCTTCGGTCCTCCATTAGGGAATATTTATGCAGTGAGGCTATGCACCACCTTGGCGTTCCTACAACGCGTGCACTTAGTCTTTGCAGCACAGGAGACAACGTTGTTCGAGATATGTTTTACGATGGCAATCTCGCTGAAGAGATCGGTGCGGTTGTGTGCCGAGTAGCTGATTCATTTATTCGATTTGGGAACTTTGAAATCTTTTCTGCTCGGGAAGATATTGATGGACTGAGAACTTTGCTTGACTTCACAATCAAGCATCACTTTTGTGAAATCGATGATAATTCACCTCAAAAATATGTTGATTTTTTTAAAGAAGTTGTTTCCTCTACAGCTCTATTAATGGCTCATTGGCAACGTGTTGGTTTCGTACATGGTGTTATGAATACAGATAATATGTCGATACATGGATTGACTATTGACTATGGACCGTATGGATGGATTGATGATTTTGATCCGGATTGGACGCCTAACACTACTGACCGGCACCAACGTCGATACCGGTTCCGTAATCAGCCCGCTGTGGGGCATTGGAACTTAGCTCAGTTAGCTAATGCGATTTATCCAGTGGTGGGAAATGTTGAGCCGCTTCAAGAAGCCTTGGATGAGTACGAGGAGATCTTTGCACGAAGTTGGTCTGACATGGTAGCTGCCAAGTTGGGATTGGTTGAACATAGTTCAGACCCATCGCAACGCGTGATTACAGATTTGTTCTCGATACTTGAAACGGGAGAAATAGATATGACTATTTTTTTTCGTTCGTTGTCCTCGATAACGGTGGGGCCCAACACCAATATTGATGAAATAACTGCCCTCTTAAAGAGCGCTTACTACGAACCTGAGTCTAAGCCTCAAGTACATTGGGAGTCTCTTCGTAGCTGGATCAAACATTATTGTGATGTGCTACGCAATCAGGGTGTTGCTGACGAACAGCGAAGAGAGCAAATGAATCAAGTTAATCCAAAGTATGTGTTGAGAAATTATTTGGCTCAGCTAGCGATAGATTCTGCGGAACAAGGTGATCTCAGCATGCTATATGATCTTGAGAAAATGCTGAAAAACCCTTACGATGATCAACCGGAATTTGATAAGTGGTTTGTGAAGCGTCCTGATTGGGCAAAGGATCGAGCCGGGTGTTCAATGCTCAGTTGCAGTAGTTGAATTCAGTCAGCTGGGGTTGGGTTCCTTTGGGAGGCCGAGTATTCGCTCACCAATGATATTCTTTTGTATCCGTGAAGTCCCTCCCGCTATCTTCGCTCCTGGTGCTGCAAGAAGGCTGTCAGAGCCATGTCCGGATAATAGTGCTTCAATTTCGGCAATATCTGCTCGCAAGTTAGCGATATCAAACATTAATTCTGTGATTCCTAACTTGTTCAAAGAAGATGAAACCGATGCGGCCGGGCCCTGCCGTTGACCTAAGTATTGATAACTTTTTCCTTTTATGAGTAATTGCACAAGCTGTTGACGTTTGTCGTGGGATAGTTCTTTGTTCGCTAGAGATTGAAGGCTATCTAGTCTTCGCTGCATGGTTATGGCTCCTGCCCCTATTGAGCCTCTTTCCTTCGTCAAGATATCCATGCCTACGTGCCAGCCTCCATTTAGCGGCCCAAGGAGTGCGGTTTGCGGGAGCGAAACATCGGTGAAGAATACTTCGTCAAACTCTGCTTCACCTGTCATTTGGCGCAATGGCCGTGTTTCTATACCATCGCTCTGCATATCAATTAGGAAGAAACTGATCCCGCGATGCTTTGACAGATTTGGGTCTGTTCGGGCCATAAGTATTCCCCAGTTGCTGTAACGGCCCCCACTGCACCATACTTTTTGGCCATTCACTACCCAGCCATCACCATCTGGTTCAGCTGTGGTACGAAGTGACCCTAAATCTGATCCGGATTCAGGTTCGGAAAAGAGCTGACACCAAAGCTGTGTGGCATCAATAATTGATTGAAGGTGGAGATTCTTCTGGTGATCTGTCCCATAAATTTGTACGCCTTGTCCTGCAAGAATGACACCAACCATATTTACGTATGGTGGAACATCGGCTCGGGCGCATTCTTCAAGCCAAATAGATTGGTGCTCAGGCGTAAGCCCTAATCCACCGTGTTCTTTGGGCCAGTGAATTCCTGCCCACCCTTCATGAAATAATCTTTTCTGCCAATCAACTCCTTCCTTTTCTAGTGCTGGTGGCAGGATGGCGCCGTAGTTTGGAGGTGCAACTTCAAGATTTTGTTGTAACCAGTCTCTGGCATTGTGCTTGAATTCCATTAAAGGGATCATGATGTGACGTTAGTTGAAAGTTATGTGGAAAAGTAACTCAGCGGAAATTCTTCTATTGTTAGATGAGGGATAAAGGAGCATAAATGGAGATTGTTGCTGGGATCAATCCTCGAATGCAGCTACGTGATGTTGGAGATTATGCTCGGCGGGTCGAGTCTTTGGGTTTTGATACTTTACATATTCCTGAAATGGTTCATGACCCATTTGTCATGTCTTCTCTCGCTTTAGCAGCAACGTCTTCGTTACATGTACGTACAGGAGTTGCTCTAGCCTTTGTCAGAAGCCCCATGGTTTCGGCTCTTTCTGCTTGGGATCTTGCACAGTTATCTGAGGGTCGCTTTGATTTAGGTTTAGGTACCCAGATCCGGAAAAATGTTGAGGAACGGTATGGAA
Source organism: Acidimicrobiales bacterium (assembly GCA_011523005.1). Lineage (GTDB taxonomy): Bacteria > Actinomycetota > Acidimicrobiia > Acidimicrobiales > UBA8592 > UBA8592. The sequence goes on from WTHU01000120.1 coordinate 4,133, forward strand.
TGCCCTTTGATAAACCTGTGAATAGGTTGAGTGAATATATTGGTGCTGTTAGGGCGTGCTTTGATTCTTTTGGGAAGAGGGAGTGTGTTCCCTTTCAGGGCGAGTTTTATAATTTGTCTCGTTTACAGGATGAATTTATTCCTGAGTCTTTAGGTGACATTCGCGTTCCTGAAATTTGGTTGGGAGCGGTAGGTCCGAAGTTGAGTGCATTGGCTGCTGAACAGTGTGATGGTTTAATTACACATCCAACCAATTCGCATTCTCTTCATTTGAGAGAAAATATTATTCCTTTGATTGATTCCACTTCTGGTGTAGGTTACACAAGAATCTTTCCGGTGATCGCTGCACCGTTGACGGTGGTGACAGATACTGCTGCGGAGCGTGAGAGACTTATTGATGAGAAGAAAAAAATGCTTGCTTTCTTATACTCAACTCCTTCCTACACGCCGACCCTTGACCTTTTGGGCTTTGGGGATTTGGGTGTAGATCTGAGAAAACGGTTTTCGGCTGGTGAAGGTGAGGAGAACTACCGGTTGATACCTGATGAGTTATTTCATCAAGTTGTTATTGCTTGTTCATTTAATGATTTGGCCGATGAAGTGCATGCACGCTTCGGTGGCCTCGTTAGCGGGGTTACTTTACGTCCACCTGTAGATACGAAATGTGATGATGCTTTAAGATCGTCTATTGAGGCGCTGAAGGGAATATAGATATTCCCATTCGCCGTTAGGAAATGATTTCCTTTAATTTTTCAACGATTTTCATTTGTTCTTCTGGCGGTCCGATCGGTCCAATATTTAGGTAGGTCACGCCTGCTTCGGCGAATTGGGCTATTTTTTCTTTGATGTAGCCTTCCGGGCCGACGAGATTCATGCCTTCAAGTAGTTCAAGAGGAACTGCTGCTTCAGCTTCCTTTTTCTTACCTGATAGATAGAGATCTTGTATTTGAAGAGCCTCTTGTTCAAAACCGTATCGTTGGACTAAAGAATTGTAGAAGTTTCTTCCTCGCGCTCCCATACCTCCGACATAAAGGGCAGTATTTGGTCGTCCGAAATCAAGGTATTGTTTGACATCGTCACCGATTGCTACCATCCCTCCAGCAACAATGTCGAGTGGAGGAAGATCGCTACTTCGTTTGCTAAGCCCTATTTTAAGAGCATCACCAAATGCGAGATCTGCTTTGTCGGGCATGAATAATGTTGGTAGCCAGCCTTCAGCAAGTTCAGCTGTGAGCTCCACATTTTTTGGACCTAGTGAGGCTATGTGTATGGGAATGTTTGGGCGCAGCGGATGGGTGATAATTTTTAGAGGTTTGCCCAATCCAGTTCCTTGGTCTTCCGGAAGAGGTAGCGTGTAGTACTTACCGTCGTATGTTAGCTTCTCCTCTCGCTTCCATACCTTCCTGCATATCTCGATTGCCTCTCTGGTGTGGCCCAGCGGGGCCTTGTATGGAATTCCATGAAAGCCTTCTATAACCTGTGGCCCTGAAGCCCCAAGGCCCAGAACAAATCGGCCATTTGATATTTCATCCATGCCTACAGCGGTCATTGCTAATAGCGTTGGTGTCCGACTATATATTGGAAGAATTCCTGACCCTATTTGCACAGTGTCTGTTTTCGCCGCTAGGTATCCCATGGCTGAAACTGCATCGGCCGCATATGCTTCGGGTACATAGATTAAGTCGAGTCCGGCTTTTTCGAGTTGGACGACTCGGTCAACTGCCTCCGAAAACCTATTTGAGTATGGAAGCAACATTGCTAGTTTCATGTTTTCTCCTTTGGTTGAGGAATTTTTGCCTCTACGTTCCTGACCAGTTAGGTGAGCGCTTTTCGGCAAAGGACGCTGGACCTTCCTTTGCATCGTTTGAAGTGAAGACCTTTACCATGTGAGGTTTTTGAAGTTCCCAAAACTCCTCTTCTGTTATACCTTGCTGTGCTTGTATTAAGGCTTTCGAAGCTGCAACGGCTAGTGGCGCATTCTCCGCTATCTGTTCAGCCAGCTCTAGAGCAGCATCGATGGTTCCTCCATTATCTGTAACTCGTGAAACTAATCCATAGTTTTTCGCTTCGTCAGATGTTATAGGTTGACCAGTTAACGCCATCTCCATAGCTACCGAGTACGGCAACCTTCGAGGTAATCGAAGCAAAGCTCCTCCAGCTGCGAATAAACCGACTTTGACCTCTCTGATTCCTATTTTTGCATCCTTAGCTGCGACTAGCAGATCGCAAGTTAGTGCAACTTCAAGGCCACCTGCTAAAGCAAATCCTTCAATTGCTGCAATTAGTGGTTTCTTTGACCCTGTTTCAAGAAATTGGTCAAACCCCTTTGGCGGCCCTCCTGCTGCGAAAGCTTTAAGGTCCATTCCCGAGCAGAATCCTCTCCCGTTTCCGGTCAATACGCCTGCAGTTAGTCCATCATTTGAATCAAGTTCCTCAACTGCTGCAAGAAGGCCTTGAGCAAGATCCGTGTTGATCGCATTCATTGCTTCAGGACGGTTAAGCGTAATCAAGAGAACTCTGCCCCTCGTTTCTGTGAGGACTGCGCTGTTTTCTGTCATTCTTACTCCTTATTTTGGTGGAAGGCGAACGCCGCCGTCTACTCTGATTGTTTCACCATTCATGTAATCATTTGTTATACATTCAGTGACCATTGATGCGAGTTCGCTGGCGTACCCGAGTCTCTTGGGAAACAGAACGCTTTGCCCGAGATGCGCTTTAAATTGGTCTGACGCTTCTCCCTCTCCGTAGATTGGTGTATCGATGAGTCCAGGAGCAATTGTATTTATCCTGATCCCGAGCGGCACCAGATCGCGTGCTATCGGGAGAGTCATTCCTACAACGCCGCCTTTGGAAGCTGAATAGGCGTTTTGACCTGTTTGCCCATCGAACGCAGCAACTGAAGCCATGTTTACTATGGCTCCTCGCTGCCCATCACTATCAAGTGGATCTGTTTTAGCCATGGAAGCTGCTCCGAGTCGGATGCAGTTGAACGTACCTATGAGATTCACGCGAATTACGAACTCAAATTGCGCTAAGGGCATAGGGTCGCCATTTCGGTCTACTGTCCGAGAAGCGCTTCCGATCCCAGCACCATTTACTAATGCCCGTAAAGGGCCCATTTCCATAGCGGCGTCCATTGCAGCTTGAACTTGTTCCTCATCAGCTACATCGGCTTTTACATATAAGCCTCCTAGTTCTTTAGCGACTGCTTCTCCTTTTTCGTCCTGCAGGTCAACGATGACGCAGCGTGCTCCAAGACCGGCTAGGTTTCTTGCGCTTGCTTCGCCGATTCCGGATGCTCCACCGGTAATGACAGCTGATGCCCCTGTTAAGTCCATAATTTATTCTCCTTTGTAATCAACTTTTGAATGATCTTTTCTTACTTTATTAAGGTTGGTTCTAAACTTTTGCAGGACACCTGCGAGTTGAGATCGTTCTTCCCTAGTAACTCCTTCTCGGAATAGATCTCTTAAATCTAAATCTCTTTGCTCAAGCTGAGCAGCTAACTCTTTACCCTCATCTGTTAACCCAACAAGCCAGACACGTTTATCTTTAGGGTCCGCTTTTCTATCAACTAATTTCCTCTTCTCTAAATCATCAATGAGTGCCCCAGCAGATGCACGCCCCATCCCAAGACATTTCCCTACGTTAGTTTGAGATAATGATCCATGTTCATATAACAGCGCCATCAATGCCACTCCGGAAAGATTTAAGTCGAAATCAAGGAATACCTCATCGAAAGTTCGTCGAATATCTCGTGCAGCTAACATAATTGACCACTCGACACGGCTCCATGGCGGCGCAATAAGTTCTTTGGGGGTTTCTGCCATAGTCCTTACAAACGCTTAATAAGCGTTCCTGTTCCTAATCCTCCACCGCAACACATTGTAACAATTGCGTGCTCTTTATCGGATCGGTGAAGCTCGTGGACTGCTTTCGTTAGAAGTATTGCGCCTGTCCCTCCTAAGGGGTGACCGATAGCGATTGCTCCACCGTTTGGATTCACTGTTGCCATATCTGGGTTAAGTTCTTTCTCCCATGCAAGCACAACGGAAGCGAATGCTTCATTTATTTCTACGACATCTATGTCACTCATTTGAAGTCCGTTATCTGCAAGCAGCTTCTGCGTTGCATATATGGGTCCCGTGAGCATCAACACTGGGTCTGATCCTACGAGACATGAGTCAATAATTGTAGCCATTGGCTTAACGCCGAGTTCGTCGGCTTTTTCTCTTGTCATGAGAAGGACAGCACCTGCTCCATCTGAAATTTGTGAGGATGTTCCAGCTGTGTGGACACCATCAGGCATATTTGTTCGAAGCCCAGCCAATGCTTCAATCGTTGTCTCTCTGAGACCTTCGTCACGAGAAACTGTGTGTGTGGAATCTGCCGGTTGTCCATCATCGCCAATATCAGGTGCATCAATTGGGAGAATTTGGGAACCAAATCGGTCTTCCTCCCAGGCTTGTATCGCTCTGTCCTGTGAAAGTTTTCCGAATGCGTCAAGTTCTTCTCTGCTTATGCCCCATTGTTTGGCAATCCGTTCTGCGCCTTCAAATTGTGATGTGAGCTCATATTTTTCCCAGTACCCTCTGTTAACTGGCTTACCGACCTCAGCTTCTCCTCGTGGGACTGTAGCCCCCATAGGAACGCCACTCATTAACTCGACGCCACAACCGACGGCTACGTCCACTACTCCGCCTGCTACAAGAGCATATGCAAGATTCGTAGCTTGTTGAGAGGACCCACATTGTGCATCGACAGTGGTAGCAGCTACTTCAAGCGGTAAACCTGAGGTGAGCCATGCATTTCTGGTTACGTTCATGGTTTGCATGCCGACCTGACCGACGCAGCCTCCAACGACCTGTCCTACCTCTGAGGGGTCAACTCCGCTTCGTGTGAATAGTTCTGATTGGACTGCGCCTAGCAAATCAATTGAGTGCATGGTAGACAAGCCACCATTTCTTTTACCAAGAGGAGTTCTGACGGCTTCAACAATTACTACTTCTCGCATATACGGTTCCTTGCTATGAAAGTTGACACACCATTTGGCGTGGTACGGCATTTCGTAGCCATACTATATTTATAGACATTACATATGCTAATGACCATTAGGTGTTTTCGCCAACTGCGAGCCATGGACGACGATTGGAGAAATTCGTGTCAATAAGCGATCAAGAACTTCAAGAAAGAACAGAAGCACTAATTGAGGAGGTTGATCCACACGCTGTTGATCAATTTACCTTTCGCGGCGCCCAGTTTGACGCTGGATTAGCGTTAGTTCATTTCCCTGAAGGCAAGGGAGGGCTGGGACTAAGTAGAGGGAAACAAGCTATTGTTGACGAGGTCCTTCGTGAAGCCAAAGTTCCGTACCATGACCTTCTTGTGAACCCGATCGGTATAGGGATGGGAGCTGCGGTTGTTCTTAATCATGGAACTGAGGAAATGCATCAAAAGCATCTCAAGAAGATCTTCACCGGTGAGGATATTTGGTGTCAACTCTTTTCTGAACCGACGCACGGATCAGATGTCGCCGGTATACCTAGCAAAGCTATTCGCGACGGCGATGAGTGGATAGTCAATGGCCAGAAGGTCTGGACAACTCTTGCGCATCATTCAAATTTCGGCATGTTACTCACAAGAACCAATCCGGATGCTCCAAAACACAAAGGTTTGTCTTATTTTATTCTTGATATGCACGCTCCTGGCGTTGAAGTGCGTCCTCTTTATCAGATAACCGGTGAGGCTGAATTTAATGAGGTTTTCTTGACTGATGTTCGTGTCCCCGATGACCAAAGACTGGGTGACGAGGGAGATGGATGGCGCGTCGCTATCACTACCTTGATGAATGAACGAGTTGCCCTCGGTGGTGGTAGTGGCGGAAAGGGTGGTGGCCCAATTCGTAGTTTAATGAACCTTTGGAATACAAAGAAAGATGACCTCACTGAGATTGAGAAACGAGTGATGCGTGATCGAGTAGCTGATCTTTGGGGTAAAGCAGAGATCTTGAGATTAACGAACCAAAGAGCCAAAGTCATGGCTAAAAGCGGTGATGCTGGTCCTGGCGGTTCAATAGGAAAACTATTTAGCGCAGAATTAAATCAAAAAATCTTTGAATTATGCATCGAACTTGAAGGAGCGGAGGGCATGTTGCATGCCAACGGATATCCTATGATCCGAAGCGAAGAAGCTCACAATTCGGGGTCTATCAGTGGCCAATTCTTACGTTCGCGAGCGAACACCATTGAGGGTGGCACCAGTGAAATCATGCGGAATATACTCGGAGAAAGAGTTTTAGGACTTCCGGGAGACGTTCGCGTAGATAAAGATGTTCCGTGGAGTGATATTCCTAGATAATTCACACTTCTAGGACAGTAATTACTCCAGTATCGCCATTGACATTGATGCGCGCACCGTCTGGAATTCTGCGCGTGGCGTCTGTAGCTGACACTACACACGGAATTCCCAGTTCTCTACTGACAATTATTGCATGTGAAAGCGGAGCTCCCACGTCTACGACAACTGCTGCTGCAGGCACGAATAAAGGTGTCCATGATGGATCAGTTAGGGGCGCCACGAGGATATCTCCTGGTTGAAGTGACGTTGGGTCATTGCTGTCAAGGATGACTCGAGCCGTTCCTTCAGCTGATCCTGTACATCCCGGCATCCCTTGAAGCGCTTCACCTTCCGCTAGTACGTCTTCTGAAACTGCATCGCGCCTACGCCATGTATCCGGATGATCAGCTTGTCCATCAAATAAGAACTGCGCTTCACGTTCCAGTAATTTGTAATACTCATCGCGCCTTGACCGAATAATATTCAGCATAGAAGTAGGTTCCTTAAATAATGATGCGTATTCTTCTTCGGTTACGAAGCCAAAGTCTTCTATTTCATCGAATGCATTTTTCTCAACCATGCGCGCCCCTATTGCTCGCATAATCATTCGCATTTCATGAATAAGTCGGATGTTGTTCGTTTTTGTTCGTTCTCGTGCTGGTAGCCATGCTGCAGAGGCTGCAATGCCAACTGCGAGTTCTCCGTGCACTTCTGGATCAGCCTCTACCATTGAAAGTAGCTCTGTAGCTGCTTGTTCACGTTGTGTAGCCCGCTCAGCGTTTTGAGTTTTGGGGGCAAGTTCGTCGCCAGCTAAACGCATTCTGTCAATCGCATTGAGTGCTAATTCAGGTCGTGTTTCCCATGAAGGCGAGCGCGCTTCCCATTCATTCGGTCCTCGCGATCCGTATTCGTATATGAAATGTTCAAACGCCTTTGAAAATTCGCTGGCTTCAGGTGACTCGCTTTGTAATAGGCGATCTATCAAACCTGAGATGCCCTTTTCAAACTCGGCAGTTAAATCATCATTGCTGCGCACTAGTCGACCCATATCCCACATTGCATGAGATGGTTCAGCGGAATCAACTTCTCCAAAGCCTGCGATGATAGGTAAGAGTAAGTCGGGGCGACCTACCGCATTTGCAACACCAGAAATAATTCCAACTGGCACTGTTGCCATGTATGTCGTGAAGATGTGTTGGCTGAAATATTTTCGGTGGAGTTTCAGCAATTCCAGGTATTGGTCGAATAATTCTTCGTTTGAGTATTTTGAGAAATCAGGTCGATCATCTCGAAGTTTTTTTGTAGCGCTTTTGCTTTCTGTGAGTTCTTGAAGGTCTTCTAATTTTGTGTGGCTGAGGGCCCATTGGAATGTTTCACCTATTTTCTGGGTTTTCGCGAGGTCTTCATCTCCGGCGCGTTGTTTATAGGGAGGTACTCCAGGCATTGCCCCGAAGAATTGTTCATCCATATCTTCCCATGACAGTCCCGGTGCGCGAACACCAAATAGTCGAATTAGTGAAGCGTTAAGGTAGCAATACCCGCCGACGACTCCAAGTTGAGCGAATGTATCTTGCGGAAACTCTTCATGCGTGAATGCTCCCATACGCTCCCAGGCATCCCGCCAACCAAGCTCAGCTTGATAAAGGCCCGTACTGCTCGTTAAAGGTGTTACGGGGTCGGGGAATACTTCTCCAACATTAGCTCTCGTATATAACGTGTATTGTTCTGAAAGATCAGAATCTGTTACGTAGTATCGTTCAGTCATTTCTACCTCGCTTTGTTCAAACCATACGAGAGTTTCAGTGGCTGGAAAAGTTGGCTTTTATATTTGTAGCAAAGCTCTTGTCTCTTGGATTGCGAGGCCGTGATCGTGGACATCGATTGCATGTAGACCTGCATCTCGGGCTCCTTGAGCCATTGTAGGAAAGTCATCAAGAAAAATAGCTTCGTGGGGTTGAACATCTAGTTCATGGAGTGCGATGTTAAAGATTTCTGAGTTTGGTTTCCTGCAGCCAACCTCCGACGAAAAGATTGTGGCGTCAAAAAGATCTCGGGTGGGAATTACTTTGTCCCAAGCCGGTTGCCATTCTTTGACATTATTTGAAATCAATCCTGTCTTAAAACCACCTTTCTTTATCTCAGTAACAAAATCATGCATTTCTGGTTTTGGCTGAAGACTATCCCCAAAGAATTTCTTTGAGTCTGGGTGCAGAATCGCCCATGCTTCTTTCTCGACGTCGCCGAGAGATGATAGAAAGAAATCCAAAGTTATTTCACCACGTTCTAACCTATGCCCTGCAACGTCAGAGTCGCCTTCACCCATGAAAACTGGGATTAGAGCTTCAGCTAATTGGTCCAGGTCCCCTTCAATTCCAGCAGCGGCTTCAAGGAGAATTGCACCTAGACCTTCTGTTAAGACTCCAGCTACGTCAAAGATCACTGCTTTAAACACATTTGGAGCGTACTTTAATATTGCCTTAATAGAAACATTTAGGGAATGCAGACCTATTTAGCGTTTAACCCTCTCTTTTGACCTGAGATTATGGTCCCCACTACAACTTTCTTTCTTGAGCGTCATTGTATGGATTAAATCATTTCGGGTAGATTGAAAGTATGTCATACGAGGAAGATCTCAGCGAGAAAGTTCAGTTTGAGATTATTGACCAAGTTGCGTGGATCACGATCAATAATCCAGATAAGGGAAACGCAATGTCTCCGGGTATGCGTGACCGGATGACAGGATTATTTGAATCATTAAATGGTCAGTTTGATGCCCGAGCTGTAGTTCTAACAGCGACTGGGCAAAAGCTGTTTTGCCCAGGAGCAGATATCTCAGTGGGCCGTGAGTATGCTCAGCGTCCAGATGATGCTCCTGCGTTGGCGGTCGGTGAACCAAGGCGAATGATGTTGCGTGGGCAGCATCCTCTTATGTCATCGATTCTTGATTGTGAATTACCCGTGATCGCTGCTGTCAATGGTACTGCAGCTGGTATGGGTGTACATCTTGCGTTGATGTGCGACTTGGTAATGATGGCTGATCATGCAAAGTTCATTGAGGTGTTTGCACGGCGAGGCCTCGTTCCTGATGCTATGGGAACGTGGATCCTCCCGAGACTCATTGGTCCTATGAAGACGAAAGAACTGATGTTCTTTGCTGACGATATCCCCGCAGATTATGCCCTTGAATTGGGGTTATGTAACAAAGTAGTTCCGGGTGAGGAATTGATTCCCTCTGTGATGGAATGGGCGGTCCGTCTGGCTACTGGCCCAACCAAGGCACATATGTTTACTAAATGGCTGGTTAACAGATCCTTAGATGTTGATCGTCGCACAATTACTGAAGAAGAAAGTTGGGCGGTCGAACTTAATAACGGGACTTTGGACGCGCAAGAAGGTGTGAATAGTTTCCGAGAGCGACGAGATCCTAACTGGCGGGGGTTCTAATCAGATTTCCGTCTGATTTCGTGGATCATCTTTGTTGCTGGCTGCTTCAGGTGAACGTGCCCACATGATTGAACTATCGAACGACAATTTGTAATCTGGTGTAAATTCTATGACGACTCGTTCAGGCGAATCGAGGAAGTCCTGAAAGACCTGGGCTGCTTTGGGTTCTGGACGAAGGTGACTAGCAAATTCAGGATAGAACCAGTCTTTCACGTCTCTTCCCGTATGTATGACGCAGTCGCCTTTATAGGTAACCGTTTTCCCAGTCCCTAACACGGTCCCTGTACTGTTGACACAAACTGAAGCTCTCGGAAAACGCCTGAGGGCAGGCACTCTGGCTCTTCGCTCGGCGCATGTTAGCCATAATTTTCCATCCTTTGGGAGGAACGACATGATTACCCCAAAAGCCTCGCCTTTTTTGTTTGTCCACATGAATGTGCATTCTCGTTGCGTTTGAAGCAATTCCGCCTCAATACCTTCATCTAGCCCACACTGGGTGAGATCTTCATAACTATCTGGTTCCTCTGCCATTTTTCCTTCTTTCAAGCGCTTTCAGTCGCTCGTACATGATTAAGAATTTCTGTTGTGATGTCACACCATAGTATTTCTGGCATCTCATGTCCCATTTCATCAAATATTACTAGCCGCGAGTCCTTGACCGCTGCGGCAGTGGCTTCACCTCCGTCTACCTGAACGAGAGTATCCTTTGCTCCGTGAATGACGAGGGTCGGAGTCGATATTGACTTGAGCTCTTCTGTGCGATCGGGTCCTGTCATCATGGCTGCAAGTTGGTAAAGAGTAACTAATGGATTCCAATTTCGTTCATAGTTTGATTCGGCGAGACCTCTATGAGCTTCTTCATCAAATAACGGTCCCGCAAACAGCCGGTAATTATGTAGTGAACATTCCACTGCTTCTTCTTTTGTGTCTATTCCTAGCGGTGACCTTAAATTGGCTCCTACTTCAGGAGTTGCTATTCCCACTCCAGGCGCTCCGGTTGTTGACATAATGGAGGTCATTGAGATTACACGTTCGGGTTTTGTGATGGCCATGGTTTGAGCGATGTATCCTCCCATTGAAACCCCTACGATGTGCGCTCTAGAAACTTCGACAGTATCAAGGACAGCAAAGGCATCATCTGCCATATCTTCGAGAGTGTAGGGAACTTCGGGAGGGGTTTGGCCTGTCATAACTGCCGTGACGATTGCTTGAATATCCGGCGGAGCTGATTGAGTCTTTGAAGTCAGTCCCACATCACGATTATCGAATCTGATTACGTGGTAGCCAGCGTCAACAAGAAATTGGCAGAAGCCCTCTTTGAATGACGTCATAGGTTCGGTGTAGCCCATGATAAGTAGGATCGACGGATCTTCTCTATTGCCTTTCGTGTCATAGTGGATTCTTGTTGTTCCATTTACTGCTTCGGGCATTCTTACCTCCTATATGACTTTGGTCTGTGCTTCGACTTGTGAATGATCATGATCATTCAAGCCCGTATTCGGATTCGGTTATTTCTGAGATTAACTCAATCGTTGATGTATCAGTTGTTCGTATAATCAGTCCTGTTGCCCCATTTGGAACAAGTTGAGTGAAGCGTTCTCGTATTCTCTCTACTGGGCCTATGAGGCCACTTTGGTCTATGTATTCATCTGGTACTGCAAGCACTGCTCCTTCCTTATCTCCACTTAGCCAGCACTCCTGAATCTTCTGAGCTGCTTCTGGAAATCCTCTTCTAGCCATTGAATCTCTGTGGTAATTATTGTTTTCACTTCCCATTCCTCCGACATACATCGCTGTCTGGGGTTTACGCCGATTTATTGCACCTTGAATGTCATCTGTTATTTCCACACTGAGATTTGTAAACAATTGGAAATTCTCTCGAGGCACGGCGTTTTCCTTTCTCTTTTGAAAACCTTTTTCTAAATTGGGTCCATGTATCTCCCAACCATCAAGTCCGTAACCCATTGGGAGCCATCCATCAGCTACTTCTGCGGCTAAAGCTGTGTTCAGTGGAGCACCGGAAGCGATCCAAATCTCTATATTACCGACAGGGTGAAGAATGGATTTAAGTGCTTTGCCTTCATTAATGGACCCATCCGCGGTGTATGGCAGGGTAAGTTGTTTGCCTATGTGTGTCACAGGTTCTTCTCGGGCAAAGATTTTTCTCATGATAGAGACATAGTCCCTTAACCAGTGGTGGGGGCTTCCCCAGGGTTGCCCGTACCATCCCTCAACGATTTGAGGACCTGAAACCCCCAGCCCGATAATGGTTCTATCCCCTCCAGCAAGAGCATCAATTGTCATTGCGGCCATGGCTGTTGATGCTGGTGTTCGTGCAGCGACCTGAACGACTGCTGTTCCCAACTTTATCGTTGTTGTTTTTCCAGCGAGATATGCGAGGGTTGAGAGCGCATCGGATCCGTACGCCTCAGCTGTCCAAACTGAGTGATAACCATAACGTTCTGCGGTTTCTATCGCCTCAATCGGGAGATCTAATACTGCTTTGTTATAAACCTCTAGTCCAAGTGCGAGTTTCATATTCCCCCTTTACGGAGAATAGCTCAACATTATGATGAAGGTCCGAGTAAAACTCCGGTGAGCATGTCAGTGAGCGTCTCAACATATTCTTCATGCGAGTTGGGAAGTTGCCGATTATCGGAAACAAGTTGCGCTCGACTTGCAGTGAGTGCGGTCATGAGCATGATCATTCCTAGTACCCGTTGACTATCGGTCTCTTTTTGGAGCAGCCCCAAAATGTATCGAAGATATTCGTGGACATTATCATCTTCAAAAGATGCGACAAACTCCCAATCTGTCATCCAGCCACGCAACTGATCTACGATGCGCAGGTAATCGCATCCGCTTTCGGTGTGAAGGCAACTTGCGTACACTTCAACCAGTAATTGGACGAGTTCACGGGTTGTTGGTCTATCGCCAAGATGCGCTAGCAATTCCGCCCGAATGGCATCTAGTTCTTTACTTCTTCGCCTCAACAATGTGATGATGAGGTCGTTTCGTGTTCCGAAGTGATAGTTGAGTGCTGATTCGTTTTTTTGTCCGGCGGCTTCCGTAATTTGTCTATTTGTGACAGCGAAAACGCCATCAGTCGCAAACATTTTTTCGGCATGGTCAAGTAGCCGTTCTTTTGTGTCCGAACTGTTTCGAGGCATGAGTCTCGTTACGCGCTAAGCGGAAGAATTGCAGAATCTGGGATCACTGTGACTTCATGAACTTCAGGTGGAAGTTCGTTGTTAAATGCTTCGAATTTAGGCTGAGCGGTTTCTCTCATTCGGGTTGTTGAATGAACCGGATCCTTATCAAATTCAGGAATCACTTGATCGCCAAATATTTCTAGCATTTCTTTGATTTCTTCATGTTGCATACCTTCAATCGGAAGACCAAAGACGACTTGGTCACATCCGACGCTTTGGTAAGCCTCAAGTTGTTCACTTACTTCTTCAGGGTTTCCGCACAACATGTAACCAGCTTCAATTATCTGGTCCAGCATTTCGTCGGTCCATTCAATAAGTGTGCTCGCTGGAGCATGAGGCCACGTAATTCCGTCTGGTGATTTTGGCATTGTGTCGTGGTAAAGGTTGACCATTGTCACGAGGTATCCTCGCCCCCTAGCTTTTGCGATCTCTCGAGCTCGTTCCCTATCTTCTAGACAAATGACGCCGTTTGTCATCATGACATTGTTGTTTTGGAATTGTCCGATGATTTCGGTAGGTGAGGCTGCTGCTTCTTTGTATGCTTCGAGGCGGCCTTTGAGATTGTGGATTGGTTCAAAGTTGAAAGCAATGGCACCAATTCCGAGGGAACCGGCTTTCGCAAAGGTTTCGGGGTTTCCGCATGCAACCCAGATAGGGGGATGTCCTTTGCCATATGGTTTTGGAAGGATGTTGTGGGGGCCTGGAACTGACCAACCGTTGCCTTCAAATGAGTAGTCTTTTTGTTCCCACATTCTCGGGATTTCGCGAATGACTTCATCCCACATAGCTTTTGTTTGGGATGGTTGGGTTCCACTGAATGTCATGAGTTCGTGGCTTCCTGCACCTCGTCCAGTTCCGAATTCGAACCTATTGTTAGTGACGTGATCAAGCATTGCTGCTCGTTCAGCTATCCGCACGGGGTGTTCTTTGGTGACCGGGAGGCTAGTGATGGCGGAGCCTATATGTATGCGTTCTGTTTGTGCTGCGACCCAGCCCATAAGTGGTGCGGGTGCTGACATGTGGCTGTATTCGACTAAACCATGGTGTTCGCCGTACCACATGTATTTCCAGTTATTTCTGTCTGCGATAACAGCGTATTCCGATTCTCTCATGAGTTCGGTGTGCTCAGATTCAGTGTCGTGTGCTGCTGGTCCTGGGATATATCCGTTGCTGAAAATTCCGAATTCCATATTTTCCTCCGTATGGGCGTCTTACGTATTAATGTATGCCATTAATCTGATTATGTCAACCGGTAATACAAAAACAGGTCTGAAATGGATATTGGTGCAAAAATAGTGAAAACTGAGAGGGCATTAAAGGAGAATTAATGAAAATAGGTGTTGTATATCCTCAGACGGAATTAGAAGGTGACCCGATCGCAGTAAAAGAAATCGGTTTAGCCACCGAAGATCTGGGCTATGACCACCTGTTGGCATATGACCATGTTGTTGGGGCTATCCATGAGGATAGGGAGCCTGAATTATGGGGGCCGTATACAAATGAAGACCCATTTCACTGCCCTTTCACCATGTTTAGCTATCTTGCCGGGATCACACAGAAGATCGAGTTGGTTACTGGCGTAATTATTCTACCGCAGAGACAAACAGCACTGGTAGCGAAGCAAACGACAGATATCGACTTACTTTCAGGTGAGCGTTTAAGACTCGGAGTTGGCACCGGATGGAACTATGTGGAATACGACGCGCTCGGCCAAGATTTCTCTGAGCGTGGACCTCGGCTAAGTGAGCAAATTGAACTTCTTCGGAAATATTGGTCAGAAGACCTTTTCAGCTTCGAAGGCGAATATGACCGCATCGACAGAGGAAATATTAATATCAGGCCAAATCGGCAAATTCCTATCTGGCTCGGGGGGTTCTCAGAAATTGCCTTTAAGCGAGCAGGAAAACTAGGTGATGGTTTTATTTACGCCGGTGACCATGATCGTTGCTTGGAGGGAAAGAGCCGGACTGAGCATCACTTGCGTGAGTTCGGACGAAATGAAGAAGCCTTTGGGCACGAATTGATTACCCTTCGAGATCGGACACCACAAGCTGCCGCAGAGACAGCGAAGCAATGGCGTGACTCTGGCGGAACCCATATTTCAATTTGCACAATGAACTGTGGTTTGGATGGCCTTCAGGAGCATTTAGATTTCATTAAAGAAGCACGAGACTTGTTAGGGTAACTCGTCGTTCGGGTGACTTTTAGATGCAGTCGTTAAAACGTTTCACCACGTCGGTCAGGTACTCGGTAGCTGGATCAAGTCCATCAGGGACAGGAAGATAGGCTCTGAAATCAGTCACTCCAGCTGTGACCAGTTGTGGAACATTAGACATTGTTGCATTGAGATCAATACCATCATCATTGCGCGTTATCGGAAGCGTCCCGATTACTTGTATTTCATCGGGATCTCTTCCGTAAGCCGACACAGCTTTTCGCATTGATTCAATGCCCGATGTAATATCAATGGCGTCGGGGCCCCAAGGAATCCATCCGTACCCAAAGGTGGCCAAGCGTCGCATTGACAACTTGTTGACCGTTCCACTCACCCAAATCGGCACTCCCCCGTTCTGAAGTGGTTTTGGCATTGCATGAATGCCAGAGAATTGAAGTTCATTGGCGTTGTACTGCGCCGAAGGCTGCGTCCAAAGGGTTTGGCATACTTCTAGTGTGTGATCGAGAAGGCGCCCTCTGTTCGCGAAATCCAAACCGCATGCATCGTATTCTTCCTTTTGCCATCCGACGCCGACACCAAGATCAACTCGGCCATTAGATAGAACATCGAGAGTTGCTAAAGACTTTGCGAGTACCGCTGGTCGGCGCAGTGCAGCGAGAAGAATGTTTGTTCCTAGCCGAACACTTTCGGTAGCTCCGGCTATAACTGACAGGAACGTTAGCGGTTCAAGCCAATGCCCATCAGGGCCTGTAGGTTGCTTACCTCCGGAGACCCCACCGATACTTGGATCACCATAGGCTTCAAGGAAATTACCAAAAGCGACGTGATCAGAAACAACGACCTTGCCCACTCCTGCCCGATCAGCTGCAATCGCCAAATCGATTACCGGCTGCCATGAGTCTGGTTGCTCAGGGGAAAATGTTCTCAGCTGGAGAGAAAGGTAAGGTTCGTTAATCATTCCAACCTATTTTTGCTTGGTGCTATGCGTCTCATTTATGTATAAGTTACACGATTCCGTGATCGGCACATAGCTGACATTTACGGACGACCATTATCCGGCTACAAATAGAGTCGTGCGAATAATTTACATTGATATCGATACATTACGCGCTGACCACCTCGGGTGCGGTGGGTACCATCGAAACACATCGCCCAATATTGATAATGTCGCTAGTGAGGGGATCAACTTCAGGAACGTATACGCATCCGACGTTCCATGTCTGCCAAGTAGAACAGCGTTAATTACCGGAATGTTTGGTATCCGCAATGGCGTCATTAATCACGGGGGCCGTGCAGCTGATCTTCAACCCGAGGGAAAGGATCGAGGGTTTTTCGGAAGGTTCAGTATGCGGTCATGGGCCTCTGTTTTCTACCTTGCTGGGTGGCACACAGCATCTATATCGTCATTCCCTTTTAGACATGGTGCGTCATGGTGGAATAGCGGATTCATGGAATCCATGAACCTGATGCGTGGGTTCGGAGGAGAAAGAGCAGATCAAGTAATTCCTGGTGCTTTGGATTGGTTGGAGAGGCGCGGAAAAGCAGATGACTGGTTTTTGCATGTTCATCTTTGGGACCCTCATACCCCATATCGGACACCTGAAGATTACGGAAACCCTTTTGAGAGTGACCCCGTTCCATCATGGCATACGGAGGATGTTCGCATGGCGAACTGGGATTTATCAGGTCCACATTCCGCTCAGGAACCATGGGGCTTCCGACCCGATGAATGGGGAGAGCCACCACCTCGGCAACCATGGAATGCGTCCTCAATGGATGCAGTGAAACAAATTTTTGATGGGTATGACGTCGGTATTCGCTATGCAGATGATGCTGTTGGGGTATTACTTAATAAACTCGCCGATTTAAATGTGTTGGAGGACACCGCTGTTCTAATTAGCTCCGACCATGGTGAGGCTTTCGGTGAACTCGGAGTGTATGCCGATCATCAGGCAGCTGACGAAGTGACATGCCATATCCCTTCAATACTCAAATGGCCTGGCTTAGAGCCTCAGACTTTCAATGGCTTGCAATACCATCTTGATGTTGCCGCTACGGTTGTTGACCTTGCAGGTTTGCGCATTCCTAGCCATTGGGATGGTGAATCAATTGCAAAGCATGTGCGTGAAGGGAATGATGCTGGTCGTGAATTTCTTGTATTGTCTCAGGGGGCATGGTCATGTCAACGTTCGGTTCGCTGGGATGATTACCTGTATATGCGGACATGGCATGATGGTTTCCACGGGCATTGGAATGAAGAAATGCTGTTTGACATCACGAATGACCCTCACGAACAAGACGATCTCTTTTCTACAACAAACCCTGATGCTTCCCACGGAAGGTCGGTGCTTTCAGATTGGACTTCGTCACAATTGGAAAGGGGTTATAGCGCTGTTGACCCTATGGAAATTGTTCTTGAGGAAGGCGGACCATTCCACACAAGAGGCCACCTACCTGAATACATAGACAGACTTCGAAAAACTGGGCGTTCGCATTGGGCTGACGTACTCGAAAGCAGACACCCGACAGAACTTTAAATTTCGTTAAAAGAACTTTATGTTAGAGGTTCACGGTTCGTTGCTTTGGATTCGCAGCGCCATCAATTCTGCTTGATGCAATCTCTAAACCCTGCAGGAGCATATTACGTGTGTCAGAAGGGTCAATAATGTCATCAATGCTCAGAGAAGATGCTGATCGATACCCTGAGCTAAGTTCCGCCTCTCGCAATGCTTTACGTGTTTCCTGATCAGCTCCAGTCGCGTCATCGGCTCCCTTGGCAGGCATTGCGCCGAAACTCACGCCTGGAAAGGCAAGGTTCAGGGTTTGCCCATCGAATGGATTCATACCCATCGCTGTACTGCCAAAACCATACGCTTTACGCAACGTGACTTGTATTTTAGGGACCGTAGCGTGGTGTTGCGCAAGGAACATTCTTCCAGCATGTCTGAGAATGCCAGCTTTTTCAGATGATGAACCCGCCAGCACACCTGGATTATCGGTTAAGAAAATGAGTGGGAGGTGGAACGAGTCAGCGACTTGAATGAACTGGGTGGCCTTATCTGCTGCTTCGACAGTGATTGATCCCGCCATGTGCTGAGGCTGATTAGCTACGATCGCAACTGGTCTTCCGCTTAATCTTGCAAAGCACGTAATAAGTGACTGCCCGAACATTGGTTGAATAGTAAACACGCTTCCACTATCTGCGACTGTGTTGATGACGTCGTGCATGTCGTATGCTTGCCTGGGGTTTTCAGGGATGATGTCAAGGAGTTCATTCACGGTTCTTTCACCTTCAGCATCCGCAAGGCGTATTGGTGCTTGCCACGCTGATGATGGAAGGTACGAAAGCCAGGTTCGTATCTGCCCCAAGGCACTCTCATCGTTACTCGCTAGGTTATGAATAACTCCACTGTGTAAAGCGATCTCAGGTCCACCGAGTTCTTCTTTTGTGATCTCTTCACCCAAGGAAGCTTTAACAAGGGGCGGGCCAGCGGTAAATATTGATGCTTGTTCGGTCATGACAGTGAAGTCTGCGAGTGGTGCGCTTAGAGCTCCATGGCCTGCTGAGGGTCCAAGAACTGCTGTTGCGAGCGGGATGCGTCCGGATGCATCTGCTTGAGCTTGAAGATCCCCAGGTGTTCTAAATGAAGGTGGATCATCGGGAAGTGGAGGTCTATGACCAGCTCCTTCTAGGAGCATGATGAGCGGAATTCGTTCTTGCAAGGCTAGTTCAGCTATCCGATACCGTTTCGCAGATTCTGCTCTACCGATAGAGCCACCCTTTACAGTGAAGTCTTCGCAACCCACGGCTACAGGTCGACCATTGAGAGAACCAATGCCTGCAATGAACGCATCTACTTCGCCGCCAGCTAACTGCCCGACTTCTGTAAATGATCCGCCCTGAAGAAGAGACGCTATACGCTGACGCGCATCCATTTTTCCTGTGGCATGGTGCTTCGTGACTTTGTCACCACCCCCCATGGTTTGTGCATCTGCTTTACGATCTTTTAGGTTTGCTATTTTTTCTCTCCATTTGCTTGTTTCAGCCATGGAGTCAGCCGTTCTTGAGTTTGTACTTCACGGGAAGTGTTTTGAGGCCAACAACAAAATTTGAGGAAATAAAAGTGCGCTCACCGTTTGGTTCCATCCACTCGACGCGCCGCACCATTTCTTCAGTGAGAGCTTTCATACTTGCTTTTGCGAGATGTGCGCCTAAGCAATAGTGCTCGGCCCAACCAAACCCGAGATGCCTGTTTGGGCTGCGACCGATATCAAATGTGAAAGGATCCTCGAACACATCTTCGTCTCTGTTTGCCGAGCAGTAAAAGAGTGCGAGTTCCTCGCCAGCTTTAATATTTTGGCCACGGAGTTCGTAGTCTTGGACAGCTTGTCGCTTCATATAGTTCACAGGTGTTGTCCAGCGAACAATTTCATCCACGGCTGATTTCGAAAGACTAGGGTCTTGTCGTAAACGTTCAAATTGATCAGGGTGGTCAAGGAACGCTGATATGGCTCCCGAAAGAGCATTCCGTGTTGTGTCATGGCCTGCTGTGAAAACAATCAGGTAGTAGCCAAGCGTTTCTAATTGTCCAAGTGGGCATCCATCTGAAAGTTCAGCGTTTGCGAGCATGGTCGCTAGATCATCTCGTGGACACGCACGCCTATCTTTGATGATTTCATCAAAGAGCATATAGAACTCCATGCCGAGTTCTTTTCGAGCAGCTTCACGGTCTTCGCCCTGTCGTTGCATATCGGGATCTTCGCCTCCGAATAATTCCTGTGTAATCACTAAAAGGCGTTCTTCTTGTTCCTCATTGATTCCGAGGATTGTGGCTAACACTCGAAGTGGATGCTTTTGGGCAATGGTTTCAATGAAATCCACTTCGCCTTCATCTGGAAGCTCGTCAAATATTGCTGCTGCGCTACTTTTGACGATTTCATCAAGGTTCGTGACTCCTCGGGGAGTGAAATATCCGCTTGCTACTTTCCGATACGATCGATGTTCTGGCGGGTCCATAGTGATGATGGTTTTCATCTGGGCTAGAGGGCTTCCCGATCCACCTTCGATAAATGATTGTATTTGTGCTTCGTTAAGGACAATGATTCCGCCTGCTTCGTTGGAGAAGATGTCGGGCTGGCTTGATACCTCCATGATGTCCTCATGTTTTGTAATGGCCCAGAATGGAGTGTGGCCCCGCTGTGCATACCAGTAGACAGGTGACTCTTTTCGTAGATGTGTCCAAAGCTCGTGTGGGACACCATTTTGTCCGTATGCGGATGCGTTGATGAGATCAGTGATTGTTGCTTCCATGCGTAATAACTTATCTCTTTTATGACGTTCCGTCTTCTTTGTGGTACGAAGACATCATGGATACTAGTCAATTAATGCTTACAGGAAAGGTTGCGGTGGTAACTGGCGCAGCTAGAGGAATCGGGAAAGCAACTGCGTTGGCGTTTGCTGACCTGGGCGCAACCGTAGCTGTCTGTGACCTTTTAAAGGATGAACTTGATGAAACAGTGAACGAACTTCGCTCCAAAGGCGCAGGCGCATACAGCGAGGTTATTGATGTTCGTGATGGTGAGGCGGTGACCACTTTTTTCGCAGCTGTAAGCGAAGAGTTAGGTTCGGTGGATGTGCTGGTAAATAATGCTGGTGGAGGGTTTTGGGCTCCGTTTGATCAGGTGTCGGAGAAAGGTGAGTCTGTTTTGATTCGTGAGAACTTCGGTTCCGTAACGAATTGTGTTCGTGCTTCACTTCCTATACTTAACGATGGTGCATCGATTGTGAACGTCACATCTGTTGAGGCGTATCATTCAGCTCCTGGTTTCGCTGTCTACGCTGCGATGAAAGCCGCTGTTCAGCAATTTACGCAATCGTTAGCTGTTGAGTTGGGTTCAAGGGGTATTCGCGTTAATTGCGTCGCTCCTGACATGATTCCCACTCCCGGTGATGCAGGATTAGCTGACGACTCGGGAGCGTTGATTGATGGACTGCAGCCAACTCCGCTCGGCCGGAAAGGAACCGCTGAAGAATGCGCCGCCGTAATCTGCTTCTTGGCGTCGGATATGTCGAGTTTTGTAACGGGTTCTTCTATTCCGGTTGATGGCGGTACTGTCGCTGCGGGTTCGTGGAAGGTTCGTGATGATGGGTCGTGGGGAATGTAGGAGTAGCGCCGTTACGGGTGTTGATAGTTTTCTTCTCCGCTGAGTTCCCATTCAATAACTGCGTGGTGATTGGTTGCTGATCTGGCAACGACGAGGTCATATACTCCTGGCTCCGCATACCATCCGGGTTCTGTTCTCCGGGACCCTGTCTCTCTGGGTACTGGTGAATTTGCGTCAAGCGTATTGTAGAACTGATCGCCCGGATCGAAATATGCAAATGATCTGAAATTCAGCGTGATACTCGCTGTTTTCGTTTCGCCAGGTTCGAGGGCGAGTTTTGCATAGCCTTTGAGTTCGATGGGTGGGCGGTGAAGTGTCGATTTGGGAGGCGCTATGTAGAGCTGAACGACTTCAGTGCCCGATCTTTCGCTGGTATTAGTTACATCCACTTCAACGATGATGCCTGAGGATAGATCAGTTGACTGAGACCCGGTTACATTTGGTGTTCCCCACTCAAATGATGCGTACGATAGGCCGTGTCCGAAAGGTACTGCTGGTTCAAGATGGCGTGCAGTGAACCAGCGATAACCTATGTAGAGTCCTTCTCCATATCGCACGACACTGTTTTCTCCCGGGTAGTTGAGGTACGCAGGGCTATGTTCGTATCGTGCAGGGACTGTTGTTGGCATGCGACCTGATGGGTCCTTTTCTCCTAAGAGGACGTCTACGAGAGCTTCCCCCAGTTCTTGCCCGGCAAATCCAATATTGAGTACGGCATTCGGGGTATCAATCCATGTCATGTCGTGTGGTCCTCCTGTGTTCACGACGACAATGGTTTTTGAATTAGCTAGACTGACTCGCTCAATGAGTTCAACTTGGTCGCCGGGGAGGAAAAACGAGTCGCGGTCTCTTCCTTCTGTTTCCCAGTCATCATTTGTTCCGACAATTACAACGGCAGCATCTGATTTTGCTGCCAGATCTTCAGCTTCTTGGAGTAGGTCTCTTTCCATGATTGGTTTGAGTCCGATTCTGCATCCGAGCATAAGTATGGCGCCTTCACTGGAGAATTCAATTTCAATAGGTACCTCACGTCCTGCTTGCAGGTCAATCTCGGCTGTGATTTCAGCAGATCCCATTCCAAAGAAATCGTCGCCTTTGCCGTAGTCTCCTTCAGTGGCATCAATGATGACTTCATTGTTGATGCGTATTCTTGTTTTCCCGCTTTGCACCAGGCGGAGTTCATGCTTTCCCGAGATTTCAGGTGTGATTGTAGCTTTTCCGGAGAATGAATATGTGTGAGGGTCGACTCCTTTTGTGGGCGATCCAAAGAATTTAAAGTCAGCTCGGGAATATGTTTTGTGTGCTGCGATTTCTCCACCAATACTGTGACTGTTGAAAAAATCGACTTCAATAGGACTTGACAGGATCGGGGTTTCGATTGGGGGTGTTGTGCGATCAATATCGCAACCCTGCGCATAGGTAATCTCCAGATTTGTTCGCTCTGTTAGCGCGCTGAGAGGGCTCACATTTCTGTATGGTCTTACACCAGCGGATCCTCCACCCATGATTTTCGCTGACCTGGCATTTGGCCCTATGAGGGCCAGCGTTTCAAAGGCGTCTGGGTTGAGAGGCAGTACACCGTCGTTTTTGATGAGGACTGTTCCTTCAGTTGCGGCGTGACGGATAAGTTCTCGATGCTCTGTGCTGTCGATTTGTTTTTCTTCTCCTCCGCCGACTCCGTTGAATGCGTTGGTGCGTTGCATGAGTCTCAGCATGTCTTTCACGATTTCATCTAGTTCTGATTCGGTGCATTCATCATTTTCTATTGCCTCAATAATGCGTTCCGGCCCATACCACTGACCCTTACCAGGCATTTCAAGACTCAGCCCGGCTTTGATTGATGGTCCTGTTGATCGGGCGGCGAACCAGTCTGAGACAACAAAACCATTGAATCCCCATTGCTCTCTCAGTACCGTTTTTAACAGCCACTCATGTTCTGATGCGAATGTTCCATTGATCCGGTTGTAGGAACTCATTATCCCCCACGCGTTCCCGTCTTTTACTGCGTGTTCGAATGGCAGCAGATATACCTCACGTAATGTTCGTTCATCGACTTGGCTATCGATTGAATTTCGTTCGAACTCTGAGTCATTGGCGACGAAATGTTTCGCAGTCACAGCCACGTGCTGTGATTGGACTCCATTGATGTAGCCTGCTGCGAGGGTTCCGGTGAGATATGGGTCTTCTGAATAGCATTCAAAGTTGCGTCCCCCTAGTGGGTTTCGGTGAAGGTTGATCGTTGGGGCAAGAAGCACGTGGGCTCCCTTGGCGATGCTTTCCTCGGCTAGGAGAACCCCTAATTCTTCCATGAGGGTGGGGTTCCATGTTGATCCGAGGACAGAACCTGCTGGAATGCATGCGGTTGGTGTTCCGGTCCCCATCAGGCCTGCGCCTCTGGCACCGTTGGGTCCATCGGTTACGGTGAGTGCAGGGATTCCTGCGTCGCCGATTATTCTCGTTGTCCACATGCCATGACCGGTGACGACATTGGCTTTATCGGTAAGCGATAGTTCAGCGATGATATCGCTGATTTTGTTCTCGTCTACTGTCAACGGAAGTCCCTCCTCTCTTAGTCAGTGAATCGGAGTGTTGCGGTTCCTTTGACGTGGGACCCTAACTTGTTATCACCGTTGAAACTCACAGTGATTGATCCATCGTCGTTGAGCGTATGCACAGTCCCTGACATTGTCATCGTGTCGTAGGGATAGTTTGGAGCCCCTAACTGTATTTTGAGATCTTCGAAAATAACATTGTTGCCAGCCCAATCACCTAGCCATCGTGCAGTTATTCCTGCGGTGCTGAGAATATTCATGAAAATATCTTTCGACCCTTTTTGATGGGCTGCGTCGCGGTCGTGATGTACGTCTTGAAAGTCTCTGGTCGCTAACGCTGTTGAGATAATCAATCTGGGTGTGAGTGCAACTGGGCAGAGGGGCAATTGATCGCCTTCGGAGATTTCGCTGCGTTTCCTTGTTTCTTCTGTTCGGGATGGTTGCGCAGGTTGGAATTGGTGAAGGACGATGTCATCATCTGAGTTTGTGTCAGGGAAGCAGACTTCAACTGGCATGCCTATCTCTATTTGTTCAGGTTTCACGTTTACGATGTTGGTGATGATACGCACACCCTCCTCGAGTTCAACCAGTCCGACGATAAGGGGGTAATCAAATGATGGAACCTGAGGGTAGTGCACAACGGTGTGACTGTAGAGCGTTCCTCTTCCGGAGGAAACGATCCAGTCGTATTCCATGCTGTGTGTGTTTGGGTTCGCGTTTGCGGGTGGGAACATCAGCGTTCCATCGTCGGTGAATCGCTGAATTCGTAACTCGTGGTTTTTGAGACCTTCCCAAAACCATTCTTGGTCCTGGTTCCATTGTGGCCTTGGGCGGGTAGGTCGTTCCGGTGGAGAGAGGTAGTCGTCAGGATTAAGCCCTGCGGCTTCAAGAGCTTCTGCTTTCGGGTCTGGTTTTTTGTTGACTCGTCCGGTGCCTGGACGGAATTTGAGGATTCTGAAGAACATTGACCCGACAGGTTCATCATTTTCATCGACATATTCTGTTTCTGTGGTGACAAAATGCCCGATACCGAGTCCAGTCGCTTTTTCTTCAGAGACGTCAACAAGTTTTGTTCGGCCACTAATGACATCGCCCAGTTTAAGATATCTGTGGAACACATATTCTACGTTTGTTGCAACGACACTAACGAAGCCTGCTTCGTCGAGCATTGCGTAGGTGGCGGAACTGGGGTCCTTTGACCGCTGTGGTTGCTGACCCATGATCAGTCCGGGCATGGACCATACTTGGAGCATTGCGGGAGGGGCGACAATCTGGCCGTGTGGGCCTTCTTCAGCTGCTTCAGGGTTAAGGTAGTGCGGGTTTGATTCTGAAACAGCATCACACCAATTCCTGATTGTTGATTGGTTGACTGCGTCTCGGGCCGTGATTGTATCTCCCGTGTTACCTACTTGGGAGCGCAACTCAGTGAGGAATGATTCCTTTTCTGCTTCAGTGGTCATTTCTCGCCCCCTTTGGTATTGCCCCAGCATATTCTGAGCATGTAGATGCCACCAAACAGGTGCAACAAATACCTTTCCATTGTTCAATAAATTTTTGTATTTGGATCAGAATTGGGAATAAATGCGGTGCTTTCGTGGTTGAAAAGTATGTAAAACAAAATGCACCAGAAACGCTGCTTCTCTGTCCGGAAGAGACGGCGTTTCTGGAACATATTTGGGAATGCCTTCGGGGTTCCCCTGACTTTGCTTAACTAGGAGGTTGAGTTATGACTACATCCACATTGTCGCTCTTTAATAAGTTGCGACCGGTGAGCGTTGGATTTGATTCGGTTTTCGACCATTTTGAATCCCTGTTCAACGAATCACCTTCATTGCATACGAATTACCCACCGTATGACATTCTGAAAACTGATGAGCACTCATATGTTATTGAGCTTGCTGTCGCCGGGTTTTCAAAGAAGGACATCGCAGTAACTGTTGAGAACGGTGTTCTCACGGTTGAGAGCGACCGTGAGGGTAACACTGCGAGTAGCGGACAGGAAATTATTCACCGAGGCATTTCGAAGCGGTATTTCAAGAAGTCCTTTTCGATTTCTGATGATGTCGAAATCCGAGGAGCTGAACTTAAAGACGGGTTACTTCGGATTTCTATGGAAAAGATCATTCCTGAGAGCAGGAAAAGAAAAGAAATCAGCATCAAATAAAGTTCGCTCCGTTGGGTCTGCGCCCCCGGGCCCAACGGAGAAGAACTCACCGACAAGTTCGTGAACGAAGTCAAAGGTTGGTAGCATTCCGTCATCCCCCGATAGGAACACCAATGGAAACAAAAAGAGTGCATGTGCCGTCAACTAACCTTCGTGAGTTAGGCGGGTATCAAACCACTGATGGGTCCTTCATTAAATATGGTTGCATTTTTCGTTGTGGGCACATGAGTGAACTCACTCTTGAAGAAGAAGATATATATCGCAGTCTGAAGCTTAGGTTGATTATTGATTTACGTCGTGACGATGAGGTTGCCGAACGACCAACTCCGACATTTGGTTCTGAGGACAATATTCATATTTCTGTGTCAGACCCTGATAACGCTTTCGCAGAGGCTGCAGCTAAGGCTCATGAGGATGGCGCTGAAAAGCTGATTCTTGCGGACGCGGTCCGCTATTACCGTGAGGTGGTCACTGACAATCTACATCGCTATATTCCAGTATTTGAGCAGATCTTTGACGCAGAGAATCACCCTGTTTTGTTTCATTGCACCGCTGGCAAGGACCGCACGGGTTTCGTCGCTGCTGCATTACTGAAGTTTCTTGGAGTTGATGATGAAACCGTTTTTGCTGATTATCTTCTGACGAATACCTTGCTCGGCGATCGCACTGAGGAGCGTTTGCAAGCGTGGGCGAAACGAATGGCGAATCAGCGAGGGACTCCTATAACTGAGATTAATGAGGAAGCGTTAGGTGCATTACGGATTCTGATGCTTACCCATGCTGATATGCTCCAGTCAACATTTGATGCTGTTGATGAGTTGTATGGATCGTGGGATGAGATGCGCAGAACGGGTCTAGGTATTAGTGATGAGAAGATGGCTGCGTTCTGCGAAGCCGTGCTCGTCAAGAATTCTGCGTGAGAGTCGTTAGATACGCTCCCGCTAAAACAATGACTGTGCCCAAAATTGCCCACAGTGTTATGGAGTCGTTACGAAATACCACGCCGAGGAAGACGGCAACGATAGGAATCAGGTAGGTGACGATTGATGTCCGGACTGCTCCGACACGGCCATTGAGCTCTGCCGCTAGAACGAACGCTATCCCGGTTCCCCCAGCTCCAAGTGCGATGCAGGCTATCATCGGACCCCATCCGAATCCGCTGTCGGTAACGCCTACTACTCCGTACGGGAGCGCAAGGATTACTGCTACAAGAAGCGCACTTCGTACAACGGGTATAGCACCATACTGGCGTTGGAGAGGCCCAGCGATGTGCACAGCGACCCCATATGAGAGAACGGCGAGAATCACTAAAAGAACTCCTATTGCATTTGTGCCGTCTGTCGTAACCTCTGGGAGTCCGATGAGTACTAGACCTGCGAGCCCTGTGAAAACTCCGATCAGTTGAATGGGTGCGGTGGGGGTGGCAAATACTGCTAACCCTATGAGTACAGTGAAGATGGGCATTGCGCTGTTGAGCATGCCTGTCAATGATGAGTTGATCCATTGTTGGGCGATGGGAAACATGGTGAGAGGAAAAGCAATCCATGTGATTCCAAGAAGAACGATTTTTTTTCGATCCTGCTGGTCGAAAGGTCGGGTTTTGATGGGAATCAGCCAAAGAGCTGCGCATCCAAAGGCTATTCGGAAAAGCGTTACAAGCCCCGGCGCGAAGGCCTCCAAACCTATATCGATAAAGAAAAAAGATGCTCCCCAAATCCCTGCTGCGCCGAGAAGCAACCCCCAGTCAAGGAGTTGGAATTTAGCATGTTCAGCATTTACCGTTTCAGCCACTCCACAAGCCTAGAAGCATTTTTATTGAATCCATCTACCGTGTGCAGATGAGGGCTCCTTGCCCATCCTCGGTATCAGGATTTCCATCCGGATCAGTACCGACGAGAAGACATGTTCCCGAAGGCACCGTTGGAGTGGGTGGGAAAAGGTCAGATTCAACATCTCCATTCTCATCAACGACCCCTATCAGAAATGGGTTGGCGACATCACAGGCTGCTGGGAAGACTTGAATGAATGTTTCGTATGTGGCTGCGCATCCCAACCCGCCTAGATATTGACCAGGTGTGAATCCGCTTCCTGTAATGACACCTTGCCATAGTTCACCATCAACAATG
This sequence comes from Acidimicrobiales bacterium, assembly GCA_011523005.1. GTDB lineage: Bacteria > Actinomycetota > Acidimicrobiia > Acidimicrobiales > UBA8592 > UBA8592. The sequence goes on from WTHU01000120.1 coordinate 32,307, forward strand.
CCAGGGCTTATCGTAACTTCGACTCCAGGGTCAGAATAGATCTGATTACTGGTGAGGTCTGGTACATCCGATTCTGGCAGCACTTGCGTGTTTTCAGAACAAAGGATTGCTCCTGGGCCATCGTCGGTATCAGGATTGTTATCTGGATCAGTTGCGATTCCAAGGCATGTTCCAGAGGGTGATATTAGAAAAGGGTCGTTGATCGTGATTGAGAATGTTCCTTCGTTATCTGTAAATGCGAAGATTGGTTGATCAATGGCGCATACGTCGAAGAAGTTCGTGAATACAACTATCTCATCGCCTGCTTCACATCCAAAAATTGCAACACCGACGTTTGCGGGTAGGCCACTTCCAGATATTTCGCCTTCCCATAAATATCCGTTAGTGAAACCGGGACTGATAACAACTTGAACTCCTGGGTCAGCCCATTCAAGGTCATTAACGAGATCAGGTGCCGGTGTATCAGGGAACATGAAGTTACTTACATCCTGATCATCGCTTGCAGTGTCAGCCAAGCCATCTGTGTCATCGTCAAGTATTCCGGATTCTAAAACGGCTGCGAAATCAGCTGGTGAGAGTTCA
>WTHU01000004.1 GCA_011523005.1 Acidimicrobiales bacterium
TTGAGTTCACTGAAGGTTCTAAGAATGACGCTAGGGTGCATGAATGCCCTGTTCTGGAACTATTCATGTCTAATGGTGATGTCCGGAATATGAGTTTAGGGCGCAGAGAGCTTTTATCTCTTGTCGCTTCCTTAATGGCCTTAATGGCATTGGGTATTGATATTTTGCTCCCTGCATTTGACGATATTCGTGTTGCATTTGGTCTTGCAGAGGACTCGTCTGCTCCGGGTCAGTTAATCACTGTATATTTCATCGGATTAGCGGTTGCGCAACTTTTCTTCGGTCCGTTGTCAGATTGGTATGGCAGAAAACCAGTTATTTACGCTGGAATCACCATTTATATTATTGGTTCTATTGGTTCGGCTATCGCTCCTAATTTCGTAACGCTTCTTCTTTTCCGCTTTGTTTGGGGTGTTGGTGCTGCAGGTACTCGGGTCGTGGCTGTTGCCGTTATCCGTGATTGTTATGAAGGTAGCCAGATGGCGAAAGCGATGTCTGAGGTAATGGCGGTCTTTGTTCTTGTCCCTATTATCGCACCAACGTTTGGGGCTGGTCTGATAGCTATCTTTCCTTGGGAGAGTATTTTCTGGTTCTGCGCCATTGCAGCAATAGCATTGTGTTTGTGGAGTACGCGTCTTCCGGAAACATTAAAACCAGAACATAAAACTCGTTTTAATTGGGCCTCGACGAAAGCTGGTTATAGTCGTGTTTTGCGGACGCGTCTGACTGCCTCCTACACGCTTGCGTCTATTTTTCTTCAAGCTGTGTTCGTGATGTATCTTTCAAGCAGTGAACGCATTATCGGTGACATTCTCGGACGAGGCGACCAATTCCCATATATCTTCGGTGTTGTAGCGATCATGTTTGGGATAACGGCTTTATTGAACGGAAAATTTGTTGTCGTTCTCGGAATCAAAAAACTGCTTTTCTTCTCTTCATCAACACTTGTTTTCTTCTCTTGCATTTTGCTTGTTGCAACGCTTGTGGAGGGTGGAAATCCCGGATTCTGGGTCTTTATTCCTCTGCTAGCGATCGTTCTATCGACGTTCATGTTTATTATGCCAAATCTGAACTCAGCGGCACTGTTCCCTATGGGTGATATCGCTGGGACTGCTGGAGCGTTTACATCTGCAATTCGGATGTCTATCGGGGCGACTATCGGTGGAGTACTCAACGCATTAATTGATGAATCTTTAACCCCTTTTGCAGTTGGGGTTGTCGCTATGGCTGTTCTTGCTTCTGTCTCCATATCGCTCGGTGGAGATCCCGAGCCCGATGTTAACTACTTGGAGAGTTGATCAAAAATTGCTGGGGGTTCTGTCCACGGATCTTGTAGAGTTCCGTTTTTCGCATCATTGATTGCGTTCCATACCCTCTCAGGGGTACATGGCATGTCAAGATGACGGACACCGAGATGAGAAATAGCATCGATGACTGCATTCTGCACGGCAGGTGTTGACCCTATCGTTGAGGCTTCACCTATTCCCTTAGCTCCAAGAGGGTTGAGGTGAGTTGGGGTTTCTGTGTGGTGTGTTTCAAATTGGATCATTTCCGAAGCTGATGGGAATGTGTAGTCCATGAAGTTACCTGTGAGTGGGTTCCCGTATTCGTCGTAGCGGACTTCCTCGTATAGTGCCTGCGATATTCCCTGTGAAATTCCACCTTGTTGCTGGCCTTCAAAGATTAAGGGGTTGATGACGGTTCCTGCATCATCTACTGCGATATGTCGCAGCAGGGTAACGAATCCAGTATCAAGGTCTACTTCAACAACAGATATGTGTGTTCCGAACGGGAACGTAGGGTTTTCTTGATTGAAGTCCAGTTGTGCTCCAAGCCCTTGCATTCCGTCCGCGTTATCGAGCACACCGTCAGGTAGTTGCTCATTTGCAGCCTTTGCGAGATCTGCCCAACTTAGTGATGATGCAGGGACACCAATAACTCCAATTGTTCCTTCATCAGGATTGATCACGATATCGTCTGTTGATGCTTCAAGGAGATGGGCTGCCACAGATCGTGCTTTATCAACAACGGCTTCTGTTGCTGTTTTGATCGCTGATCCACCTAACTGCAGCGAACGTGAACCCCCAGTTCCACCACCCCGAGGAACAATGTCTGTATCGGATTGCACAAGTGTGATCTTGTCAACTGGGATTCCGGTAAATTCTGACACGATCATCGCGAAACTTGTTTGGTGTCCTTGCCCATGTGCTGATGTTCCAGCTTTCATAGTCGCTGAGCCGTCGCTATGAATTTCAACGGATGCGTATTCGGATCCACCACCTGGACTGGTTACTTCAACGTAAGAGGCGATTCCGATTCCAATGACAGTATTATCACCTTGGTCTCGACGCCTTTTCTGCTCTTCACGAAGATTGTCATAATCAATGATTTCCGCTGCTTTTTCGAGAGGTTGGAGGTAGTCGCCGGAGTCGTATGTCCAACCTGTCAATGTGTCAAAAGGGAATTGGTCAGGGTTCAAGAAATTTTTCCTTCGGATCTCCAATGGATCAATGCCTAGCTCTAAGGCTGCTTGATCCATGGCCCGTTCAAAAAGTGCTGTCGCTTCAGGCCTACCTGCTCCTCGGTATGCCCCGGTTGGTGTCGTATTCGTAATACCCACAGCGATGTCGAAACGCAGTTTCGGGAGATTGTAGGTGCCGTTTGCCATGAATTTCGTCAACGTTGGGAGGAGCGCCCC
>WTHU01000071.1 GCA_011523005.1 Acidimicrobiales bacterium
TGTCATTTCGGTCGGATGGGAAAACTTCATGTGAATAATCAACGTAACTTTGCGTCGAATTATTTCTCGTGGTCGCAGGCCCTTTATGTGGATTAAGTGTCTTAAGGTAAGTTCTGTCATCTAAGGGATTCCAGAAGAATTCAAAGTGATCATTTTTCCTCGCTAAGGAATCTACCTCTTCGATCACCGATTCAGTGTTCTGTTTCCAAGTTTGTTCATGAAGGAAAAAGATTGGGACAACTGCAAATGTTACATCCATGACTAGTCCTATTGCTCCGAGATTTAGTCGAGTTGCTTCAAGAACATCCTTATTTTCGGAAGCCTTGATAATGTCGCCTGTACTGGAAATTAGAGTTGCATCTTGTACATGGGTACTTATTGATGGATGTGTAATTCCGGTTCCGTGAACACCGGTTCCGATAAGACCTGCGATTGACTGGACGTCTACATCTCCTTGATTTGAGAATGCATAACCTTTATCCCATAACAACTTTGCAGCTTCCTTAAGTTTCATACCCGACGGAACTGTTGCAACACAATCGTCTTCATTGATAGTTATTTTCCCTTTTAGCTGATCGGTACGGATGATGATTCCAGTGTTGTTTTGGATGAGACGCGAATGTGAGTGGGATGAACCTACGGTTGTAATTGGTGCCTTACTCTTCTTTGCAGCTGATACCACTTTTTGTGCATCTTGAATTGTGCTGATTTCGAGTATCTCCTGAGGGGTGCTTTGCACGAGACCCGACCAGTTAGCGAACGCTTTTGACAATGTAGATCGGTTACCTTGGTCTATCAGGATGGTCTGGCGGTAAAAGTTCAAATGCGTTCACTAGCGTCTGCGTAGTTGGTATCGCAACTATGTACGTGACATCTTCTTCTCCTTGCCCTTCAATATGAAGTGCGCCGGGGGGAATGATTAGTTTGTCACCTGGTTCAACAGTGAGCTTGTCGCCTGTCTCTCCATCTAAAATCCATGTAGTTCCATTTATGACATATCCATGCGCCTCCATTCTGTGCCAGTGCAGATCGGGAGGTGGACTTGGTGGCGAAACAAGAGTCGTTGGCCAGAATCCTGTTTGTGCTATATCTTGCATGACGTCTGCAAGTCCATTGTGAAATTTCTTCTCAACTCTTATCTTCGGCGCCATGACTCTACTATTGCACTTTGTGGCATAGAGAACAATCTGATGTGATTGATGTGCAGATAAGAATTGATTGAATCGCTGTTGGCTTTCTTTAGACTGCTTTTGTGTGTTGTTTCATGAAAGTTAAGGCGTTCTAGTGGAAAAGATGCGGAAGATATTAACGTTGGTCTTTGCTATCGTTTCAATTCTTGCAGTTGTTCTCGCATTATTTGTAGCACCTTTAAAGGCATCACCGACGGTCTCAAATGCTCCTTTAGATTGGGAGATTATTTCTGGAGGCTTTTCTGAGGACGGAACTCAACTTTTGCCAACATCCGTGGCTGTTTGGAATCAACCGCTTCCTGATGGGTGTGCTATCCAAACAAAAACGTTGAATAAGAAAGCGTTGCGGACCTGGATTGTTGACGGGCAGGATTTTGACAGCAGTGGACTTTCAATCTCTGAGTATATTCAACAAGGACCTCAGTTTTATGCTGAGACGAACCTTCTTTGGGTTGACAATATAATAAACGACGGTTCTTTCGCATATGATCAGAATCTTTTCCGGGTCCGAGGTTGGTCGGATGAACGTCTTTTTGATGTAGATATGTTTGGTGAGGAGTGGGACCGAACACATTACAACGTAAATCCTTTATCGTTTTTTCTTGGGAATGACGGCTATTTGTATTATTCGGAAGATTATTGGCATGAATTTCCATCTCTTGGCCGTGTTCCCCCAACTGGCAGTAGCGCTGTTCGTGTAAGTAAGGCAAGTGAGACCAAACCTAATCCGAGAGTTTTTTTTGGAGCTGCTAATTCAAGTGACACAATAAATCGGAATATGCGGTGGGGGCACTTTACCGATTTCTATCCCATTGATTGTGATTTCATCATTGACGATGACGGTGATGGAACGTTGAACTGGTACGACACTGAATGGTTTGATGCGAATTCTCCTACGTTAACAACACCATCGGAAACAGTGGTTTGCCCTGAAAATTTAGATGCATGCATCAATTGGTCTGATTGCGATACAGATTTTGATAATGATGGTGTAGTCAATTGCAACGACTATTCAGTTTCAGATCCATCAATATGGGAAGTCTGTCAACTTGAGAACTCTTGTAACCAAGTTGAGGAGATTGATATTTCGGATGATGCTGAACTGGAAGGTGAGGTTGAGATTGATGAGTGCTCTGACGATTCTGCATGTCTTGAAATATCTGAGGAACAAGTAGATGAGAATATTGAGGGCGATTCTAAAGAGATCGCTGATGAGGTTGTTGAGGTCGAAGTACCGGAGGAAGCAATTAAAACTTCTATTGAGCCAGAAATATCTCAAGAACAATTGCCTGAAAGTACCGTGGAGATATCGGATTCGGATGATGTTGACGGTGTTGCAAAGCTTAATGATCGTGCGGTGCAAATCTCTACAGAAGGGACCATAGTTACCATTGCTGCGTCTGGTGATAATGAAATCGTCATTGATGGAACAACTCTTAAGGCTTTTAACTCAAGTACGTATGAAATTTCAGGATCAGGGTTTTTGCCGAATTCAACAG
>WTHU01000121.1 GCA_011523005.1 Acidimicrobiales bacterium
TATCTGAGCTGTATTTAAAATCTGCCGGCAACTGGATGATAACTGCAAGAGATCGCCTAAGTGGCACTGGCCACCCAAACGAAAAGATGTTTAAATCTGCTGCTTACCTAGCTGAGAACCTGCAGAGATCACCGGCAATTGTCATTCCTGCAATCATCGGAATTCACGATAATTCTGGACGGCCGGGTTTATTTGACTCCGTGATTCAAAGCGCTTGGAGCTTTTGTCTAGCCCTGAGGTCTAGAGGGTTGGGTACCGCTTGGACAACTGCGATCCTCAGCGAAGACGATGAATTAAAAGAAATACTCGATTTGCCTAAAGAAACAACGGAAATTGCGATGTTTCCCGTTGCATGGACGAAAGGGTTAGACTTCAAACCCGCCCCCAGAACATCCTCTCGGGAGATCACGTATTTTGATTCTTATGGTCTGACCTTTGAGAATGGCCCTGCCTTCCCATGTACCTTTTCAAATGGTCCCGGCGTTGCTGTTGATGTTGATATCGTTGCAAGCAGAAAGGACGTTTGGGATTTGATGTCGGATATCAATTTCGCTAGCAAATTCTCAAATGAGTTCGTCGGCGCCAATTGGGACCAAGAGTCCCCTTCAATAAAACTAGGTGATACATTTACTGGGCGAAATCAGAACGAACACATAGGCGAGTGGACCGCTAAATGCACTATTGATGCGCTCCAATTAGGGCGCCTGTTTGGATGGTGCACTGGAGATATCTCCTCCCCTGGTGCACGTTGGAGATATGAGCTCTTTGACCTAGGAGGAACAGTGCGCGTTCGCCATAGAGTTATCTTGGGGCCCGGGAACTCAGGTTTGACAAGAATTATTGCAGAGAATCCGCAGGAAGAGAGCAAAATTATTCGTAATAGGCTTTACGCCCTTCGCCAGAATATGCAAATGGTTCTAGATGGGATGAAAAGTTCTTTAGAAGATTAGCTTTCAATCTGTTCGGTTACAGGCAATTTAACCAGCGGTATCACTCTGTCAGTTTTACCTTGATATGTTTCATACCATGCACGATCAGCGCATAGCCTCTGCCATGTTTCATCACGCTCATCGCTGTCTAATATCTGAGCATCAGACCAGTATTTACCATTTTGGATTTGGACTTTTACTTTGGGATTCGCTTGCTTGTCTTTCAAATTTATAAACCATGATGGGTTTGCAGTAGCCCCCGCAAATGAAGCTACGACTATTCTGTCGCCATCTTGATTTTTCCAAGTGGGAAGGGCGACTTTGTGTTCCCTCCCTGTTTTTCTCCCTATGGTCGTGAGAAGCACATGATGCATCCCTGCTTGAACCCACACAACATCATCGTTTGTCATCTCCATTGCTTCGACATGAGCTTTAGTTAGCTCAACGATTTCTGAGTGAGATGGGGTATCCCACACCTGATCAACGTGTTGATCGGTTGGGTTGATATCTGATTCCATATTTTCCTTTAGATAGTCAGCCCGAAGAGTTTGATAGCATTATTTCTTGCGATTTTATCTATTGTCTCTTGCTCAAGGTGCCCAAAGAGTTCCTCTGCAATTGCTAGAGTGTTAGGAAATGTTCCGTCTTGATGGGGGTAATCAGTTTCGAATAGAACGTTATCCTCACCTATGCGATCTAATAGATCTATCCCGACTGTGTCTTTAAAGAAACAACTGTAGACGTGCTTTTTATAATAGTGCGATGGTGGTTTAGGTATCCTCTTTTCACCTTGAGCCCATTGGTGAGTTCTCCAGGTATCGTCGGCCCGTTCGATAAAATATGGGATCCAACCAATTTGGCTTTCAGCATATAGGAGTTTGAGATTTGGGAATTGCTCAAATTTTCCGGAGAAAATCCAATCAATCATAGATGCTGCACTATTACAAACTATGAGATTTGCTGTGACAACGGTTGGCGCCTCTGGTGAGGTTTGCACCGTTTTAGTCCCTGAACCTATATGCATACAAATGACTGTTTGAGTCTCTTCACAAGCTTTGAGAAATGGGTCCCAGAAGTCACCATGAATACCTGGTCGCCCCAGCCAAGCAGGTAATTCAGACCATGCAACTGCTCTGCAGCCTTTTTCTGCTACACGATATATTTCTTTCGCTGCTAGTTCTGCATCCCACAATGGCACTATACATAGTGGGATTAATCGGCCTCCACTGGAGCCACACCACTCGTCTATCATCCAGTCGTTGTATGCCTGTACGCATAATAGTCCGAGCTCGAGATCATCTGCTTCAGAGAATAATTGTCCACAGAACCTTGGGTAGTTTGGAAAGCATAATGATGCTTCAACGTGGTTTATATCCATATCTGCCAAACGAGCTATGGGGTCGTAACAGCCTGGAGCTATATCGTCGTACGTTACTCCTTCCATTGTCACTTCTTCGGGCGGAATTCCTGGGCAGGCAACCATCTGTTTGATTTGGTAGCGCTTATTTTCAAAATGCCACCATGCTGCCATTTTGTCACCTGTGCCCGGTGTTTCTAACCATACACCGTCGTTTAGTGTCATCTCCCCCTGAGGTGCGATAACGATCTTTGGAGCAAGTTCTTTGTGCTTGGAAGGCATTCGATCCTGCCAAACGTGAGCGGGTTCTATAACGTGGTCGTCTGCGCTAATAATTTTTGGAATCATTGCTCTTTACTCTAGTTTGTGTTCAATTCTTTTGGTAACTCATTATGACTGCAAAGCACATCTCGTCATTACTTCCATCGGCCCACAGCACATAACTGGGTTCGAGATTATTGGGCCTTAGAGATCTATCCCATACGCAATCAAGACGGATAACATCATCTCTTTTTACGTAGATTTCTTCTTGTGGGTAATACGCAAATTGCCATTCAAAATCCCATTTCGGAATATCAAGAAGGATCAGCTCTGCAGGGGTTCCGGGATTAAGTGTCATGCGGAAAGAAGCTCCGATGTTGTGTTGGTGACCGAGCACAGCTGATATATAGCCTTCAAAGCGCGCTGGTTGATCGCAAGTTGATGAGGCTATCCCGTTTGTCATGTCAGCAAAATCATCAGGAGCGTAACCACAGGCTTCGAGAATTTGGTCAGCCTGAACTATCCCATCATATTGAGCTTGTGCGTACAGGTATGCATTATCACGTTCACATAACGGCCCCTCTTCCCATTCGGCACATGGTATTTCAGCCGGACCGGAAAAAGTGCTTATATTTATTGGCTGCGTTTCAGTGTCTGTTGACCAGACAGTTCGGAATGTAGAGCGATCCTCGGGCGCCTCAACGTCATAATGATAATGAATTTGCATTACAAAGAAGTCTCCCGGATTCATCTGTAAACCGAGTCCTTCTTGATACTGGATAGCTCCTGTCCCTGGAGCCCAAAAGGTTAATATTTCATCGCTCCCAAGGCCTGTTGACCCGAAACAACTCCAGCCCCCTTGGTCCTCGCTCGCATCTTTTCGATCAGCTGCCTCTCTGTATTCTGCGGTCACTCTATAGCCGACCAAGTGATGGACAACTTCAGTCTGGTCAGGGATGAATTCGTAGCCTGTAAGGTATTTTGTCTCAGTTAACTGTGGGTCAAAGATGAAGCAACGATATTCATCGGGCTGTCCTCTTTCTCCATCATAAAAGTTCGGAGATGAAAGCTCCTGATCATATGCGACGAGGAACGGAACTTCTTGAGATGGCATTACTGGAGTGTCGCCATCCACATCGACTGGAGCGCCTGCCTGAACCCATTCCACGATTAGTTCTCGCTGATCGACATCAAGACTTGCATCGTGTAGAAATGGGACACTCAAATCTGATGCTGGCCATGGGGGCATGTACCCTGAATCAACTACTGCCCCTATTGCAAAGGCATATGCTGAGACTTCTGCTGCAGTGTCAAGTTTCGCGTGGGGAACACCCGGACCCCTTCCCGTATGGCACAAGGCGCATGCATTTTCTATTATCGGAAGGATCTCGTTCCCAAAGGAAATAAGATTCGCAGTGTCCTCTCCATTGAGTCTCTCTTCAGAGTCTGGATATGGCGCGAAGCTAGTGTCTTGTTTTGTACTCTCCGATGAAATTGTTTCCACTGACTCATTTGAGTTTGATGAGCATGCAACGAGAAATGTGAACAAAGCCGTTACGAGAATTAGTAATTTAGCGAGCTTCAAACCCATTAGCTAATCTTACAGGCGAGGTACATGTGCGACTTGCAAGATGTTTCTAAAATTGTTCTTTTGCTACCTGAAACCCTACTTTTGCTAGACGGACCGTGCTTTCATCAGAAGTAAGTTGTGTAAGCTCAGCAAAATTTAGCCACCGCATTTCAACGCTTTCATGATTCCTTTTGACAACACTGTTACGAGGGGCGCGAATTAGGTATCTGACATCAAGATGCAGATGTTCTGGTTCATCTGATCTGGCAGGGATTACATGGACATCACAATCAATTCCCGGAGTAAGTATTTCTAACCCATCGATACCTGTTTCTTCTGTAGCTTCACGAAGAGCAACCCGAGGTAGATTTCCATCGCCATCCGCATGGCCTCCAGGCTGAATCCAAATTTGCAGCTTTTTATGAAGCATGATCAGGATTCTTTCTCCTGTGTGGTCAACGATTGCTGCTGAACCAGTGAGGTGTCCGTCCAAGCAAGTTCTATGCAATGCATCAGGGTGGGTTTTGAGAAAAGCAATAATCTGAGATTTAGCATTTTCTGAACTCTCACTGGTTGGAAGTACAGCACCTATTTCAGCGAATGCATTTTCAAGAGAATCCGTTTCGTTCCCAATATTTTCATTATTTTTCCATATAAAGGAAATAGCGCTCTCCTACTTTGAATACAGGTGATTTTTAAGAAGTTCAGGAATCTCAATGGGCCTGTAGTTAATATGATCCACACAGACATATGAGATTGATGCCTCAAAACAATGTTCGTTTAGCACAAACCCTTCAGTGCTTATGTCGAAGCTACTGTTTCCCCAACGAGTAACTTGCGACTTAATTACGAGGTCATCCCCAAACCTAACTGGCTTGTGCCAAGTAATATTGGCACTCTTTAGCATGATTTCGGCTTCAAGTTCCTTTTCGAAATCCCAAGCTAATTCCCTCATCCAGCAATCAAAAGCATCATCGATAAAGGTTAAATAGTGAGCGTTGTAAACAACCCCCTGCATATCGCAATCCACATATCTGACCCTTATCTGATGCGTGTAGCTCATAAAAGACTTCTATTGTTAGCAATGCTTTGCTCAAATGCCATCATTTGCTCCTGCAGTTGCTTCATGCTTCCCGATCCGTGTGTTCTTTTAATGTTTGCAATAGCTTCATTTTCAAATAGTTTCTTTGGTTCCTCTCCTAGGAGTTCATGTGCGGCTACAAGCTCTGACAATTCGGTACCAGTTGCTAATGCTTCCTGAACAAGGCCAGCGACTAAAGCATGGGCTTCTCTGAAAGGAACACCCTTAAGCACCAGCCATTCAGCAATATCAGTTGTCACCATGAATGGTGATGTAGCAAGCTGATTTGTTCTCTCAAAGTTGAAGGTCATTGTTTGAAGCATGCCGTTTATAGCTGGTAGAAGGTTGAGGATCGTATCAACTGAGTCAAAGAGTGCCTCTTTATCCTCCTGTAAGTCTTTGTTGTAGGTCAGTGGGGTGCCTTTCAGCGATGCAAGCAATCCCGTTAGGTTTCCGATCAGCCGCCCTGACTTTCCTCTAGCCAACTCCGCTATATCAGGATTTTTCTTTTGCGGCATCATAGAAGAACCAGTTGCGTAGGCATCATCCAGCTCGACAAAGTTGAATTCGCTACTTGACCACAAGATGATTTCCTCCCCTATACGGGAAAGATGTACTCCTAAAAGGGCTATAGCTGAGAGTACGTCAACGACGAAATCACGATCAGCAACGGCATCCAAGCTATTGTTGAATAGGGATTCAAAGTTGAGCTCGTCGGCTACGGCATGTGAGTCCAATGGCAATGATGACCCCGCTAGCGCACCGGCCCCGAGAACAGAGACGTTAGTTCTAGTTCGTGATTCAAAAAGCCTCTGTATATCTCTAGAGATTGCCCAACCATGCGCAAGCAGGTGGTGCGCTACCGGTACAGGTTGTGCCTGTTGGAGGTGGGTGTATCCAGGCATCATAATACCTTCAAGCGATTTTGATTTGGTTAGTAAGGTTTGCTGTAAAGAGATAAGCTCACCAATTATTTCGGAACAAATACGCCTAGTCCAGAGGCGCAGATCTGTCGCTACCTGATCATTTCGGCTGCGCCCAGTATGAAGTTTTGCGCCTGCAGGGGTAATTTCAGTTAACCGCCGCTCAACAAGAGTATGAATATCTTCATCTGATGGCAAGATATTAATACTCCCGCTTTCAATTTCCTCCTCAACTTTTTCAAGCCCATTCAAGACTGCGCTTAACTCAGATTCACTGTAGACACCTATTGCCATTAACATTTTTGCGTGAGCTTTAGAAGCAGTTATGTCCTCGCTATAAAGACGAATATCAAATCCAATGCTTGAGTTGAGGTTTCTCAAAACATCTGCGGAGGACACGTTAAGTCTTCCGTGCCAAAGTGGAAGCCCTTTTGAGTTGTCACCATCAGTCATTCTGCATCTCCGGTCCTTATATGCCTTTAGCTCTCTTTGATGCGAGAGTTCTAAGCCTCAGCGCGTTCAGCTTAATGAAACCTTCAGCGTCAGCTTGATTATAGGCTCCATCATCCTCTTCAAAAGTTGCTATCTTTTCATCAAAAAGGGAGTGCGAGCTTCGCCTCCCCACAATTTCCACATTTCCTTTGAAAAGTTTGACTCTCACATCTCCATTCACTTGCTGTTGGGTGTGGTCTATCGCCACTTGGAGCATTTCTCTCTCGGGACTCCACCAAAACCCGTTGTAAATCAAACTTGCGTATTTCGGCATTAATTCATCTTTCAAGTGCGCAACTTCGCGATCGAGGGTGAGGCTTTCAATCGCTCTGTGCGCCTTAAGCATCACAGTTCCGCCCGGAGTTTCATATGCTCCGCGAGATTTCATACCGACGTAGCGGTTCTCTACAATGTCTAACCGCCCTATCCCATTAGCTCCAGCTACTTGGTTGAGGGTTTGAAGAACTTTCGCAGGGCTCATTTGTTGTCCATTGATTGCAACAATGTCTCCACGTTCGTATTCCAATTCAAGGAAAGTAGCCTCGTTCGGAGCCGCCTCAGGGCTCACAGACCATCTCCACATTTCTTCCGGAGGTTGAGTCCACGGGTCCTCTAGTGGGCCCCCTTCATACGATATGTGGAGGAGGTTTGCATCCATCGAGAAAGGTGACTCTTTCCCCCTCTTCATTTCAACCGGTATTTCATGCTCTTTTGCATAATTCATTAAGGATTCACGCGACCCAAGGGACCACTCCCTCCATGGAGCGATGACATGAATATTAGGGTTGAGGGCATAGGCGCCTAGTTCGAAACGCACTTGGTCATTGCCTTTGCCGGTTGCACCATGACTAATGGCATCTGCATTTGTCTCTTGGGCTATTTCAACAAGTCTCTTTGCTATCAGGGGTCGAGCGATGGAAGTTCCAAGGAGATACTCCCCTTCATAAATTGCATTCGCTCTAAACATTGGAAACACGTAATCCGCAACAAATTCCTCTTGAAGATCTTCAATAAATATTGCACTATCTGGAATTCCCATTGCGAGTGCCTTGGCACGAGCTGGCTCTACTTCTTCACCTTGGCCAATATCAGCCGTGAAGGTAACTACCTCACAGTTATAAGTTTCTTGCAACCATCTGAGGATAATTGATGTGTCTAATCCGCCTGAGTAAGCCAGAACTACTTTTGTAATGTTCATGATTTTCCTTTATTGCTCTAATCCCGATAGTTCCTTTAGCGATTCAGATAAGTCTTGCCCTGAGCAGGTATTGCTAGCCACCACCATGACAGTATCATCCCCAGCGACAGTTCCGAGGACAGATTCTAATCCAGCTCTGTCCAACGCAGAGGCGACTACATGAGCTGAACCCGGAGGCGTCCTCAACATTACGATGTTACCTGAGACTCCTATTTCAACGACCCACTCGCCCAAGACACGTTTCAGATGGTTTTCATGAACATGCCTCTCGCTAGGGAGTTCAGGAATTGCATAGACCATTGCACCGCCACTGACCCTTACCATAACTGACCCCAGTTCATCTAAATCTCTGGATACTGTCGCTTGCGTTGCGTTTATTTCATGATCTTTTAGAAGAGAAATCAGTTGTTCCTGTGAACTCACAAAGTTTTCAGCAAGCAATTGCGTTATTAAGTGCTGGCGTTGCTTTTTCATACTAAACCGCCTCATTACTGAGAAGGAAGGCTATTGCCCCCCTTGCGGAATGCATTCTGTTCTCAGCCTGCTTCCATATTCTGCTGTGTGAGCTATCAAGAACCTCTTGTGTGACTTCTTCATTCGGGTGAGCCGGTAAACAATGCAAAAAAATCGATTCTGGATCAGCTAATGCGAGCATTTCCATTGTGACCGTGAATCCGTTGAAGTCCTTGAGTCGAGTTTCGCTTTCCTTTTCTTGACCCATTGATGTCCAAACATCTGTGTAGATTATATTCGCACCCTCTATGGCACTCTCAGGTTCACTAGTTTGCAGAATTTGACCGCCAACGGATTGAATTCTCTGAAGATTGACCGTAGAGAATTCATAACCTTTCGGCGATGCGACTCTGAATTCCACGCCTGCCATGAGCGAGCCTATAGCAAGCGAGCGGGCTACATTGTTTGAGTCACCAATATAAGCAATTTTGAGCCCTTCAAGTTGTTCAAATTCTTGTTTAATTGTCAGTAGGTCAGCTAACGCCTGAAGCGGATGAGCTTCATCAGAAAGCATGTTGATTACTGGAACCAAAGAATACGATGAAAGCTCAGCGACTGTTTTATGATCAAATACCCTTGCGCCTATAAGTGCGTGGTAACAAGAAAGTGTTTTTGCGACGTCTCCGGTGCTTTCCCTCTTTCCAATTCCCACTTCATCGGGCCTAATTGTCACTGGGTGTCCACCAAGTTGCACTATTGCCATTTCCATTGAATTGCGTGTTCGGTTCGAAGGCTTTTCAAAAAGCAAAGCAGCGCCTTTACCTAAAAGTATTTCTTCGGAGTTTTGAGTTGAGAGAGAGAGGACCTTATTTAACTCTGTTGTACTGAGGTCATCGATTTCAAGAAGATGCCTAGGCATTGAGTATTCCTTTCAATATTTCTATTCCCTCTTCTATCTGATCATCAGATGTTGTGAGCGGTGGTGTTAGTCGTAAAGCCGTTGGAGTAATGGGATTGATTAGTAAACCGTTCATGGATGCTTTTGTAGCTACTTCTTTACTGATTGCTTTGTCGAGCTCAATTGCAAGCATTGCGCCGTTCCCACGTATAGAAACCACTTGTGGCAATTCTGTCATGCTTGTCCGGATCTTATCTTCAATTAACAGAGCCATCGTGTTGCAGCTGTCTCTCTTCATGATTTCAAGGACTTTACGCGCCACAG
This sequence comes from Acidimicrobiales bacterium, assembly GCA_011523005.1. Lineage (GTDB taxonomy): Bacteria > Actinomycetota > Acidimicrobiia > Acidimicrobiales > UBA8592 > UBA8592. The sequence goes on from WTHU01000121.1 coordinate 9,487, forward strand.
CTGTTCCTAGAGGATTACCTCCGTAAGTGCTTCCATGGTCGCCTGCTTCAAATGATGCGGCTAATTCTCGCTTCACCCAAACTGCTCCGATAGGAAAACCGTTTCCTAGTGCTTTCGCTATGCAGACGACGTCCGGGTTCAAGCCATGGTGTTGGAATGCGAACCACTTCCCTGTCCTACATAAACCGCTTTGAACTTCATCAACCATAAATAACAAACCACGATCTCTGGATAGTTCTTGTGCCTTTAGTAGATACTCAGAAGTATGCGGCCAGACTCCCCCTTCACCGAGGATTGGTTCTAGGTGAATGGCTGCAGTCGTTTCGTCAATAGCATCATTGAGAGCTTCAATATCGCCTCTTTCCACGTGCCTAAAGCCTTGTGGCATAGGCGCAAAGGGTTCATGTTTATGAGGCTGACCACAAG
>WTHU01000131.1 GCA_011523005.1 Acidimicrobiales bacterium
ATGGAGAATGGCCTTGATTCGCAAATTGATGAAGACAAAGTTTTCCATATACGTCTGTCACTTTCCTCATTTGTCGCAGGGAATATACGATTGGCCGAGGGTGTAGATAGAAAATCTGCGGTAAAAGGACGCTTCAAAATAGAGTCATACCCAGGGCAGGACCCGCGCGAAGTTCTGTTAGAATTGATAAAGAAATCCGTTTGATTGTTCGGCTAATTTTTCCCGCCAACATACCCTGAAATAGGACAAGGATTCTTATGCATCCTCTCTGACGCGGTAACAAGTGATAGAATGACCCATGTAGTAACAAGCGCCTGTGTAGGACACAAATACCAAGATTGTGTAGCAGTTTGCCCGGTTGAAGCTTTCAAAGAAGCGGACACCTACTTGGTAATCGATCCCGATGAGTGCATCGATTGTGCTGCATGTGTGGCAGAGTGCCCAGTCGAAGCTATATTTGCAGACACTGATGTACCAGACGAAGAAATGGAATGGATCGAGCGTAACGAGACTGAAAGTCTTGAATTAGAAATAGCGACCGGAGATTCACCAGTACTCGCTGACTGAAGTTTCTCGTTCTCGTGAACTCAAACATAGATTGATGAAGAGAAGCCGACAGGCTAGTCTATGACACAGAGGGTTGACTTAGGTCAAATGCGGCATGGCACAGAATTGCTCAAGCGTGGCTTCGCCAAGATGCAAGAAGGCGGAGTCATCATGGATGTTGTTAACGCAGAAGAGGCTCACATTGCAGAAGACGCTGGGGCTGTGTCTGTAATGGCCTTGGAGAGAGTACCTGCTGACATAAGAGCCAGTGGAGGAGTTGCTCGCATGAGTCACCCCGATATGATAAAGGAAATTATCGAAACTACCTCAATACCTGTAATGGCCAAGGCAAGAATTGGTCATGATGAAGAAGCAAGGGTGCTTGAAGCATTAGGCGCAGATATGATAGATGAATCTGAGGTTTTAACTCCCGCTGACCCCTTCTACCACATAGCAAAAAACAACTATACCGTGCCGTTCGTTTGTGGCTGCACTAACTTAGGAGAGGCAGTAAGAAGGGTCGCAGAAGGCGCTGCAATGATGCGAACCAAAGGTGAAGCAGGAACTGGAAATGTAGTAAGTGCCGTGCAACACGCTAGATTGGTAGCAAATGAAATCGCTCACGCTCAATCTATTGGAGAAGAAGGTCGCAGTGAAATGGTTGACATAATTATGCAAGGATTTCAGAGAGTTAACAAAGTCTCATCCTTCAACCTAGATCCAGATTCCACTCCATTTGGAACAATGGAAGAGGTTAGGGCAGAAGTTTCTTCGGTACTAGAAGAGGTTGCAAAACTTGGCAGATTGCCTGTTGTGACATTCTCGGCTGGAGGGATATCTACTCCTGCTGATGCAGCCCTTATGATGAGGCATGGAATGGATGGAATTTTTGTTGGCTCAGGAATTTTCAAGAGTTCCGACCCAATACAGACCGCCGAAGCAATAGTTCTAGCGACCCATCACTATGAGGATCCGTCCGTCGTAGCTGAAGCCAGTGCGATGATTGGTGAGCCAATGCCTGGATTAGAAATCGAAACTTTGGATGTGCGTCTAGAGGAAAGAGGTTGGTAAGTTCACAACTTTCCCCTAGTTGTCCCTAGCCTACGCTTCTTTGATTTTCTTGATTTATTAGCTCGGTTATCCGGCTCATCTTCTGCCCCTGTGCCACCAAGAGTCAATGTACCACTTTCCATCAGCATTTCTTCCAATGAACCTGCTAATTCTTCGCTTTCAGAAGGCGATCTAATGGCGTCTCTGACTGACTGATTATGATCGCGTATTGTCTTTTCTCGCTCTTCCCTGGCGGCTTTTATTGAGTCGCGAATTTCATTTACTTGATCAAGCAATACTTTCATTTCATTATGGACTTCATCCGCTGCTGCTTTAGCCTCGACGAATATGTTGTGTAGCCTGTCACCTTCGGCCCTTAGGAAATCTCTTTCCTCAAATAAAGGCTTGATCTCCTCCCATATTTCGTCTCCTTTCTTATGACAGTCAACCATCGCTTGATGCTCTAAATCTGCTTCAGCCTTAAGACGGCTAATCGACTCATCCATATCTCCAAGATCTATGGTAATTGATTGATATTCTTTGACTGCAGGAAGTAACTCATTTCTCTTTCCAATTAATTTCTTTAATTCCTTTAGGAGTTTGTTTTCATCTTCCAGTTTCAATCTACCATCAGTCTCCAAGCGCCTCTCAATCTTTTCGATTTGTCCCTCGGTTTCGGACAATTCGATAACTACTGATTTAGACCCTCTTTCATCGTCCCTACGACCTCTTTTCTTAGCAATCATTTCTCTGATATGCCCTTGAATTTCATCTCTCCTCGCCTTGTGAACTCTTGCTTGATCCCTGATTTCTTTTTGTTTAGCCTTCATTTCGTCAATAGAATCGCGTAGGCCTTTCGCTTGTTCTTGCACAGCATTACGAGAATCCGCAGCCCTTCGAGCATTCTCATTGTGACTATTGCGATTATCTCGCATGCGCCTAACCTTAGTTTCCATGGCGTGCAGACGACTCCTTAGGTCAGCGTCTGGGTTCGAGGTTTCATCAGACACAGGCGGGCCACAGGTGTTTCCCTCGTGAATCAACCCGATGTATGGTTAGAGCCCAAGGACTGACCCAATGAAGGGCAAAAG
>WTHU01000183.1:0-1189 GCA_011523005.1 Acidimicrobiales bacterium
GCATTCACAGACACTAACATTATGAATCCGGAACAAAGAACTACTATCTCAAAAAAGTTTCTAAATATAGCTCTGATCTCTATTTCCCTCATTGCTGGGTGTTCACAATCTAATTCGGAAAAGGCTTATTTGGTTACTGCTGAACCCGTAATTGATGTGGGTAATGAGAATGAAATGCCAACAATACAATCGGTACCCACAGCAAGGCCAACGTTAATACCAACTCCTACAGTTGTTCCTACTCCGACACAGATTCCCGTACCAACAATTTCTATTGGGTATATGGGATTTTCTGGAGAAAGACCAACTGGGCTGGTGGTCTCTGAGTGCTCGCCACTAACCATTTATGGTAAAGATGTTGAAGGAGTTCAAGAACATATTGATAGATATGACGAGATGTGTCGCGCTGCTGAGAATGAAGGGGTAGTTTTTGAAGTCAGAAGCGCATTCCGTAATTATTACGACCAATTAGATTATTACACTTCCGAAAGATTTGGACCTTCTGTTGCTTTGCATCCCGACGAATCAATGCATGTTGCAGGTATGGCCACAGATTTGACAGCAAATTCCAGAAGGTGGACCCATGAAATAGTGGGTTGTTATGATGAAGAAGCAAATTATTTTACTTATCTGGAAGAGCCAATTGCTCACCTTGCCTATGCAGAGAAAGTACGAAATGGAGAAGTAAGTGGGTTGTGCGAACAATCAGTAACTGTAGTTCCTATTAAAAGATCGATGCTTTTCGGGTTAACCCCTGGATGCACTGTTTTGAAAGATCCTGAATGGTGGGGAGACCCTGAGGTAATTGAATGTAGCTCGGGCACTCTAAAACCTAATGGGATGGTTAGGGAAGATTGGCATTTCGAGAATGCGGATCTCATATCTGCTTTCATAGCCGAATAAACCGAGGAAAAATGATCAAATTTAGTACTAAGAAGAAAATTCTGTCTGCCGTATCTTTTATGCTTCTAGCTTTTTGCAACACTGGTTGTGGTGGTGGGGGAGATCAGGTCATTGCTTCTGGACGCTTCTACGAACCGAAAGTGACTTTAGAATCTACTCCGACTCCAACCCCGATTCCACCTTCGGTTGTCTTGGCGGTTGAGGATTTAGTTCCTGCTGTGATACCAACACCAGAGCCGACCCCAACGGTATTACTGGTTGATTCGCCATATGGTGAAAATGTTGA
>WTHU01000183.1:1289-9836 GCA_011523005.1 Acidimicrobiales bacterium
GTTAGACTGCCCTCATGGCAAAGGCTCACCTTAACGAACCATCACCGGCAGTCACACCAGAAATCGTGCAAGAGTACGAAAGAGATGGCCACGTATGTATTCGGAACTTAATTGATGCAGAAACAGTGTTAAGTTATCGCCCAATAATTGAAGAGATTTCAGAATCTTGGCGATACGAAAAGCGGCCAATAGAGGAGCGCGAAACATATGGAAAAGCTTTTCTGCAGGTGCATAATGTTTGGCAGAAGAGCATGTTGTGCAAGGAAATTGTTTTTGCCAAGCGCTTTGCGCATGCAGCATCACGTTTGCTTGGAGTAGAGAGCGTGAGAATTTACCATGACCAAACCCTTTTCAAAGAGCCCGGTGGTGGTCACACGCCATGGCACCAAGACCAAACTTATTGGCCATTGGAACCAGGTAGCACAGTTACAATGTGGCTTCCTCTCGCTGAAATAACGCGCGAAGTGGGATCAATGTATTTCGTCTCAGGATCGCATGAAATGGGGGAGTTTGGTGCTGGGGGGATATCTGACGCAAGTCATGACAAAATTCAGAAATGGATTGATAGCAATGACCATATTCCATTTACGCACGGTGCTATGGCGCTAGGTGACGCAACTTTCCATTCAGGCTTTACTCTTCATAGCGCCAAGCCCAACCCGACTAAGGAGACTCGACCAGTTCTCACCGTTATTTATGTAGCAGATGGCGCAGAAATATTAGACCCTACACCCATGCAAGAATTTGATTTAAAGCTTTGGTTAGGGGGACGCCAACCAGGCGAAACTGTCAGCAGCGAAATGAATCCCAAGTTATACCCTTAACGAGGGCGCAGTTTGAAAAGTCCACTAGGCTCAGGCTGACCCGGCGAGGAAAATACATTATCAAATAAGATATCATCACCCACGAGAGGGGTAATGGCGGCAACGATTTCCGCCACTGCATATGTATCGTCCAAAGCCTGATGGGCGTTGGCAATGTCAATGCCAAATGCATCTGCGACATCACTTAACTTTCTAGTTGGCGGAGTGATCGGTGCATAAACCGAAGCTTTCCTACTATCCCAATTTGGAAACAGTAGCCCTCGAGGGAGGCATCCACATCTGTCCATCTCAGCGTAAAGAAAGCCGAGGTCGAAACTTACGTTATGGGCGACAATGACACTTCCATCCAATCGGGCGTAAATATCGCCAGCGACGTCACTAAACGTTGGAGCATCTGAAACCCAATTGCTGTTAATTCCATGGATATGTTCTGCGCCCATGTCACAGTCAGGACCTGGATTCAATAATGAAGTCCAACTGTCGCCAATTTCTCCGTGTTGAACACCAACTATGGCTAACTCAATTGCTCTACTTGACTTGGGAGAAAAGCCCGTAGTTTCAAAATCAATGCACGCAAATTTAGTGTCTTCAAAGCGCATATGAATAGAGCTATTCTTTCGATATCTCAAGGGAAGACTTTACGTCATTGTGGTTATTGAACCACTTTTCACCCGAGGTGACCTTTTCAACTGTTTGGTTGGCGTTAACCCATCCTGTAAAGCCTTGCTTGAGGTGAGCAACATTTTTGAATCCTAAATCCTTCAATGCGGATGTCGCTAAAGCCGATCGCCAACCAAGTGAGCAAAAGAGAACGTAACGACTATCAAACGTAAATTCTTCTTTGTGGTAGGGGCTATCGGGGTCAAACCACCACTCAATCATTCCTCTGGGGGCCGAAACAGCACCAGGGATAGTTCCTTCAAGTAGACGCTCACGAAAGTCACGAATGTCAACTAAAGTCACAGTGCCTTCCGACATCTCGCCTTTGACTTCCTCTACAGATAGCTCCTCTATCTCAGATTTTGCTTTTGCGACCAGATCATTAATTGAGGTTCGTTGCATGGTAACAATGTAGCCTCAAGATAGAAAAAGCTGGAATCAAAGACTGTCTTGATTTGATTCATTCCGACGATCTAATAGCCTCAACAGAGGGGGAAACAATGACATCATATGGACCAGAGACGACGACGGATGAAGTGCTACTTGATCATGACTTAACCGGTCGCCACTTCATGATCACGGGAGCCTCAAGCGGTTTGGGCGAAGAAAGTTCTAGAGCTCTGGCGCAGGCAGGCGCCACAGTGACAATGTTAGCCCGTAACCAAAGCAAACTTGATAAAGCAATTGAACGGATTAAGTCCACTAACCCATCAGCAGTTTTGAAAACTGGAATAGCGGATCTTTCTGATCAGCAATCAATCAGGGATTATGCTCAAGGATTTTTGGCTACCGGAAAAACTATTGATGTTCTCATTAACAATGCGGGAGTTATGGTCTGCCCATTTGGGAAGACTGCTGACGGTATTGAAATGCAGTTTGGGACAAACCATATAGGTCATTTTCTTTTAACAAACCTACTAATGCCAGCGATCCTAGCTGGAGCTAATCCTCGAATTGTGAATTTGTCATCAGCAGGTCATACCCACTCAGACGTCAATCTGGATGACCACAACTTTGAGAAGAGTGAATATAACGCATGGGAATCATACGGTCGTAGCAAGAGTGCAAATATTCATTTCACTCAGGAAATAGTTCGACGATATGGAGATCGCATACAGAGTTTCGCAGTCCATCCAGGAGTCATTATGACAGAGCTCGGTAGACACCTCACTCCTGAATTAATGAATGAGATGACTGAGCGAGTGAAATCTAGAGCAACGTCTTCCACTGAGGCGAAGGAGACCGGTGCTCTACCATTCAAATCAGTGGAAGCAGGGGCAGCAACTCAGGTGTGGGCTTCCGTAACTGAAGACCTTTCGGAAAATAATGGAGCTTATCTCGGGGATTGTCAGGTAGGTGTGGAAGGCGGAAATCCAAGTGAATCCGGATACCTTCCCTACATCTTCAATAGAGATACAGCGGAAGCCCTCTGGTCCCTAAGCGAGAAGCTAGTCAAACAAGAGTTCCCTCAATTAACATAACAATTGCTTTAAAATTAACTTTTCTAGAACGCTGATGGTACGGACCATTACTACTGAGGACTTCACTTCCAACAATTTGAAGTATTACTATTTACTAAAGCGAACAGGAGAATAAAGGTGCCGGGATTATTGCCAGATGTTGACCCAAACGGTTTAGTTGAATACTCAGTCGTTTATACGGATAGATCAGTGAATCACATGTCTTTGAGCTTCCGAGAAGTTATGACTGATATTTCATTGACTCTTAAAGAAGTTTACAACGCTGATGCTGTTGCAGTAGTTCCCGGAAGCGGAACTTTTGGAATGGAAGCAGTAGCCCGACAATTTGCGACAAATCAAAATGTGATGGTTATCCGCAACGGCTGGTTTAGTTATCGATGGACCCAGATCCTTGAAATGGGCTCCATCGCATCATCCCACACAGTGTCAATGGCGAATCCTGTGAGAGATGAGGAGCAAGCTCCCTTCGCTCCACCTGATCTTGACTTGGTGCTCACGAAGATACATGAAGAAAAACCTAAGGTCGTTTTCGCGCCACATGTGGAAACCTCAGCTGGAATGCTTTTGCCCGATAGTTACATTACTCAAGTTGCTGATGCTACCCACCAAAGCGGGGGGATCATGGTCCTTGACTGCATTGCATCAGGAGCCCTATGGGTTGATATGAAAAAAACTGGTGTGGATGTCATCGTAAGCGCCCCTCAAAAGGGTTGGAGCGGAACACCATGTTGCGCACTGGTGATGATGAGTCAACGAGCATTGGACATGCTACGAAGCACCGAAAGTTCAAGCTTCGCATGTGATCTAAAAAAATGGCGAGAAATCATGGAAGCCTACGAAAATGGTGGGCATGCCTACCACGCAACAATGCCCACAGACGGGTTAAAGACTTTCCGGAATGTAATGAAAGAAACACAAAGCCTGGGATTTGAGGCAATGAAGGAAGCACAAATAGAGCTTGGCAACAAAATACGCGCAGTTCTCGAAGAACATGGTTACAAGTCTGTCGCAGCAGATGGCTATAAATCGCCAGGAGTTATCGTCTCATATACAAATGACCCTGCGATCAAATCTGGGGCAAAATTCTCCCAAGCCGGAATGCAAATTGCTGGCGGTGTGCCACTTAAATGTGGAGAGCCTGAGGACTTCTCCACATTTCGAATCGGTCTCTTTGGATTAGATAAATTAACAAATATTCAAAGAACAGTAGAAACCTTTGCAAGCACTCTCTCTACTGTTCAAGAGTAAAAAAATCAGCTCGAGCACGACGATTCTCATCGTACACAGGCTCGCTCAGATCACATCTGAACTTCCGATGATTGGAATCTCTACCCGACGTGCTCCTAATAAGATTTCCCATATTGAAATAATTTTCGTGATCAAAATGCTGGTGAAGCGAATCATAGTTGTCCCAAATTTCAACAACTGCAATACGTTCATCTCTGCAGGGGTCTGCTGAAAACACATACATCTGACACCCAGGCTCTTCATTCCTTGTAGCAAGTTGCAATGAACTTGACTCTGCAAGGAGATCGTCTCTTTCAGATGGATCGTGAAGGTCAATATAGCCTGCAACGATTATCGGATCTTCAGGAGCTTGTTCATCCTCAGAAAAGAAATCAGCTCTTGCGCGAGGTGTTTCATCGTAGACAGGTTCACAAGCGGTCACTCTCCACTTTTTGCTTTCAGCTCCTGCTAAACCAATCTCTCCAAACATTGAGCCCATATTGAAGTAATTTTCGTGGTCAAAATGAGCATGAAGGCTATCTCTATCCTCCCAAAGCTCATATACCGCTACCTTATTTTCCTCAGCCGGGTCGGGAGAGAACACATACGCTTCGCAACCAGGTTCTCCATCTCTCGTAGCTTGCTGGAGTGGGATAGCCTTCGCAACAGCCTCCGGTCTTGACTCAGGGTTCGCTAAAACAAAAGTTGCAGTAATAATAATCATCGTATCTCCAATTCTGTGATGAACTTTTTTTGGATACTCTCGTACTCTAACATTACGAAGGTCTTCAATGAGGCTACTCTAGCGACATGGATAAACAACTTCGCATTTCAGTCATAAGCCTTTCGTTATCAACATCGTTAGGATTTCTTCTTACATTGGCGCTTAGTTCGGGAAGTACGGAAATCAACGGAATGCCTATTCTCGCAATCTGCGCAATCCTTGCGTATGCGATCAATTACGTCATATTCGTGCCTTCGTTTATAGCCAGAACGGAACACTACTTTGACCTCACAGGGTCAATAACAACAATTACGCTGATTGTTTATGCATTAGCTGCAAGTAACGAACGTGATGCACGATCATTCATCGTTGCTGCGATGGTGTTGATATGGGCTGTTCGTTTGGGCTCATTTCTGTTTATGCGTGCAAAACAAACTGGTGGGGATAGCCGTTTTGATAGCGTAAAGCATCGTTTCATTCCATTTCTCTCGTGGTGGTCACTCCAAGGGCTTTGGGTTTTAATGAATCTTGCTGGCGCACTTGTTATTCTTACAACGCAAGAACCTGAAAGTTTCGGTGCGTTTGCTGTTATTGGGATATGTCTTTGGGTAATCGGATTTGCGATTGAAGTCGTGGCTGATCAACAAAAGAAAACCTTCCGACGTGACAGTAGAAATGAAGGCAAATTCATCAGCACTGGTTTATGGGCATGGTCACGACACCCTAATTACTTCGGAGAGATCTTGCTTTGGATCGGGATAGCAGTGATGGGTCTCCCAGTTCTTTCAGGGTGGAGATGGGTTGCATTGATTTCGCCGATATTCGTCATAGTCTTACTTACCAAAATTAGCGGTATCCCAATTCTTGAACGGCGGGCCGATAAACAATGGAGCGGAGACCCAAGCTACGCAGAATATGTAAAGAGCACTCCAATTCTTATTATGAAGCCACCATCAGCTAAGTTAAAACAACGCAACGAGACGGGGAAATAAATGAAATTCGGTTTAGCATTCGCTAGCAGCATCGGAACAGAAGGAAACAGCGCAGTTGAAATTTGCAAACTCGCTGAACAAGTCGGATTTGAATCAGTGTGGGGAGGGGAACATGTCATCTTCCCATCATCAATCGAATCCAAATATCCGTACACGGCGGATGGCAAGGTACCGGCTACCAAAGATACGTGGATACCTGACCCTCTAATCTGGTTAGCATACGTTTCCGCGGCGGCACCTAGCCTCAGATTAGGCACATGTATTTTGATACTGCCACAACGAAATCCCTTGATACTGGCAAAGGAAATAGCGACGCTTGACCATCTCACTAATGGGAAAGTCGAGCTAGGAATAGGCGTAGGTTGGCTGAAAGAAGAATTTGAAGCTTTAGGCGTCCCATGGGAGCGAAGAGGCGCAAGAACAGATGAATATGTTGAAGCGCTCCACGCAGTCTGGTCCGGAACCGATATCGAATTTCATGGAGAATTCGTTGACTTTGATCCGCTCACTTGCACACCGCGACCAAAGCAAGAGAAAATTCCGATTCTGGTGGGTGGAGATACGCCAGCAGCGATAAGGAGAGCAGCAAAGCTTGCCGATGGGTACTATCCAGGAACAGGAGACTTTGCAGAGCTCCAAAAACTTATAACTGACGTGCGGCAAGCAGCCGAAGACAACGACCGTGACCCTGCAGAAATTGAAATTAATGCACACTTCTCAGTCTTTGGTGAAGGTGACAGAATTGAAGGCGTTGAAAAGATGCGAGAAGCGGGAGTTGGGCGGATCATGGTTCCAGGCTTTATCTTTGGAGGGCCGAGTGGAATGGAACAATTGCAAGAATTTGGCGAAAGCGTTGTAGAAAAAACAAAGGCAAATTAGCTTTCGTCCTGGTCTTCGTCGCCGAATATATCAACATCGATCACGGGAATTCCACCAAACGACTCGTGGTACTCTTTCCTGAACTCATCGACAACAACACCTATAGCAACGATAGCTAAATTCAACTCATCAGGATCAAGATGATTTCCCATCAAGCGATGATTTAGGATCAGATCACAAAACCCTTCACGTTCACTCCATGACGATGATGTAGCAAAGATTGCTCCGAAAAGTGAATCCCCGTTCGTTCTCGCTAAGTGTTCAAAGAGTTCGTCTGAGCAAGGAACATCAAATAAGATAATGCTCGAAATTTCAACGACGACGATGCTATCCCAATCATCGGTGAACCACTCAATTTCACGAATGCGAAAGTATAGGTCCACACCTTCATAATCCACTATCCAACTATGGTCCTCTTCCCCTCTAGATGCTTTCCAACGCCCCCCCAAGAACTTTCCAACTCTTTTCTCAACGCTGATCAGATTACTCATAAATCCCTCCGCTTTTCGCCGTCTTCACTAATAAAAATAACAGTCGGGTGGGACAAATAAAGCAGATTATTTTGTAGATCTCGAACGAAACTTAAACAGTGGAATGGCAATGCACACATGGTAAAACAGCATCCCAGCAATGATAGGAAACCACATAACAGACTTTAAAAAGTAAAAGACAAATTTCCCTAAAACAGTCTTCGTCGCTAGCAGATAAACCACAATTAAAAACACAAACAGCAATGACCAATGCTGGTCCCACAAATATGCAGACGCAGCGAAAAGTCCAAAGCCGACGAGTGCAAAAATAGCTGGAATCGACGGGTCATCATTATCATCAACCAGTTTGATAGGAATGAAAAGCTTCTCTACAGCATCTCGCATTTCGTTTTTCGCCTGATCCCAATTCTCTACCTGTGCCATTGGGCAAGTATATGACCTCAGCTTCTAAACCGAACAACCACTAACTGAGGAGAACAGTAAAGTGTGTATGGTAGAACCGGAGGTGATTGAGTGGATACGAACGTTATGCAGTCCTTGAACGACGTCGAAGCTAGTTATGAGATCATTGATTGCGACCCGTCATTTGCTGACACCGCAGCATTCTGTAACCGCTATGGTTATCTACCTAAAGAATCTGCGAACGCAATACTGCTCGAAGGTAAAGCTGACCCACCTGTTTATGCTCTTTGCCTTGTCTTAGCTACGACAAGAATTAACGTAAACAAAGTTGCGCGTAAACGGCTTGGGACACGAAAAGCATCCTTTGCCAGTGCTGACATAACGAAAGAACTGACCGGAATGGAAATCGGAGGGGTGACACCTTTTGGTTTACCTGAAGACCTCCCGATCTGGATAGATAACTTAGTGATGGAGGCACCAAAAGTGATTATTGGAGGTGGCTCACGCAACGCGAAGATTTATTTAACGCCCGAAAATCTCTTAAAACTTCCAAACACGCATATTGTAGAAGGCCTCTCAATGCCGATAGTCACCGAATAGCGTTTATGAATTCTTGTCGAATCCTATTGGTAAGAATCTTCAGCAATTCTTCTCTTCTTATCGCAAAATATAGTCTTTACCGGTTAGAGTGCTATCTAACTGAAGGGCGCTTAGCTCAGTTGGCTAGAGCATCTCGTTTACACCGAGAGGGTCGGGGGTTCGAGTCCCTCAGCGCCCACACTGGGTCTTTTGTATGTTCGCTTTACCGGGTTAAAAACAAGATAACGAATAAGCGCTATTGGCTGATGAGAGAAAGAATTGTATCGT
>WTHU01000036.1:0-6097 GCA_011523005.1 Acidimicrobiales bacterium
AAAGAACTCGTAGAGTCAGCTCCCAAAGCAGTGCTAGAAGGTGCTTCTAAGGAAGATGCCGAGAAAGCCAAGGAAGCTTTGGAAGCAGCTGGAGCTTCTGTAGAACTTCAATAAAATCCTTTGGGTGACGCGTAATTTTCAAAAAGCATTAGCTTTTTTGAAAATTGGGCAAAAAAATAAGCGATAAAGACGTCCTGAGATTAAATTTGGACAAAATTCGCTTTGTGTTTGTCGAAATAAGCCATAGACTTATATTTCTGCCCACTGTCAGGTTACAACCGATGTTGTGTCCTGCGCGTACCCAATGAACCTGGAGGAGTAGCTATCTCACTGCTCTAAACGAGAAAAGCGTAAACAAACGCTAAACAGACCATCAACCCTTTCTAAGACCAAGGAGCATTCTTGTCTTCAATCCGTAACCGTTATTCATTTGCAAATCTTGAAGAAGTACTGGAACTTCCAGACCTAATCGCAGTCCAAAGAGAATCATACAACTGGTTTCTAGAAGAAGGTTTATCTGAAACCTTTAAAGATATTAGCCCGATAACTGACTTCTCCGAAACCCTTCAACTTGAGCTTGAATTTGATCCTCGAGACGAGGATCTAAATCCTGGGCCCAAATATACCGTTGCCGAATGTAAAGCTAACCAGATAAGTTACACCTCTCCTATTCTTGTCAGGGCACGATTTGGAAACCGTGATACCGGAGAACTCAAAGAGCAAATTGTGTTTATCGGTGAATTCCCGAAGATGACCGAAGACGGGACTTTCGTCATCAATGGAACTGAGCGCGTAGTTGTATCTCAACTCGTGCGCTCACCCGGAGTTATCTTTCAACCAGGAGAACGCTACCGTCTTCGTAATTTATCCAGAAATCAATTAGTAACTGGAACTATTCATCCATACCGAGGCGAATGGATTGAGTTTGATGTAGAACAAAAACCAGGTAAGGACCCCACTGCTGGAACACGTATAGCACGGAAGCGAAGGCTAAGTATTTTTACACTAATGAGAGCTTTGGGGTTTGATGAGGAGAATCACCCGAATTTCCTCCCAAGCTTCGTAAAACACTTCGACTTTCTTGAGCCTCAATACCTAAAAGAACTTGAGAAGGTTTCTGATGAGAATATTCAAGAAGAAGCCTTACTTGAGATCTACAAACGAGTAAGACCAGGAGAGCCTCAAAACCTTGATGCAGCACGTAACTATTTCCGAAACGCCTTTTTCGAAAGTAGAAGATACGACCTCTCAAGAGTAGGACGCTATAAATTAAATAGAAAGCTTGGGCCAGAAATAGACAAAATAGAAGAACTCTTTGGCGTTGAATTAGAAAGGCCTGCAGAGGACGCAACAGTGCTTAGCCCATCCGAGGTAATAGCTACATGCACCTATCTTTTGCACCTCATGAAATTTGAGCCAGGCTACAGGCTTGACGATCAAGATCACTTTGCTAACAGAAGGATTCGAAGCGTTGGAGAGTTAATACAAAATCAAGTACGTATAGGTCTTTCAAGAATGGAAAGGGTTGTAAGAGAACGAATGACAACCCAAGACGTCGAAGGCATCACTCCAACATCTCTAATTAATATCCGACCTGTTGTTGCCTCAATAAAGGAATTCTTCGGAACTTCGCAACTGTCACAGTTTATGGATCAAGTAAACCCTTTATCAGGGCTTACACACCGGAGAAGACTATCGGCGCTCGGACCGGGAGGCTTATCTAGAGAGCGAGCTGGTTTTGAGGTAAGAGATGTTCACTTCAGCCACTACGGTCGAATGTGCCCAATAGAAACGCCAGAAGGCCCGAACATTGGTTTGATAGGTGCTCTGGCAAGTTACGGAAAAGTCAACGACTTCGGGTTTATTGAGTCCCCATATCGTGTTGTAAAGAATGGTCGCGTTACAGATGAGGTCAGATACTTAGCAGCAGACGAAGAAGAAGAATACGTAGTTGCTCAAGCCAATGCCCCTATCGATTCAAAGGGCAATTTCGTGCGCGACAGAGTTCTAGTTAGAAGGTCGCCCCAAGCGGCAACACTTCAAGGATTAAAAACTGCCCTTGAGCAGGAGGTCTTTTTCGGAGCCACAACCGAAATATCTTATGTTGCGCCCGAGGAAGTTCAACTTATGGATGTCTCACCAAGGCAAATCGTCTCTGTTGCAACGGCGTTAATACCATTCCTCGAGCACGATGATGCGAACCGAGCACTTATGGGGGCGAATATGCAACGTCAAGCAGTGCCACTACTTCAGGCAGAAGCACCATATATCGGGACAGGAATAGAGCAAAGAGCAGCTTTTGATGCCGCAGACATGATCATTGCAGAGGGTAATGGAGCGATAGCAGAGATAACTGGAAATTCAATCACAGTTGAATATGAAGCGGAAAAGACACTTGGCAGAAAAACTTACAAGTTGAAAAAGTTCCAGCGTTCAAATCAAGACACTTGCATCAATCAAAAACCATTAGTACGAGAGGGAGACCGAATTCGTAAAGGAGATGTGCTCGCTGATGGGCCATCGACTGACCTTGGTGAACTAGCCCTCGGGAAGAACCTTCTAGTCGCTTTTATGCCTTGGAAAGGTTACAACTTTGAGGATGCCATTATTGTTAGCGAACGTTTAGTAAAAGATGATGTACTCACTTCAATCCACATTCACCAGCATGAAATTGATGCTAGAGACACAAAGCTTGGATCTGAAGAGATCACAAGGGATATCCCTAATATTTCAGAGGAAATGCTCGCTGATTTAAATGAGGATGGCATCATCAGGATCGGAGCTGAAGTCGGACCTGGAGATGTGCTAGTTGGAAAAGTTACTCCTAAAGGTGAAACAGAATTAACACCTGAGGAAAGACTTCTCAGAGCCATCTTTGGTGAAAAAGCGAAAGAAGTAAGAAATACATCGTTGATCGTCCCCCACGGGGAGACAGGAACTGTTATCGCAGTTGATAAGTTTGTCCGTGACGGAGAACACGGTGCAGAACTCCAACCAGGAGTAAATGAACTTGTCAGAGTCTATGTGGCGCAGAAGAGAAAAATCAGCGTTGGAGACAAGCTCGCCGGACGACATGGTAACAAAGGTGTCATATCCACAGTCCTTCCTGTTGAAGATATGCCTTTCATGGAAGATGGAACACCAGTAGATATTGTTCTAAATCCTCTGGGCGTACCCTCGCGAATGAATATTGGACAAGTCCTCGAAGCTCACCTTGGTTACGCAGCGCGATGGGGTTGGGAAATAAACGGCAATGCTGTAGGAAACGATCCGATTTCAAATACTGCTAAAAAAACACGACCTAGAACTGAGCCAGCTAAATTTTTAGCCACGCCAGTTTTTGATGGTGCAAAATGGGACGAAGAAGAACTAGCTGGAAAACATCCAACAATTCAACAAATCTTTGAGAACCTAAACCCAGAGTCAGATAATGGTCAAAGGCTAATAGGATCTGATGGGAAAGTGCAGCTTTATGATGGACGGAGTGGTTTGCCATTTGATAACCCTGTAATGGCAGGTTTCATGTATGTCCTCAAACTACACCACTTAGTTGATGACAAAATCCATGCTAGGTCAACTGGCCCATACAGCATGATTACTCAACAACCCCTTGGTGGTAAAGCTCAATTCGGTGGACAGCGATTCGGTGAGATGGAAGTTTGGGCACTTGAAGCATATGGCGCTGCCTATTGCTTGCAAGAGTTACTAACAACGAAATCTGACGACGTACTAGGCCGAATAAAAGTTTACGAATCAATCGTCATGGGTCAAAACATCCCAGAACCTGGAATTCCCGAAAGCTTTAAAGTTCTAGTGAAAGAAATGCAGTCACTTTGCTTAAACGTTGAGGTCCTAGACCTTGAAGGGGATCAAGTTGAGATGCGCGAAATAGATGAGGATGTCTTCCGAACCAGTGATGGCCTTGGAATTGACATCTCCCGCCCTGAACGCGGATCAGATGAAGAAGATGCAGCCCGAGAAGCCGCTCGTGCAAGCGGAATTCGATAAGAATTTAGGAGAGATATAAGAATGTTAGATGTAAATGAATTCGATCAACTCCGAATAGGACTAGCATCAGCTGATGCCATCCGCACTTGGTCCAATGGAGAGGTTAAGAAACCTGAAACCATAAATTACCGGACGCTAAAACCAGAGAAAGATGGACTCTTCTGCGAGAAAATTTTTGGTCCAACAAAGGACTGGGAATGTGCTTGCGGAAAATACAAAAGGATCCGATTCAAGGGGATAATCTGTGAGCGCTGTGGAGTCGAAGTAACTCGATCAAAAGTTCGTAGAGAAAGAATGGGTCATATTGAATTGGCTGCGCCTGCAGTGCATATATGGTACCTAAGAGGAACAAGGTCTTGGTTGGCTTATCTTTTAATGGGGCTTGAGCCACGTGAAGAATTGAAAGCTAAACAGCTTGAAAAGGTAATTTATTTTGCGGCGAGCCTCGTCACTTGGGTTGATGTTGACGGGCGAGATGAAGCCCTTGCTGACCTTGAAACCGAAATGCTTGAAGAAAAAGAAGCTATTTTCAAAGAGCGGGATGAGAGAATTCAAGAACTAGAAGAGGATCTTGAAGCACAACTAGTTTCATTAGAAAATGAAGAAGGAAACGAAGCAGAACTCAAAGCAATAGAAAAGCAAGCTAAAAAAGATAAAGAGCTGATAATTGAAGATGCTGAAACAGAAGCAGATCTGTGTGAACGAGCATTCGAAGAGTTCCAAGGTCTTTTCCCTCGTCAAATTATTGAAGATGAAATGCTTTGGAGAGAACTTGTCGACCGGTACAGCGATTATTTTGAAGGCGGAATGGGCGCTGACGCAATCGCACAACTCGTTGAACGACTAGATTTTGACGAAGAGGAAATAAAACTGAGAGAAGCTATTGATCCACCAGCAGGACAAAAGCCTCTATCAGCGCAAAGAAAACAAAAAGCAATCAAACGGTTGAAGATTGTTTCTTCATTCAACCGAAGGGATGATCGTGGAAACAGAGTTAATGATCCAAGAGCTATGATTCTTGACGTCGTTCCAGTAATACCTCCTGAACTCCGCCCGATGGTTCAACTTGATGGTGGAAGATTTGCAACATCTGATCTTAATGACCTTTACAGAAGAGTCATAAATAGAAATAACCGACTTAAGAGACTTTTAGACTTAGGTGCACCTGCGATCATCGTAAACAATGAAAAGCGAATGCTCCAAGAAGCAGTCGACGCACTCTTTGATAACGGCAGGCGAGGAAGGCCGGTAACGGGCCCAGGAAATAGACCTCTTAAATCCTTGTCAGACATGCTCAAAGGAAAGCAAGGACGCTTCCGGCAGAATCTTCTTGGGAAGCGCGTAGACTATTCAGGACGTTCAGTCATCGTTGTTGGCCCTACCTTGAAACTGCATCAGTGCGGGCTTCCGAAACTAATGGCGTTAGAACTATTTAAGCCATTTGTTATGCGAACTCTTGTCCATGACAACATGGCACCTAACATAAGGTCAGCCAAACGAATGGTTGAAAGAAGGCGCCCAGCGGTTTGGCCAGTGCTTGACGAAGTGATCAAGGAACACCCAGTCCTGCTTAACAGGGCACCCACGCTCCATAGGCTTGGGATACAAGCATTTGAACCCGTTCTGGTTGAGGGGAAAGCAATTCAGCTACACCCACTTGTGTGTACTGCCTTCAACGCTGACTTTGACGGTGACCAGATGGCTGTCCATTTACCACTATCTGCTGAAGCACAAGCTGAAGCAAGAGTTTTGATGCTATCTGCTCACAATATCCTCTCTCCAGCTAATGGAAACCCACTCACCGTCCCGACCCAAGATATGATAATTGGAGCCTTTTACCTTACTGAATATGTTGAGGGCGCAAAAGGCGAAGGATCAGTTTTTCGAAGATTAGATCAAGTTGAGAGGGCTGTCGAAGCAGGGGAAGTAAGCCTTCATGCTCAAATAGAGTTTCGCTCATCGCGAACTCAAATCTCAGTCGAAAATGAAGATGGAAAAGTCGACTATCTCGCAACTACAGCGGGAAGAGTTCTATTTAACCATGCATTACCTGAAGATTTCCCATGGGTAAACACAAAAGTCACTAAAC
>WTHU01000036.1:6197-32136 GCA_011523005.1 Acidimicrobiales bacterium
TTTAACCATGCATTACCTGAAGATTTCCCATGGGTAAACACAAAAGTCACTAAACGAGAAATGGGTGGCATTGTAGAACAACTTGCAAGAGAATTTGAAAAAGCAACCGTGGCCACAAGTCTGGATGCCTTGAAAGACCTTTGTTTTCACTGGGCGATGAAATCA
Organism: Acidimicrobiales bacterium; assembly: GCA_011523005.1. GTDB lineage: Bacteria > Actinomycetota > Acidimicrobiia > Acidimicrobiales > UBA8592 > UBA8592. The sequence goes on from WTHU01000036.1 coordinate 6,363, forward strand.
GGCGTGACTGTTTCAGTTGACGATGTTAAAACACCGTCGACTAAGAAATCAATACTGGAAAAGCACGAAGCTGAAGCTGAGAAAGTTGAAAAGCAGTTCCGCAGGGGAATTATTACAGATGGTGAGAGGCGGCAAAAAGAAGTAGAGATCTGGTCTCTTGCTACTGAAGAAGTCAAAAATGATATGGAGAAAGGACTTCAAGAAGAGTCGTTTAATCCCATTGATATGATGGTTGGCTCTGGCGCTCGTGGAAACATGATGCAGGTTCGGCAAATTGCTGGAATGCGAGGGCTGGTGGCTAACCCAAGAGGAGATATGATACCTCGCCCAATAAAAAGCAATTTCCGCGAGGGTCTAGCAATGCTTGAGTATTACATAGCTACTCCAGGGGCACGAAAGGGGCTAGTTGATACAGCGCTACGAACCGCTGACTCAGGGTATTTAACAAGACGACTCGTTGATGTATCGCAAGAGGTCATTATCAATACTGATGATCCATTTGCCGATGGAGCGAAACCAGCTTCAGCTTGGATTGATGATGTCTATCCCGAAGACTACTACGTTGACGCTGCTGGGAATTATGTTGGAATTCATCCACAAAATCCTGGTGATGAAAAGAAGCGATCGTATCTTCGAACTCGACTATATGGCCGAGTTTTAGCTGAAGACGTAACTCTTACAGACGGGACTGTGTTTGAAAAAACGAATATGGTTTCCGAAGAAATGATGGAAGCTCTAGCTCATGACCCTGAGATCTCAAGAGTTCGTTGCTTAACGCCTTTGACAGACGAAAGTGAAACAGGGATTTCTGTAGCAAGCTATGGAATGTCAATGGCCACAGGGGAGTTCATAGAAGTTGGAGAAGCCGTAGGTGTAATAGCTGCACAATCTATTGGAGAACCTGGCACGCAGCTAACTATGCGTACATTCCATACAGGCGGTATCGCAGGAAAGGACCTTGCTGGTGGTCTCCCAAGAGTTGTTGAATTATTTGAAGCAAGAACTCCTAAAGGCGCAGCTTTACTTGCAAGAACATCGGGAGTTATCCGCATCGATGATGATGGAGGCCGGACAAGGACGGTAACAATTGTCAGTGATGATGGTGAAGAAGATGTCTATGACAAGATAGCTCTAGAAGCTCGACTTGAAGTGCGAGACGGGCAGGAGATAATAGCTGGAGATCCAATTATTGAAGGCCCTCGCGACCCGAAAGAATTGCTTGAAATACGAGGAATGCGAGAGACACAAAGATACTTAGTAGACCAAGTACAAGGTGTGTATCGAGACCAAGGCGTTTCAATTCATGATAAGCATATAGAGTTAATAGTCCGTCAGATGACTCGTCGAGTACTCGTGAATGATGCCGGTGATTCGAGCTTCCTACCAGGTGAGAGTATTGATGGTCGAACATATGTTGAAGCAAATAGAAAACTTGTTGCAGAGGGTAAAGAACCTGCAAAAGCAAGGCCTCAGTTAATGGGAATTACTAAAGCTTCTCTAGCCACAGATTCATGGCTCTCAGCAGCATCATTCCAGGAGACAACGAGAGTTCTTACTGAAGCTGCCATTGAATCAAAGTCTGATAACTTAATAGGACTCAAGGAAAATATCATCATAGGTAAATTGATTCCAGCTGGTACTGGGCTCCCAAGTTATAGAGATTTCTCCGTAGAAACACCCGAGTATCAACCAATGGAATTCTATTCGTCAGATGATGATGACGACGATTTTGCAGATTTCCTTGCGCAACAGGATATTTATCAAGAAGTTGAAGAAGATCCAGAAACCGATATCACTGAGGAAGTCATAGGATAATTTCAGTGTTGTAAATTGTTGAAGCTTGCGGATTTCTAAAAGAAGTTAAAGAACATTGCAATTATGAGTGGACCTTCCGGAAAGTCCCCCTAGGCTTAAATGCTGATTGATAATTATACAAACATGAGTAAAAGCTCACGGAGATAAATTTGCCAACCATACAACAACTTGTAAGAAAAGGAAGAGAGTCAAAGTTCCGTAAGGAAAAAACTCCTGCTCTGAAGGGAGCACCCCAACGTAGGGGAGTATGTACTCGTGTTTATACTGCCACCCCAAAGAAGCCAAACTCCGCTTTGCGTAAGGTGGCAAGGGTTAGATTAACCAGCGGGGTTGAAGTAACTGCCTACATTCCTGGTGAAGGACACAACTTGCAAGAGCACTCCATAGTTTTGGTTCGTGGCGGCCGAGTTAAAGATCTGCCTGGAGTTCGTTATAAAGTCGTCAGGGGAACACTGGATACTGCATCAGTTCGTGACCGGAAGCAGTCAAGAAGCCGATACGGCGCAAAGAAGGATTAAGATCAATGCCTCGAAAAGGACCCCCAGCACGACGTTATCTTCAACCTGATCCAATATATAAGTCAGTTCTTGTAACTCAACTTGTAAATAAAATACTACAAAGAGGTAAACGCTCAGTCGCAGAAAAGATAGTTTACGAAGCACTGTCTTCAATACAAGAGAAGACCGGATCTGACCCAATCGATACTCTAAAGCGAGCCGTAGACAATGTCCGCCCGCAACTTGAAGTTAGAAGTCGACGAGTAGGTGGAGCGACCTATCAAGTGCCAGTTGAAGTTCGACCAAGAAGAGCAACCACATTAGCCATACGATGGATGGTTGGTTTTGCTCGCGATCGACGAGAGCGAACTATGGCAGAGCGTCTTGCAAACGAATTGTTAGATGCATCTAATGGGATAGGCGCAACGGTAAAGCGTCGAGAAGATACACATAAAATGGCAGAAGCTAATAAGGCTTTTGCACACTATCGCTGGTAATTCAATCTAGAATTAGAGATTGAAAATCCAGAAGTAGAACTGAACCAATAAACGAAAGAGTAAAGCGAATACTGAAATGGCACGTCACCCCCTAGAAAAGACACGAAACATCGGAATCATGGCTCATATTGATGCCGGTAAAACAACAACAACAGAAAGAATCCTCTATTACACGGGAAGATCCTACAAGATAGGTGAAGTGCATGATGGTGCGGCAACTATGGACTGGATGGAACAGGAGCAAGAAAGAGGTATTACTATTACGTCAGCTGCTACTACCTGTTATTGGAACGACCACAGAATCAATATTATTGACACTCCGGGGCACGTTGACTTCACAGTAGAAGTAGAGCGATCACTTCGGGTACTTGATGGAACTGTTGCTGTGTTTGATGGGGTTGCAGGAGTTGAACCTCAATCTGAAACAGTTTGGCGACAAGCCGAGAAATACAATGTCCCAAGAATGTGTTTTGTCAACAAAATGGATAGAACTGGCGCAGATTTTTTCTTTGTTCTTGACACCATTAAAGAACGACTGACCGATAACTATGTTGTCTTACAACTACCAATAGGAGCTGAATCGGAATACCAAGGAGTTATTGACCTCCTATCTATGAAAGCCCTTATATGGCAGGGTGAAGACCTAGGTGCTTCATGGGATGAAGTTGATATCCCCGAAGAATACGCTGATCAAGCTCAAGAATATAGAGAAATGATGCTTGATAAACTTTCTGAATTTGATGAGGTAATCATGGAGAAATACCTAGAGGATGAGGAAATTACAATTGATGATTTAAAGAGTGCCATCCGTGAAGGGACTCTTAACCATGAATTGGTTCCAATCCTCAATGGGACGGCGTTTAAGAATAAAGGAGTCCAACCTTTACTTGATGCAGTTGTCGATTATCTTCCCTCCCCCTTAGATATCCCCGAAATTAAAGGAACGAGTGTAAAAGGTAATGAGGAACTTACAAGAAGGCCTTCGGACGATGAACCCTTCGCTGCTCTAGCATTCAAAATTATGACAGACCCTCACGTTGGTAGGTTAGCGTTCTTCAGGGTTTATTCGGGATCGTTAGAGAAGGGTTCGCAAATACTAAATGCGCGGACAGGTAATAAAGAGCGAATGGGTCGGATACTTGAGATGCACGCAAATGATAGAGAAGATGTTGATGCTGTTTATGCGGGTGACATTATGGCCGCAATCGGGATTAAAGATGTCAGAACCGGAGATTCATTAGTAGCGATAGATAACCCAGTAATCCTTGAAGAAATGACATTCCCAGATCCTGTTATAGATGTGGCCGTAGAACCAAAATCAAAAGCAGATCAAGAGAAACTATCCAAAGCACTTATGGCATTATCGCAAGAGGATCCGACTTTCCGAGTACAAACAGACCAGGAAACAGCCCAGACCATTCTCTCAGGAATGGGTGAATTACATCTAGAAGTACTCGTTGATAGAATGCTGCGTGAATTCAATGTTGATGCAACAGTAGGTAAGCCCCAAGTGGCGTATCGAGAAACAATTACAAAACCTATAACAACTACATACACCCACAAAAAACAAACAGGTGGTTCCGGTCAATTCGCTGAGGTTGAAATAGATGTCTCTCCAGCAACCCCAGGAGAAGGCTATTCCTTTGATGACAATATTTCCGGTGGACGAATACCTAAAGAATATATTCCTGCTGTAGACGCAGGAATCAAAGAAGCAATGACTTCTGGAGTCCTAGCAGGATTTCCAGTGGTTGACGTTCATGTTGAACTCAACGATGGAAAATTCCATGATGTTGACTCCTCGGATATGGCTTTTAAAATTGCTGGAACAATGGCCTTCAAAGAAGCAGCTCGTAAAGCAAAACCAGCTCTACTTGAACCAATCATGGCAGTAGAAGTGGTAACACCCGACGATTACCTAGGTGGAGTCGTAGGAGATTTAAATAGTCGCAGAGGTCAGGTCCAAGGAACTGAGCAGCGAGGAACCAATCAGGTTGTGAATGCTTTAGTTCCCCTGTCGGAGATGTTTGGTTATGTAGGTGATTTACGAACCATGTCATCAGGTAGGGCGAACTATACGATGCAATTTGATTCGTACCAACAAATGCCAGCAAATGTGCAAGAAGAAGTAGTAACTCGACTCAGAGGTGAGTGAGTTTCATTTCTTGCCCGTAAGATGGTCTAGGCGCTTTTTACAAAAAGTAGTTGTAGTACAGAGTGCAATCATTACAATAGAACAAACCGGAACAACCGGAAAACAGAAAGAAACTTGAGGAAAGATAATGGCTAAGGAGACGTTCGAACGAACTAAACCTCACGTGAACGTGGGGACGATGGGTCACATTGACCACGGAAAAACCACCTTGACAGCAGCTATAACAAAGGTTCTAAGCGACAATGTAGACGGTAGCGCATTCACCGAATTTGAAAACATTGACAAAGCTCCAGAAGAACGCGAACGAGGTATAACGATTAATGTTGCTCACGTCGAGTATGAGACAGATAACAGGCACTATGCGCACGTTGACATGCCCGGACACGCCGACTACATCAAGAACATGATTACTGGAGCAGCTCAAGTAGATGGCGCAATTCTAGTTGTCTCAGCAGCTGATGGGCCGATGCCACAAACTCGTGAACACGTCCTCCTAGCTCGACAAGTTGGAGTTCCAAAGATCATTGTTGCCCTCAACAAAGTTGACATGGTGGACGATGAAGAATTACTAGAACTCGTTGAAATGGAAGTTAGGGAACTACTAGATGAATACGACTTCCCAGGCGATGACACGCCGATATACCCCGTTTCAGCTCTAAAAGCTCTTGAAGGTGATGCTGATGCAGCCAACCAAATTCTTGAACTTATGAGTCAAGTTGATGAATACATCCCTCTTCCTGATCGTGACGTCGATAAACCATTCCTGATGCCAATTGAAGACGTTTTCTCTATCACGGGACGTGGAACTGTAGTCACTGGAAAGGTTGAACAAGGAAAAGTTCACACCGGTGACGAAATAGAAATAATTGGTATCAAAGAAACCCAAACAACTACATGTACCGGCGTTGAAATGTTTCGTAAATTACTTGACGAAGGGCAAGCCGGTGACAACATCGGTGCACTTCTGCGAGGTATTGACAAGGAAGAAGTAAACCGCGGTCAAGTCCTAGCTGCACCGGGAAGTATCACACCACATACCAAATTTGAAGCAGAGGTCTACGTGTTGTCAAAAGAAGAAGGTGGACGTCACAAACCTTTCTTCTCTAACTACCGCCCTCAGTTCTATTTCCGTACAACAGATGTCACCGGAACCATTAATCTTCCAGACGGAACGGAAATGTGTATGCCTGGCGATAACACCAAGATGGAAGTAGAACTAATCGCTCCAATCGCTATGGACGAAGGTTTACGTTTCGCTATCCGTGAGGGTGGACGAACCGTTGGTGCTGGCGCAGTAACAAAGATCATCGAATAGGCTCTACCTCATGGCAGCAGGACAAAAGATAAGAATTCGACTAAAAGCCTACGACCATGAGGTAATTGATCAGTCAACACGAAAAATAGTTGAAACTGTCAAAAGAACTGACGCGAATATCAGGGGCCCGATTCCATTACCAACGGATAAGCACAGATTTACTGTTATTAGGTCACCTCATAAGTACAAGGATTCAAGAGAGCATTTTGAGATGCGTATTCATAAACGTTTGTTAGATATTCTCAACCCCTCTGCGAAGACAGTGGACTCTCTTCAGCGCCTTGACTTACCAGCTGGTGTTGACATTGAGATAAAGATCCAGCAATCCTAAATATTTGTTCTATTGGACTGAACTAAGAGCGATTACTAAATAACGTAACATTTAAGGTTGCGTGTTGGTGCTCACTGCATATCTAGATATGATTGAACGCCGTGCGACAAAGCAAACGTCGCAGGTCTGAGAAAGCCATATTCACTATGGAACTGCTCAGCGTAGCATAACGGTGAAAGAACACCGAAACACTAAATACACGAGAGATTGAGGATTCCTCATGGCAGGAAAAGCGATCGTCGGCCGAAAGGTCGGCATGACACAAATATGGAACGAAGAGAACCGTGTGATCCCTGTTACTGTACTCGAGGTCGCTCCTTGTAGAGTCGTGCAAATTAAAACACCTCAGACTGATGGATATAGCGCATTACAAGTTACTCAAGGAGAAGTAGCAGAGAAGAATCTAAACCAGCCCCAAATAGGGCACTTTGACAAGGCCGGAGTAGAACCAGGACGAAAACTCCTAGAATTACGTTTAGATGACATTGACGGCTATGAAATCGGTCAAGAAATCTCTGCAGAAATCTTTTCCGAAGGCGAAATAGTTGACGTCACGTCAGTGAGCAAGGGAAAAGGTTTTGCCGGCGTAATGAAACGACATGGTTTTGCGGGACAAAGAGCTAGCCACGGAGCACATAAAGTACACCGAAAACCGGGTGCAATCGGTCAGTGTGCCACTCCTTCCCGAGTTTTCAAAGGAAAAAAAATGCCTGGTCGAATGGGAGCCCAAAAGACAACAATTATGAACCTTCAAGTCGTGAAAGTTGATTCAGAATCAGAAATTCTCCTTATCAAAGGATCAGTTCCAGGACCAAAGGGTGCAACAGTCGTTGTTAGAAATGCAACAAAAGTCCCTGTAAGTACAGGTGACGCACAATGAGTAAAGTCGATATAAAAAAATCTGATGGCGCCAAATCAGGCACCATTGAACTAGATGAAAACATTTTTGGTATTGAACCAAATGTTGCTGTTATGCATCAAGTGGTTAATGCGCAATTAGCTGCCAAGCGATCCGGTACACATAGCACCAAGACGCGTGCGGAAGTTCGTGGCGGTGGAGCAAAGCCATGGAAGCAAAAGGGAACCGGACGGGCAAGAGCAGGTTCTTCTCGAATTCCTCACTGGCGCGGGGGTGGAATAGCATTAGGTCCAAAGCCACGCGACTATTCACAACGAACGCCAAAAAAAATGAAAAGACTGGCTCTCCGATCTGCTCTTTCAGACCGTGCTCAGTCAAATAGCGTTTATGTCGTTGACGCTTGGGAGTTTGAAACACCGAGCACGAAAGCAGCAAAGACGGCACTTGAAGCCATAGGAGCTGAAGGAAAAGTACTGATCGTCACTAACGCAGAAGATGCAAATACTGAGAAAAGTTTCCGTAATCTCAGTAATGTGAACGTGCTCTCTTCAGATCAGCTCAATGTCTTTGATATTCTTGTCAGCGATTCCATTGTGTTCACCAAAGACAACCTCCCGACAATGAATCAGGTTTCAGCTGCATCTCAGCCCAACAACGAGATAGAGGAAGCATAGTCATGGACGGCAGAGACATCATACGTAAACCAATTGTTAGCGAAAAGTCATATGTTCTTATTGAAGAAAATGTCTATACTTTCGAAGTCCATCCAGAAGCAACTAAACCTCAGATCCGTGAAGCTGTCGAGCAGATTTTCGGGGTGCGCGTCACAAAAGTTAACACCCTCAATAGAAAAGGAAAGCGGAAAAGAAACCGAAAGAACTTTTCATACGGTAAACGCTCCGATCAAAAGCGAGCTCTCGTCACAGTCGCCGAAGGTGACTCTATTGAATTGTTTGATGTATAGGGGAAAAAGTGGCAATTAGAAGACGCAAACCAACAAGTCCAGGGCGAAGATTCCAAACACAAGCTGACTTTTCAGAAATCACCAAAACAACACCTGAAAAGTCACTAACCACGAGCAAACCAAAAACTGGTGGACGTAACAATTATGGACGCAAAACGTCACGTCACCGTGGAGGTGGCCATAAGCAGCTGTACCGCCAAATTGATTTCCGCAGAGACAAAGCTGGGGTTCCTGCCACAGTCGCATCAATAGAATATGATCCAAATCGAACTTGCCGAATCGCCCTACTTCACTACCACGACGGAGAGAAGCGGTATATTCTTGCTCCTAACTCTCTTGAAGTGGGAGAGGTAATTCAGTCTGGACAAGGGTCAGAAATACGAGTCGGCAACGCATTGCCATTACGGTACATACCCGTAGGAACGGTAGTTCACAACATTGAATTGCGACCTGGTGGCGGCGGGAAACTAGCCAGAAGCGCTGGTTCTAGTGTTCAATTGGTAGCTAAAGAAGGAAGGTATGCTACTTTACGTCTTCCAAGCACCGAAATGAGAAGGGTGCCAATCGATTCCATGGCCACCGTTGGGTCCGTAGGAAATTCTGAACATGAACTCATAAAGATCGGTAAAGCCGGTAGGAACCGTTGGAAAGGGAAAAGGCCCCAAACCAGAGGTGTCGCTATGAACCCAGTTGATCACCCGCATGGTGGTGGAGAAGGAAAGACTTCTGGAGGAAGACACCCAGTTTCTCCTTGGGGTAAGCCAGAATCTCGAACACGAAGCAAAAAGAAACAATCTCAGAAACTAATCGTACGTCGTCGCCGAACAAGAGGCTCACGCCGGTAAAGGAACAATTATGCCTAGAAGCCTAAAAAAAGGACCATTCGTGGATTCACACCTCCTAAAGAAAATCGATGCGTTGAACGCTTCGGGTTCTAAAGAGGTAATCAAAACATGGTCAAGGCGATCAACAATAATCCCTGACATGATTGGGCACACGGTAGCGGTTCATGACGGACGCAAACATGTACCTGTCTATGTAACTGAAACAATGGTGGGGCACAAACTTGGTGAATTTGCTCCCACAAGAACATTCAAGTTTCACGCCGGGCAGGAAAGAGGGGTCCGATAATAATGACGGCAACTAAAACTAACGAGAGACCCGGCACCCGAGCACAAATTAAATATGTCCGCTCCTCTGCATATAAGGTACGAGAAGTACTAAACCTCATCAGAGGCAAGTCTTTCTTTGAAGCTACTAATATTCTCACATTCTCTGAACGAAGAATAAGCGACACCGTCCTTAAATGTCTCAATTCTGCTGCGGCAAACGCAGAGAATAACGATGATATTCCTGTGGAGGAACTATTTGTATCGGCATGCTATGCAGATGAAGGTCCAACCTTGAAAAGGTGGCGACCTCGTGCTCGTGGTCGAGCTACTCGAATCAGGAAACGAACCTGCCATATTACGTTAATTCTTGGAAGGTATTCTCCAGAAGAACTAACTGAACAACGAGACCGAGCGGAACTTAAAGGTAGCCCAACACAACAAAGCGCTGCCGAATCAAGGAAGAGAAGGGTAGCGAAGTCAAAGGAATCCGAACTCGAAAGCCAATCAGAAGAAGGTCAGTCTGAAGAGGATTCTGAGATACCTGCTGAAGCAGTTGAAGTTTCTTCAACAGAGCAGCAGGATACCGAAGAAGAATCAAGCGTTGAATCTGAAGATAGCCCATACGGCGAAGGCTCCGCCTTTGCCCTTGAGGACGGGGCAGCGCCAAGTTCAGATTATGTCATCAAGGCAAAAGTCTCAACAAAGATCTATCACCCCGAAGAATCATCCTTTTTCGGAAGAACAAAAGCTGACATCTGGTTCACTGACGCAGAAACTGCAGAAGCTGCAGGGTTCAGACTCCCGAATAGTATGCAAACTGAGGACGCGGAATTAGAAGAAGGCCAGAATGATAATGATGGGGAGAACGAATAATGGGTCAGAAAGTTAATCCATACGGATTTCGCTTAGGCGTCACTACCGACTGGAAATCAAGATGGTTTGCCGATAGAGAGTACGCTGACTTTGTCATTGAAGATTGGGAAGTTCGCAATTTCATAATGACCGAATTGCCCCATGCTGCAATCTCTCGAGTAGAGGTTGAAAGGACGAGAGATAGATTACGAATCGACGTCCATACTGCTCGCCCCGGAATCGTTATTGGTCGTAAAGGAGCTGAAGCGGATCGACTCCGAGCTGGGCTAACAGAAATAACTGGAAATCAGAAAGTACAGTTAAATATTCAAGAAATCAAACAGCCAGAGCTTGATGCAGCACTCATCGCTCAAGGTGTAGCAGATCAACTTGCCGGCCGAGTAGCGTTCAGAAGAGCCATGAAACGTGCAGTGCAGAATGCACAAAAAGCAGGTGCTCTTGGAATACGAGTACAATGCTCCGGAAGACTTGGTGGCGCAGAAATGTCACGATCTGAATGGTATCGAGAAGGCCGTGTGCCTCTGCACACACTTCGAGCAGATATTGACTATGGCTTTAGAGAAGCTCATACAACATACGGGCGAATAGGAGTCAAGGTTTGGATATATCGTGGAGATATTCTTCCCTATAAAGTTCAGGCCGAGGATAAAATTGACCGTGAAGCGGCTATGGCAGCAGGAGAAACTTCTGGCCCAAGCCAAGGCAAACAGGTAGTTTCATCATCTGCAGCACGAAACAAGGTTTCTAACGACAAAGAAGAATCTGAAGTTGAAGAGCTGACTCCACTGGTACAAGAAGCTGATCCTGAGTTCGAAAAGCTTCTTGATGAAGAAGAACAAATAGCAAAGTTGACAAACTCCAAGAACCAAACACCAATCTTTAGACCAGGAGAAGCCGACTAATGTTAATGCCAAGAAAAGTAGCACACAGAAAACATCATCGTGGGCGCATGAAAGGTAACGCTAAAGGAGGCAATGAAGTTTCCTTCGGTGATTTTGGTATTCAGGCTTTAGAGCCCGGATGGATTACTGCGAGACAAATCGAAGCTGCTCGTATTGCTATGACTAGACATATTAAGCGTGGCGGTAAAGTTTGGATAAATATCTTTCCAGATAAGCCTGTCACAGAAAAACCGGCCGAAACACGAATGGGTTCAGGTAAAGGAAACGTGGAGCGCTGGGTTGCCGTAGTTCGTCCTGGACGAGTTTTGTTTGAGCTTTCTTACCCTGACGAAAAAATTGCAAGGCAAGCAATAAATCGCGCTATACAAAAACTTCCAATAAAAGCAAAGTTTGTTAGCAGAAAGGAAGGTTTCTAATGGCCAAAGATCTAAAAGATGTAAACGATGGAGACCTCATAGAAGCACTGAATGACTCAAAAGAAGAACTCTTTAATCTCAGATTTCAACTCGTGACTGGTCAACTTGATAACTACAGCCGAATAAAAGAGGTAAAGAAAGAAGTTGCACGTGCAATGACAGAACTGCGTGCACGCGAGATTGCGGCAGCGGAAGCACTGGAGAGTAACGATGACTGATCAAAACGAAAACCGACCTAATCCAAGAAAAATAAGAGAAGGCCTTGTTGTGTCAACTTCAATGGACAAAACAGCAGTGGTAGCCATTGTTGATCGCGTCAGACATCGTCGCTACAACAAGACTGTTCAGCGTACAAAAAAACTTTTCGTTCATGATTCTGACAATGATCTTAATGTCGGAGACAGGGTCCGCATCCAAGAAACTCGGCCGTTATCGAAGAAGAAGCGATGGAGAATTCTAGAGATACTGGAGCGTGCCCGATGATACAACAAGAGTCACGTCTTAAAATTGCAGACAACTCTGGCGCAAAGGAAGTACTGGTGATCAAAGTCCTAGGAGGTTCCAAAAGACGTTATGGAGCCATTGGCGATATTTTTGTAGCAACAGTCAAGGATGCAATCCCAGGCGCGCAGGTCAAAAAAGGCGACGTTGTTAAATGCGTAGTAGTTCGAACCAAAAAAGAGAGCAGAAGAATGGATGGCTCTTACATACGTTTCGATGAAAATGCTGCGGTGCTAATCAACGAAGCGCGTCAGCCAAGAGGTACACGTATCTTTGGCCCCGTTGGAAGAGAACTGCGCGATAAGCAATTCATGAGAATCGTTTCACTGGCACCGGAGGTCCTTTAAATGAAGATTAGAAAAGGTGACAAGGTCGTTGTACTGGCTGGTAAAGATAAAGGCAAAGAAGGGGAAGTCTCATTTCTATTCCCTAAAGAAGGGAAACTTTTAGTCACAGGCGTGAATATTGCCAAGAAGCATCAACGCCCAACTCGAGAGACAATGCAAGGTGGAATCATTGACAAAGAAATGGCACTTGACATTTCCAATGTGGCTATTGTCAGTCCTGAGGATGGAAAACCTACTCGCGTTGGATACCGATTCGATAGCAACGGAACGAAAGTAAGAATATGCAAGCGAACAGGAGCTGACCTCTAATGACGACATCACTAGTTCCGCGATTAAAAGATCAATACAATAACCAGATTCGAATGAAACTTAAAGATGATCTCGGTAAATCCAACGTAATGGAAGTCCCTCAGATCACTAAGATTGTTGTAAATATGGGTGTAGGTGAAGCTGTTACGAGATCATCACTCCTTGAGGGAGCAATTTCTGATTTGAGTGTAATAACAGGTCAGAAGCCAATGCTAACTCGTGCAAAAAAATCAATAGCCGGATTCAAACTTCGTGAAGGAAACGCTATCGGAGCCAAAGTCACTCTTCGGGGTGACCGAATGTATGAATTTCTAGACAGATTAATCAATTTGGCAATCCCCAGAGTACGTGACTTTAGAGGCCTTTCCCCTAAGTCATTTGATGGAAACGGAAATTACACGTTTGGGGTAACTGAACAACTAATTTTCCCAGAAATTGATTATGACAAGATAGACGCAACAAGGGGTATGGATATAACGATCGTTACCTCAGCTAAGAATGATCAAGAAGGAAAAGCACTCCTTGATTCATTCTCATTCCCATTCAGAATAGAAGGACAAAATTAAACATGGCGAAAAAAGCTCTTGTAAATAAACAGAAAAAAACACCAAAGTACAAAGTGCGCGCTTACACACGATGCAGGCGTTGTGGTCGCCCACGTTCTGTATATCGCAAGTTCGGCCTATGCAGAGTTTGCCTTAGGGAATTAGCACATGCGGGGGATTTACCCGGCGTGACAAAGGCCAGTTGGTAGGAGGTGATTAGTAGATGACAATGACAGACCCAGTAGCGGATATGCTAACAAGAATACGAAACGCTAACACTGCTATGCATGATGATGTCGCTATGCCCTCATCAAAGCTCAAAGAGTCGCTAGCAACCTTATTGCATAAGGAAGGATACATTAATGCATTTAACGTCTCCGAAAATGAAGAGACGCCTGGAAAAACTTTAACTATAGAGATGAAATACTCTCCATCGCGAGCACGTGTCATCTCTGGCATTAAGCGAGTATCAAAGCCAGGATTGAGGGTGTACTCAAAATCAACCGATATTCCAAGAGTCCTCGGAGGATTGGGAGTTGCAGTAGTTTCAACTAGTCAAGGATTAATGAGTGATCGGGAGGCACGGAAACGTCGAATGGGCGGAGAAATTCTGTGTTACGTCTGGTAAAGAGGGAAATATGTCACGTATAGGAAAGACACCAATTGAAATTACATCCGGCGTTGAAGTAGTAGTGACTGCTGACTCTGTTGAAGTTAAGGGTCCCAAAGGAACGCTTGCGCAAAGTATTCCAGAAGGCATTGAAGTCCAAAAAGAAGATGAGACTATCATCGTCAAACGAGATAACGATCTGCGTGAAACAAAAGCACTTCACGGACTTGTTAGATCCTTAATTAACAACATGGTCCAAGGAGTAACGGAAGGGTATCAAAAGCAGCTCGAGCTTGTGGGTGTTGGTTATCGTGCCCAATCAAAAGGAAGCAACGCTTTAGAGCTACAACTCGGCTTTAGTCACCCTGTTAAATATTCTGCACCAGAGGGGATAACATTAGAAGTCCCTTCCCAAACAGAGATCAATATCAGCGGAATAGACAAGCAAGTAGTTGGTCAAGTCGCAGCTGATATCAGAGCTCTCAAGAAACCAGAACCTTACAAGGGTAAAGGGATACGGTATGTTGGCGAGCACATAATACGCAAAGCCGGAAAGACAGCAAAGTAGGACGAAACTATGGTTAATGCAGCAAAGCACAAACGAGATGGGCGGATAAGGAGACATAACCGACTTCGAAGAAAAATACATGGGACAGGCACAAGGCCACGTCTTGCTGTTTTTCGATCTAACCGTCATATTTCTGCTCAGATTATCAATGATGAGGAAGGGAAAACTATCGTTTCTGCATCAAGTCTTGAATCAGAAATACGATCAGGAAACACAGGGTCCAAAGAGGCGGCAACAAAAGTCGGGAAGCTTATTGGAGAGAGGGCTAAGTCTGCTGGTATTTCTTCCATTGTTTTTGACAGAGGTGGATTGAAGTACCACGGAAGAGTTGCGGCAGTAGCTGAAGCAGCGCGCGAATCAGGATTGGAATTTTAATGGAAACGAATGAAGAAAAAGCACCAGGAGAATTACGAGACTCCCGAGTTATTCACATCAACCGAGTCGCAAAAGTTGTCAAGGGAGGGCGAAGGTTTTCTTTCACAGCACTCGTCGTTATTGGCGATGGCGAAGGCCGAGTTGGTCTTGGATACGGGAAAGCGAAAGAAGTGCCTTTAGCTATCCAAAAAGGAACAGAAGAGGCGAAGCGAAATCTATTCAGAGTTCCCATGGCAGGATCAACCGTTACCCACCCAATTATTGGAGAAAATGGCGCTGGTCGCGTAATGCTTAAACCTGCAGCTCCTGGTACCGGAGTAATAGCTGGTGGAGCTGCAAGGATCATCTTAGAGGAAGCAGGAATTCGTGATGTACTGTGTAAGTCGCTAGGTTCTCCAAATCACATCAACGTTGCTCGTGCAACTATAGATGGTTTACGAAACCTACAACGACCTGATCAAATTGCGAACCTCCGGGGTCTCGCAGCAGAAGAGTTCGTCCCAGGGGGAATGCTCACTGCATATAAAGAATCAGAGCGCACTGTTCGCGAATTGGAGAAGAACTAAAATGGCATTAAAAGTTACCCAAATCCGTTCATCAATAGGATCAAAACCAAAACAACGAGGAACCCTTCGAGCGCTAGGTTTAGGGCGAATAGGAAAATCTCATACACTACCTGACAAGCCTGAGATTCGTGGAATGATCAATACAGTTCCGCACCTCATTGAAGTCGAAGAAGTTTCTTAAGCAACATTTTTGAGAGGAATATCATGAAAATCCATGACTTACAGCCACCTGAAGGTTCGAACAGAGGTTCTAAACGCGTAGCCAGAGGAATTGGCGGCAAAGGTGGAAAAACAGCAGGAAGAGGATCAAAGGGGCAACGAGCCCGAAATACGGTCCGAGTCGGATTTGAGGGTGGCCAAAACCCACTGCACCTCCGTCTTCCTAAATTACGGGGATTCAATAACCCGTTCCGCGTTGAGTATCAGGCAGTCAATCTTGACACAATCGCTGAAACAGGGATGACAGAGGTATCTCCAAGCTCATTACATGAAAAAGGACTAGTGAGAAAGAACTCTCTTGTCAAGATTCTTGGGCGAGGAGAAATTTCAACAAAAATTGACGTTTCTGCTCATGCCTTCTCAAAATCGGCTGAGGAAAGTATTACAGCTGCAGGTGGGACTGTCACTGTATTACCAAAACCTTGGGGCGAAGGACGGCCACCTGCCAAGGGGAACGCATTAACCAATAGATGAGACCTAATTCTTATCAGCTAGGATAAATATATGGCAGCCAGTATCTTAAACATGTTTCGTGTTGAAGACTTACGAAATAAGGTCTTATTCACATTGGGAATGCTGGCCCTTTATCGTGTTGGCTGTTTTGTTCCCGCCCCAGGTATCGATATCGATGCGATTCAATTACTTAAGGAAACAACAGATGAAAATGGTGGTGCTTTGGCTTTCTTGCGCCTCTTTTCCGGAGGGGCTTTAACTCAGTTCGCAATCTTTGCGTTGGGTATCATGCCATACATTACAGCTTCAATCATCATGCAAATTTTAGGTGTCGTAATACCCCGAGTTGAGCAGTGGCAACAGATGGGTGCAGTCGGGCAAAGAAAAATCACACAAGCAACTCGCTATCTGACAATAGGTATTGCATTAATTCAATCAACCGCATTCGCATTCCTTTTCCATAATGGTGGCGGAGGATTCGGAAGCGCCCCAAGTAGCGGTACTCAATTAGATCTACTTCCAAAATTCACAGCCCCACGAGTAGCTCTTGTTGTGCTAACCCTTACCGCAGGTACCGCTCTTTTGATGTGGATGGGAGAATTAATCAGCCAAAAAGGCATAGGAAACGGAATGTCACTAATCATTTTTGCGTCCGTGGTTTCTGCTCTACCTAACCAAGGAGCTCTCGTCAGAACAGATGCCGGTATGGGTGGTTTGATCGGAGTGATCATACTGTTTGGTGCGATGCTGGTTGCTATTGTATTCGTAGAGCAAGGTCAAAGGCGAATACCCGTTCAGTTCGCAAAGCGTGTCGTAGGGCGTAAACAATACGGTGGTCAAAGTACCTACATACCTCTCAAAGTCAACCAGTCCGGGGTAATTCCGATCATTTTCGCCAGCTCGGTACTATACCTTCCACAATTGTTGGTATCAGTCCTCCCATCAGATAATGACCCAGCAAATAAAACTTGGGGAGAATCGATACAAAGTTGGATTGACAGCAATCTAGTGGTCAGCGACAGCCCCTTCTATCTTCTTTTCTTCGGGTTGCTAATTGTCGGGTTTTCTTACTTCTATACTGCTATAACATTTGACCCAGTGAAACAGGCAGACAACATCCGAAAACAAGGAGGATTCATTCCAGGCATTCGACCCGGTCCTCAAACGGAGCGTTATTTGGGCAAAATTTTAAACCGTATAACGTTAGCTGGAGCAATCTTTATTGCTCTTGTAGCTCTAGCACCCACATTTATTTTGGCAAAAGTACTTGATCAAGGAAATGTAGGGCAGGTTTCTTTCGGTGGTATCTCTATATTGATTGCAGTTGGAGTTGCGCTTGAAACAATGAAACAAATTGACAGCCAACTTATGATGAGAAACTACGAGGGTTTCTTGAAATAACCACCATAAACAGAGGGATAATTCATGACACTAGGTATGGTCATTTTGGGTCGACAAGGTTCCGGGAAAGGAACGCAAGCAGTTCACATAGCGGAACGGTTTCAAATCGTTCATATTTCAACCGGAGACATGTTGCGGTCTGCTGTGCAAGAGGGAACCGAGCTTGGGCTTAAGGCAAAATCAATTATGGATTCGGGAGGACTCGTGACTGATGACGTGGTTAACGGAATCGTGGCAGAAAGACTTGCTAAAGATGATGTTCAGAACTCAGGATTCCTCCTTGATGGTTACCCTCGAACGGTTGGTCAGGCTACGGAGCTCAAACAATTGGTCGGCGACAGTCTCAAGCTTGCTATAAATCTAGATGTTTCAATTGAAGAGGTAACTCAGCGGATGATGAGCCGAGGTCGTGAAGATGACACTCCAGAAGCTATTGCAAGGCGACTTGAATTATATGAAGCTGAGACAGCGCCTTTGATTGAATGGTTCGAAAATGAAAATATCTTATGCGTGATTGATGGTCTGGGTACTGAAATTGAAGTCCATCGGCGAGTAATAGAAGAAATACAGAGAAATATCTAATGATTCAAAAGATAACTAGAATCAAATCCCCTTTGGGTTGGGGAGTGACAGTAATGCCGGTAGGATTTTCATTTGGCTTTGCGCGCAGAAATACCTGTTCTCAAACCCGATAATTAGTAAGGAGATAGACACTGGCTAAATCAAAAGAAGATGCAATTGTAATGGAGGGAACTGTAGTGGAACCGCTCCCAAATGCAATGTTTCGAGTAGAACTAGAAAACGGACATAAAGTCTTAGCTCACATTTCTGGCAAAATGAGAATGCATTACATTCGCATACTTCCTGGGGATAAAGTGCAAGTTGAACTTACACCGTACGACCTAGAGCGTGGTCGAATCACCTACAGATATAAATAAAGTCAAGTCTAAAAAGGATCCAATGAAAGTTCGAACAAGTGTCAAAAAAATGTGCGACAAATGCCGTGTCATTCGACGTAGCGGAGTTGTTCGCGTAATTTGTTCGGTTAACCCCCGTCACAAGCAAAGGCAAGGATAAGAATGGCACGTATTGCTGGTGTAGATATACCGAGAGAAAAAAGAGCTATTGTCTCCCTCACTTACATTTATGGAATTGGCAGAACGCTCGCATCTCATGTTTGCGAGGCGACAGACATTGATGAGAATACTCGTGTGATGAACTTGACTGACGAAGAAGTTGCTAAATTGCGTAGCTACATTGAAGGCGAACTACGTGTTGAGGGTGACCTGCGACGAGAAGTACAACAAGATATCAAGCGTAAAATGGAAATAGGTTGTTATCAAGGTATCCGTCACCGACGAGGTCTTCCTGTGCGTGGTCAGCGAACTCACACTAACGCACGCACGCGAAAAGGCCCCAAGAAAACAATTGCTGGCAAGAAGAAAGTTCTCAAATAATTATGGCTACTCAAAATTCTGGTGCTCGACGCCCCAAAAAACGTGAACGTAAGAACATTTCTCACGGAGTCGCACATATCAAAAGTTCCTTCAATAATACGATCGTGACTATCAGCGATCAGCAAGGAAACGTTCTAGCTTGGGCTTCAGCTGGAAATGTGGGGTTTAAGGGTTCAAGAAAAAGCACCCCTTTTGCTGCTCAGTTAGCTGCTGAAGAATGCGCTAGAAAAGCTATGGACCACGGTATCCGAAAAGTTGACGTCGAGGTCAAAGGACCAGGTTCAGGCAGAGAAACGGCAATTCGATCACTTCAAACAGCGGGAATTGAAGTTACTGGAATTAAAGATGTTACTCCCTTACCACACAACGGATGTACCGTCGTTAAGAGACGGAGGGTTTGATATGTCTAGGTATACCGGACCTAAAGCCCGAGTCTCCAGAAGGCTTGCAACTAACATATGGGGCACTAAAGGAGAAGCTGACGCACTTGAAAAGCGCCCATACCCCCCAGGCGAACATGGCAGGACTGGACGTCGAGGAAATGCATCTGAATACAAAGTGCAGCTTCAAGAAAAACAAAAAGCCCGCTTCACTTACGGTTTAACTGAAAGACAATTCCGAAATATCTTTAAAGAAGCCAGCAGAAGAGAAGGAGTCACTGGCGATAACATGCTCCGATACCTTGAGCTTCGTTTAGATAATTTTGTATATCGATCAGGATGGGCTTCCACCCGCCCGCAAGCAAGACAGTTCGTAAACCATGGTCACGTCTCTGTAAATGGTAAGCGAGTAGATATTCCTAGTTACCGACTTCGGAAGGACGATGAAGTCACTTTGCGAGATAAAGCGAAAGGGATGATCGTCATTCAATGGAATAATGATGTTTTAGATCGTGAAGCCCCAGCATGGATTGAACTTGCTGATGACAGGCTTGGCGCAAAAGTTCGTGATTTACCAATACGAGAACAAATAGATATACCAATCCGTGAACAACTCATTGTTGAGTTATACAGCAAGTAATTAACAGACAAACAAAACCAGAGGTAAAAAAATGCTTTTGATACAACGACCAGAAATCAAGGCCTTAGATGAAGAGTCAGAGAATAAGCAAAGGTTCTTAATCTCTCCTTTAGAGCCTGGATTCGGACACACCCTTGGAAACTCATTACGACGTACCCTACTCTCCGCTATTCCAGGAGCTGCCATCACTCATGTTCTCTTTGATAATGCAATTCACGAGTTTGATGTCATAGAAGGAGTCATTGAGGATGTACCAGATGTCCTCCTGAACATTAAAGATATCGTAGTGAGCTCTGAAAGCGAAGAGCCCGTATTGCTTCGTCTAGATGCAAACACACCGGGAGAAGTAACTGCAGCTCAATTTGTTGCAAATGCAGACGTAGAAATCCACAACCCAGAGCTTGTTATAGCAACCTTAAATGGGTCTGGGTCTCTAGGAATGGAAGTTACTGTTCAACGAGGAAGAGGGTATATCTCAGCAGATGCTAACAAAGAAGGGAATACCTCAACTACTCAAGTAGCAGTTGATTCAATATTCTCGCCCGTTCGACGAGTTACCTTTAGTATTGAACCCACAAGAGTTGAGCAATCAAATGATTTTGATGCTTTGACTATAGAAATAGAAACTGACGGATCCATGGCACCTGCGGATGCATTTGCATCAGCAGGTGGAACTTTGGGCAACCTTGTCCAGTTAGTTGCGGATTGGAGCGAAGAACCTCAAGGACTTGAACTAACTGAAGTCGTGACAGGAACATCAGGCTCACCAGATCTTGAACTCCCTATAGAAGACCTAGAATTGTCAGAGCGACCAAGTAATTGCTTAAAGAGAGCTCAAGTCAATACCATCGGCGAACTTCTCCAGAAATCTGAAGCAGACCTCCTAGCTATCACTAACTTCGGTCAAAAGTCACTAGATGAGATAATTGACAAACTTGATGAGCGAGGCTTAGCGCTCGCTCTCAGAGACTAGGATTCACAATGCCAGGAAGACCTAAAAAAGGAAGACGGTTTGGTGGGAGCTCAGCACATCAAAAAGCGATAATGGGTAATCTGGTAGCTTCACTGATTGCTGCGGAGGCAATCGTTACCACCGAAGCCAAAGCCAAAGCTATGAGACCTGTAGCAGAAAAGATAATAACGAAAGCAAAAAAAGGCGGTTTGCATAACCACCGGCAAATTATAGCTTTCCTTCGTGATCAAGAAATTGCCGATAAGTTAATGGAAGACGTTGGACCTAGATATGCTGACCGACCAGGTGGCTATACTAGAATTCTAAAAATGGGTCCTCGTTATGGAGATAATGCCCCAATGGCAAGAATTGAACTTGTTTAATTGACCCGTCAAGGAAACAGTTAATAGAAACCTATGGTTTCCGTTCCTCCCCATGGCATGAACCGATATCGAGCATCCGTCTCTTATGATGGAGGCCCCTTTCATGGTTTCGCAGAGAACCCAGATGTTGAAACAGTCGCAGGTAAATTGCGACATTCATTAGAAAAGATCATTGGACATGAAATTCATCTGACATGCGCAGGACGAACAGACGCAGGTGTTCACGCTGAAGGTCAAATAATATCCTTTGATGCTGAAACTTTTGATATTTCAAAAATCGAAAGATCTCTGAATAAACTCTGCGCTCCGTTCATAACGGTAAGCGATCTGGAAAAGACTAATGACCTTTTTAGCGCAAGATTTTCAGCTACGCATCGGACATACAGATATCAAATTCTTAATGACGAGTATCCGAATCCTTTCTACCATCGGTTTACTTGGCATGTTCGGACGCAATTGGATCTTGATAGTATGCAACGAGCGGCTCAGGCAGTGGTAGGAGAACACGACTTCAGTTCATTTTGTCGAAAAGCCACAATCCTTATTGACGGAAAAGAAGAGGAAGCTTCCTTAACAAGAGAAGTAATTTCTATCGCTGTAAAGAGTGAAGGCTCTTTCGTTGAAATATGGGTTACTGCAACATCCTTTTGTCACCAAATGGTTCGGTCAATTGTAGGAACGCTTGTAGAAATAGGAAAAGGGCGCATGGATGAATCAGATATGTCATCAATTATCTCAAAGAAGGATAGAAACGCTGCTGGACCTGTGGCGCCTCCCCAAGGCCTGACGTTGATGGAAGTTGGGTATTCAGATCCAAAAAAGCAATGATGTCTCAAAAGATTGGTTGTTTAGAGGCTTGTTTCACCGTATCGTAGATAGTTGTCCTAACTGAATTAGGAAAAGAACTGGAAAAGAAAAAGTCGTGGCTACATATACACCAAAAAAATCTGAAATAGAGCGGACATGGCATCTTGTGGATGCTGAAGGCCTTGTGCTGGGAAGGATGGCAACCGAAGTTGCTAAAATCCTTAGAGGGAAACACAAACCCACTTATGCTCCTCACATTGATACCGGCGATCACGTGATAGTTATAAACGCTGACAAAGTCGTGCTCACAAGCGGGAAGGCAGAACGAAAAATCGTATACCGACATACTGGGTTTCCCGGCGGCATTAAGTCAGATAGCTACGAAGAACTTTTGGCAAAGAAACCCGCTGACATAGTCCGCCAATCAATCCGTGGCATGATTCCTAAAAACAGATTAGGGAGACAGCAACTATCAAAACTGCAAGTCTATGCTGGGCCCTCGCACCCACACCAGGCACAGAAGCCAATTGCATTAGAAATAGATCACGCACGAGCGAAAGAAGTTTAAAGTATGTCAAACCCACTTGTTCAAACAACAGGCAGGCGCAAAAGAGCCGTCGCTCGAGTTCGGGTTAAAAATGGATCAGGGACGATAACTGTCAATGGTAGGACTCTAGAAGACTTTTTTCCTTCAGATACCCACAGAATGATCATCACCGAACCATTGCGTATCACGAGTACCGACGGATCCTTTGATATTGACGCAACCATTGATGGTGGCGGGTCGACCGGACAAGCAGGTGCTTTACGTTTAGGCATCTCAAGGGCTTTAATTGATATTGACGGCGATCATCGAGAGTCACTTAAAAAAGCTGGCTTCCTAACCAGAGACTCACGAAAGAAAGAATCTAAGAAATACGGTCTTAAGAAAGCTCGTAAAGCTCCTCAATTCTCAAAGCGATAATTCCAGCTTTGGTCTCCACCGACTTCTTTGGTCTGAACAAGTATTGAAAGTGCATTAACCTAGCGTATATGGGACTTAAATTTGGGACCGATGGAGTGCGAGGGCTAGCTCATTCTGAATTAACAACAGAGTTAGTCACTAAATTAGCTTTTGCAACGTCAAATGCTATCAAAGTTAAAGAATTCGTGATCGGAACGGATGGTCGCGAGTCTGGAGATATCTTCGCACGTGCTCTAGCAGGTGGATTAAAGGCTGCAGGAGCTACATCACAGTATCTAGGAATGGTACCAACCCCAGGCATAGCTCATATAGCGTCGGTGTTTGGAACTGCTGGAGCAGTTATTTCCGCTTCACATAATCACGCTGAATACAATGGCGTTAAATTCTTTCTACCTAACGGGCAAAAACTCTCTGATGAGACACAAAAGGAAATTGAAGTACTTCTTGGTGAGCGAATACCGACACCACGACTTGAAGAGAGTATAGAAGTATCAAATACTACTCAAACCTATCTCAACTCCTGGATAGATTCTCTAAAGAACGCAACATTACAAAACAACTTTCAAGATATATCTGTTGTTATAGATTGTGCCAATGGGGCAGCAAGTAAAATAGCGCCCCAAATATTTGAAGAACTAGGCGTAACCCTGACCGTTATCCACTCTGAACCTAACGGAAATAATATCAACCAAAATTGTGGCTCTACCGACATGAGTTCCCTTCGTGATGCGGTAATAGAGTTAGACGCAGATGTGGGACTAGCTTTTGATGGGGATGCAGACCGAGTTCTAGCCATAGATCATGAAGGGAGCACAATAGACGGTGACCATCTAATGGCGATTTTTGCTCGCGACTTCAAGCATCGAAAAAAACTAAAAGACAACACAGTCGTAGCGACTGTGATGGCAAACATGGGATTCCACGAATCCATGCGATCCGAGGCAATAAATGTCCACACAACTGCTGTAGGAGATAGGCATATACTTAAAGCATTGGGTGACAATGATTGGAGTCTCGGTGGGGAGCAATCTGGGCATATAATTTTTTCAGATCAAGCTAGGACTGGAGATGGGATCTTAACAGGGCTTCACCTACTTGATTGTATGAAGAGGTCACAAATAAGATTAGCTGAGCTAGCACAGTCTTCCATGCGAAGATTTCCCCAAGTCCTCCATTCAATAGAACTCAAAGAACAGTTAGGTGATCAAAACACCATTCTCCAGCAAGCACAACCACTCATCACAGCAGCAGAATCTATATTCACCCAAAAGGGACGTGTACTTGTCCGGCCGTCAGGCACGGAACCTATTTTACGCATAATGGTTGAAGGCGAAATAGCGTCGGAAGTCCACCACGTAGCAAACGAAGTCACGAAGTCAATAAAACAGACTCTAAAACTATAAGTATCAAGTTATTCATAATGTAACTGCCGTGATAAGAGCTATTTAAATCCCTACAATGGAACAATGTGCGGGATTATTGCCATCGCTAGACAGAAATCATCACGAATTCCCCCTTCAGCTGAAGGGATAAAACAGAGTGCTGATCTTTCGAATCTAGGAAGAATTCAGGATCATCAAGATATTTTAAGATGTGTTAAAAAATTACAGAAAGTAAAAGAACTCATTTCTGGCGCAGCAGGAATTAACACTCTAATAAGTGACTCACAATTTCGGAGCTATCTGCAAGGGATATGTTCAATCCTCACAGAAGACCTAGAAAACTATGAGTCGGAGCTTGTACAAACCGGGATGGATAGTCAAAGACTAGAAGAGATAAACACTGATTTAATCAAACTCAAAGACCTCCTTTGGCACATTGAATATGATCGAATTATCGTTTCGCAATCAGTAGGCGAACTTTTAGGAGGACGAACCGGAGATCGGTTTATTGAAATATTCCTTACTGTACAACAAGTTCTGACAGGACTAGACAGGCTTGAAGTACGCGGTAGGGACTCAGCTGGGATTCATCTCATGGTACAAAATCACGGGTTAGACCTGAAAAACCTGGGAGTCCGCCAAGAAATTGAGAACAGGGCTGCTGACCTCAATTACAAATCTGGATCAGTACGAATTCTTGATAACGCGTTAAGTTTTGTTTACAAAGTAGCATCGGAAATAGGTGAGCTCGGAGACAATACTCAAGAGCTAAGAAAGTTAATTTTATCAGATGACCTCTTCTACAGAGCGCTGGAAAATGAGAACGTAACAGCAGTAGCTATAGGTCACTCACGATGGGCAAGCGTTGGCATCATTTCGGAACCCAATACGCATCCCATGAACTCAGAATTATTAGAAAGTGAAGATAGCCCGTTTGTAGTAGCTGCAGCTAATGGAGATGTTGATAACTTTGCCGATCTTAAACGACTCCGAAATTTGCAGATTCCCAAACTCATAACGTCTGATTCAAAAGTTATTCCGGCACTTATGTCAAATGAACTTTCCAGTCAACATGGGTCCCCTCTTGACCTTGATGAAGCTTTCAGGAAAACAGTGCAAACCTTAGATGGCTCTATCGCCATTATTGCGAATACTGGTTTAAAGCCAGAAAAATTATAC
>WTHU01000138.1:0-5158 GCA_011523005.1 Acidimicrobiales bacterium
CTTTGACCACGTCTCTTCCTTTTCTTCGAACAAGAAAAGTTGATAAAAGTATGCCAAAAACCAAAAAGGCGAGAATGACAGGGACCCACGATATGTATCCCCAATCAAATTTTCCTTGATCAGGTGTCGGCACTGGCGGAGGCTCCACGAAGAATGTATCGGAAAACGTATTTGCCAGTTGCCGGCTTCGTTTAACTTCTGCAGTGATTATAAGAGGAGTTTCGGGCGGATGATCAAGTGACACAGCGACGATATACTCACCAACTTGTTCTATTGCACAGTCTGCTCCATCCTCAGGTGATTTATCTCCAACTCGGCATTGAGGATTTTCTAACCAATTGGCGTTGGAGATCTCTGCTGTGACTTTAGTGATCTCATAGGCCCACCTCTCAGGGACTGCATTCCAGCAAAAGACTTCCACCATGCCTCTGCCGCACTTCTCTGACCCAATAAAGTCATCTAACGGGAGTTTGTATGTCAATTCATAGCGGTGCAAACCACGCCACAAAATATCAGGATCACCTATTCGGATACATGCTGTCCCCTCCGACAAACACCCAAGATTGAATCTACTCTCAGATCTTTCATCAAGATATGTCACGGTGCCATCGGCTGTAGGGGTTGAAACATCAATAATGTCGTCAAGTGAAAGGTCAGGTATATCTCTCCATATTCCGCGGTTTCTTCCATTGCCAAAATCATTATCAATGACTTCATTTATCAATACACCATCCTTCGATATTGAAGCAGTGGTGTACCAACCTTCCGTCTTATCATTCTTCGTTAAGGTGAAGCCAATGAGAATCGCACCCAATACTAAAACAGTGGCCCCAGTTATGATCCACGAAGTTTTTCTCCGACTTTTATCATGCAGTTTCCCCACGACTGTATTCTAACTTACAACTATGAGCCTAGAAAAAAATCTGCTTTATTCAGGTGCTTTGTACCACGGTAATCCTGGAAGGTTACCGACACTGGTTCGGAGGCGTTGGTTTTGTTCTTCTTCTCGTTTAAACATTTCTGCTTGAAGGTCTTCAAACGCGTACCGTTTCTGATCTGAAGTCAATAGCTTTTTGAACAGTCTGTCGATTCCGGGATTCAACATACTCTGATGGTAGATCTGCGGTGTGACAGAGGGGAGGATACGTTATTGATATCGCTCTCAGGACCTGTACAGGTTGTGTGCTCCGACATCACGAAGGTTGCGTTGCCCGACCAGCGACAGCGTGTCTTTCGTTTCCTGATTGAGGATTTCTAATACGTCTGTGACTCCTTGTTCCCCATTTGCAGCTAAACCCCAAAACCAGCATCGTCCCGAGCATGCTGCTGTCGCTCCGAGCGCATGGGCTTTGACGATATCTTCACCACGTCTGATCCCCCCATCAAAGAAAACTTCAACCTTGTCCGATACTGCATCTCTGATGTGTGGGAACACAGTTGCTATTCCAGGGACACTGCTAAATTGCCGACCACCATGATTGGAGACAATAATTCCATCAACACCGATGCTTTCAGCCGTTTTTGCATCATCAGGATGCATGATTCCCTTGACGAGAAGTGGCCCGCCCCACTGGCTTCGTATTCGTTTCAAATCATCCCATGTCTTTGAAGGGTCGTTTAATTCATTATTGACGTACTGGCCTATTGAACTGGCGTCATCGCCCGATGCGATGTCGGTCAAGTTCCCAAATGTTATTGCCGGATTTTTAACTATCCCAGATACCCATCTGGGTCGAGAGAGGTAATGCCAGTATTGACCCGGCCTAATCGTAACGGGGAGCGACATTCCATTGCGTAAATCACGTTCCCGTTTCCCCACAACGGGAACATCAACCGTCACTATAAGCGCTTCGTAACCCGAGGTTTGTGCCCGCTGAATGAGTGAACTGATGACGTCTTGGCTTTTCCACAAATAGAGCTGGAACCACAATCGGCCTTGCGACTGCTCACCCACTTCTTCAATGGAATTCCCAGACCCGGTACTGAGACAAAAGATCGCACCTGCACCTTGAGCTGCTCGAGCGACAGCAATTTCTCCGTCAGGATGAGCCAATGTCGCAAGACCGGAAGGGGAAAGAACAAGCGGATGCGATACAGGTGTACCAAAAATAGTGAGTGAGGTATCTGGCTTGGACACATCGACTAAATACTTTGGTTGAAACACCACATCATTTAACGAATGTCTATTAGCAGCTATTGCCTGTTCGTCCCCCGCACCACCATCTATGAAATCCCACACAGCTTTTGGAATTTTTTTCTTCGCTATCGCACGGGCATGATCCACCGTTTGAATTACCGAGGTTGTTCGTCTACGAAGGGTAATTAGGTTCCATATTTCCCGCACTCGCACCTGTACTACTCCTTGTCAGTCAAAGTCGCTGAATCCCCGATCGTTATTATGCATGAGTTCAACACTTTTCCTGTTGCCCCTCCACGCCATTTGGGTTTCATAGCGTTGCGCAGACCTTCATGGAGTTCTTCCATCTGCACGCATGGTTTCGTTTCACCGGTGAGTTCTATTTCGAGATCCCCAATTGCGAGAATGTTCCCTTTTGTGTTTTCAAAATCAATGTCATCGACAAGTAAGTTAGCTCGTCGAAAGATGGGATCCATCTGTTGCCCAATCTCTTGTTGTGCTTCATTCCATGCAGCCAGCGAGAGAATAGTAACTTGCCGGTGGTTAGCTTTCCCACCGACACATCCTTGAAGTCCTTGCCCCATGATGCATTCAATCGATTCATGAGACACCATTTGTTCACCTTTTGCGGGTTTCGTCCAGATGTTTAGTAGTTGCGCCATTCCTCATGTGTATCACGAAACCGTGACCACTATCCCCCCAATGAGAATTAAGACCATAGCCATGATCACCTGCGTCGTTCGCTCACGTGAACCAAAGAACCATCCGCTCAAAATAACGATCGCGATATTTTGGGACGCTAACGCTAATGGCGCAACAATATTTACTGCTCCTCTATTGAGGGCCTCCAATAGGAGGGGTAACGCTATTCCGATCATGATTCCTGAGGGAATAAATTCTGGGAGAGCTTTCCGTGTTTGCGTTTTCCAAATAGGACCAAATTTTATAGAGACGAAAATCCATAATGTGATTGATGCGGCGATCAGTACGACTGTTCCTGACCACCATGATGAAACATCAGTTCCGACATTGAAATGACGTGCAACAACATCACGTATCGCAAACGTTAGCGATGTTGCGATTGCGAATACGATGCCGGCCTGTCGAAACCGGATTCCTTTTTCCCAGCTAATCAGAGCACTACCCACTACAGTCAATAAGGTTCCGATCATGATGGTCGTTTTCCAAGACTCATCTAAAAAAATGACTGCGAGGAGAACGGAGAATACCGGTGATGTCCCAATAAGAATGGATGTGCGGGCAGGCCCTATAGAACCAATCGATGACACGAATAATCCTTGTGAACTGCCGGGAGCGATTATTCCAACGATCGCGAATTTCCATAGGACTTCGGAGTCTGGGAGAGAGCTTCCGGATATAAGCGCAAGGATAAGTGAAACGATTGCAGCGATGGTTACTCCAACGGTTGCTCCCACAAGAGCTGAAGCGCGTGAGCGGTTAAGGGCCCATTTCACAATAGTTATATTTGTTGCCCAGCAAACTCCAGAGATGATTGCGAGAAGAGACGCTGTCTCCATAATTTATTTCGCCGACTCAAGCACGCGCTTGTATGTTGCATGGTAATGATGAAGGGCTGGTTCGTTGCGGCCAAAAACTACTGATTTGAGTGTTTGACTATTCGCTGTTACTTGTTGACTTGCGCTGACGGCGTAGTCTTCGTCACGAATAACTTGGGCGAATACGTGTGAAATCATTGTAAACATCTGACGCATTTCGGCATTAGCTGAGATCTCGGGTCGTAGATAGAAATTGATAAGAGAACGATGCCTGCCGGGTTCTTTAGCATCTGGATATGCTCTCAAAAGATATAGCCCTTCTTGGGATGGCATAAGTTGAACATTCGGGAAGAGCCAGTACACAGGAAGCGTAGCTGTTGTTATGTTCCATTCGCTCTCAGGAAGTTGTCTCATGTCGTCTATATCTCTGCGACATAAAAGCATTCGATGGTTATTCCCGAAAGTGTCGTAGCACTGGACGTTCCCATGAAAAGCGTTGTACAACGTTGTTTCATGAAGGGAACTGAAATGATACGTTTCCCCGAATGTATCCATAGCTAACTTCCAGTTACACGCAATGTCGTATACATCATTTCCTAAGTACTCCAACTCTCCAAGGTTCCATAGTGATAATTCGTCAAGGAGTTCCTGCGTCAGTAGTTTTTGTAAGTTGATTTGACTGGTTGGGTCTGGATGAACCCACAACATTCCGAACTTTTCCAAACTTGGGAGTTCAAGAAGTCCCAGTTCGTTCATATCAACTTCACCAAAATGTTCTTGTTTAGGGAGACCTACGAGCGTTCCTTCTGAGTCGTATGTCCACCTGTGGAATTGACAGGTAAATCTTCGTGCTTCACCACGATCTCGTTGTTCAACGATCACCCCTCGGTGGCGACAGGAATTTACAAATGCCCGAAATGTTCCATCTTGGTCGCGAGTGGCAAGTATTGGAGTTCCGAGATCATTCACGGTTAGGAATGAATTTCTTTGAGGTAAATCTCCTGATAATCCAACGAGTTGGGGTGTCTTTTTGAAAAAGACTTCTCTTTCTTGTTCTGCAAGTATTGGATCCACGTACGTGTTGGTTGGGTTCTCAAATAATTCTCCGGCATCAACGTTGGTTCCGGAATCAAGCCGATGTAAGAGTTTCTTAATTTGGCGAACCTGCTCATCTTTATCCATGTATTTAGGGTAACAACAGGACACGCAAAGCAACAGTTAAGAAATAATTGCAAATTGCCGACACGTTGCTCATAGATTTGTTAGGTTCGTTGCTAACAACATAGGTGGAAGGGGGGTTACCTTGCACTATCACGTGTATACGCCACCTTGAATGAGTAAATAATACTTATGCAAGGCGCCAGCGTGCATGTGAAGTGTTCCACTCTGCATTACGCTGGCGTCTTTGTGTTTTGCCACTGCCATGTTCAAGATCTCGGCGGGTAATTGAAGAGGCTCTCAATGATCGGTACTCTTCCCCTATGAGCACAGATATGCAGAATCT
>WTHU01000138.1:5258-6540 GCA_011523005.1 Acidimicrobiales bacterium
ATCTCTTCCACGTTGATGATTATTGTCATTCTGCAGTTGAATGGAACCTCTGATTACATCGCGTTGCTCGGAATCGCTGGCGTCAATGTGTGCATGATTTTATTTGGCTGGCTTCAAGAACGTTATGTGAAAGCAGGAAATGGTGATTTGTTGCCATTCTGGTTTGGTTGTTTCGCTGGTTCAATCCCATGGATAGCTACAGTCTTTAATCTGATAGCACCGAAGGGTCCGCCTGAAAGCACGACACCTGGGTTTGTGTATGGGATCGTGATCTCGATCTTTATTTTCTTCAACTGTTTCGCACTCGTGCAATGGAAGCAATATAAAGCTAAGGGCAAATGGGTGAATTATCTCTACGGTGAACGAATTTACATTGTTCTTAGTTTCGTGGCGAAATCACTTCTCGCATGGCAGGTCTATTCAGGTTCATTAGCGAGTTAGCGAACGTACGCTTCCCTTCGATTTTCTGCGGTTGGTCACGTCTCTTCGGCTACGCTTGAGCAATGTCCTCTCCGCTTCCAATTACATTTTTGCAGTCTGCTTCTAGATTGCATCAGTTACCTGAGCGAGCACTTGAGTTAGCTATTGTGGGACGTTCGAATGTTGGGAAGTCATCGTTGATTAATGCATTGGCGAATCGAAAGAAATTAGCGAAAACATCTAAAACACCGGGGGCTACTCAGTTAATTAACGTGTATGAGTTATCACCGGAGGGGTCTGGTCATTGGTTAGTTGATCTTCCCGGTTATGGATTCGCGAAAGCTCCGAAACAAGAAATGGAGCGATGGCGACGAATGATTGAGGAGTACTTGATGGAGAGCGGATCATTGGGTGGGACCATTGTTTTGATAGATAGTTTGGTTGGGCCTACAGAACTGGATTTGCAGATGGTTGAGTGGCTTGACCATATTGATCTTCCGTATCGTTTCGTTGCGACAAAGTCAGATAAGGTTCGCTCATCAAAAAGTGGTAAACGTCGGCAGGATTTAACAGCAAAATTGGGTGTTGAGAAGAGTGATGTTCTCTGGGTTAGTGCAGAGTCAGGGAGTGGTATTCCGCAGTTGCGATCTGAAATACTTGATTATTTCGACTCTGATGATTGACCGCTTGCTTTCAGGAATACTTTTCTAAGGTCTTCTAACCCTGCTGGAAGCTCAATCGGGGGATCTGGTAGCGGAGTAACGTTGCGTTCAGCGAGAATTTTTTCTAATGCTTGGGGGTCGTCGCTCCATGATCGTGGATCTCCCATCATTACTTCATAGAGTTCAACTCCTTCTTCTCC
>WTHU01000138.1:6640-9586 GCA_011523005.1 Acidimicrobiales bacterium
TCAATAAGGACGGGTCCGTAGAGTGGATGGTCTCCGAAGAATAGTGTCGGGACTCCGTAGCCGCCCGCATCAATAACTCGTTGATGATCGTCTTTGATTTCTTCGTGTGTTGACTCATCAAGGAGTGATTCGTCAACAATATTTGGATCCATTCCGATTTCTTCAAGAAGGTGGCGAGCAACGTCAGGGTCGTGCGGCTGTTTCCCCTCCTCGTGCAGAGCGCGACCTGATCTTTCATACCATTTATCTAGATTGTCCATGCTTTGGCGGCGAAGGATTGCACCTATACGCATCATTGACCACCCATATGACCAGTCTCGTTCCCAAGGATGTTTCTTTCCTTCACGCAGATTCACTTCTTCAAGGCTGAAAAATTTCCAATTAATGATTAATCCGTTTTGTGCTCGCACATTTCGGATCCACTTGGATGTCTGGTACGCCCAAGGACACATCACATCAAAATGGAAATCTACTTCGGTGGGGTTAGTACTCATACATTCCTTTCGGGCCCTTCCTTCTATTGTTGTCTGAGAAGCAGGTGATGATCAAGATGAGAGATCAGGAACTGTCGGCTAGATTAGAGTAAGAGACATCATGAACACTGAACGTCACCCCGCATTTACTCCTATGAAGCTTGGACCCATTGAGCTACGTAATCGCGTTATCAAAGCGGCGACTTTTGAAGGTATGGCCATTGACAATATGGTCACCGATGCGCTCATCGATTTTCATAAAGCCTTCGGTGAGGGACGTATTGGGATGACGACCCTTGCCTATTGTGCGGTGTCACCTGACGGGCAGGGCGCACCGAATGAAATTGTGATGCGGAAAGAAGCAGTTCCTGGTTTGCGATGTTTCGTGGATGCGATGCATGACCTTGACGTAGCCGCTTCCATTCAACTCGGTCATGCAGGTCCTGTGGGAATAGGAGTCGGTGGGCCTGCATTATCTGCATCAAAGGTTTTCTCAAAAACTCGGTTCAAAAACACAACACCCGCAAATGACGAACAGATCCAACGGGTCATAAATGACTTCGTTTCAGCAGCCGAACTTGCCGTTAAGAGTGGTTTCGATTGTATTGAACTGCATTTTGGGCATGGATATCTGATCAGTAATTTCTTGAGTCCCAAACTCAACAAACGAAAAGATGACTGGGGTGGTTCTCTTGAAAACCGTGCGCGTTTAGCTCGGACAATAGCAAAAAGAGTTAAAGAAGCCATTCAGGATAATGTTGCGCTTATTGCGAAACTCAATTTAGATGATGGGGTAAAGACTGGTTTCCATGTGGATGAATGCGTTCAAGTCGCAGAAATGCTTGAGAGCGATGGGGCGCTTGACGCTATTGAATTAACCGGTGGGAGTTCGTTCGAGAATCCAATGTATTTTTTCCGTGGAGATGTTCCCGTACATGAAATGGCAGAGATCTTCCCAAGTCGAATCATGAAAACCGGCTTTAAGCTAACCGCGAAAAAGTTCATGCCGTATTACCCATTTGAAGAAGCGTACTTTCTCGAACAGGCAAGACTTGTTCGTGAAGCCGTGGACATGCCGTTGATTCTTCTCGGTGGCATCAACAACTTATCTACTGTGCAACTAGCTATTGATGAAGGGTTTGATTTCGTTGCGATCGGCAGAGCCTTATTGCGAGAGCCTGATCTTGTGAAACGTTGGGAAGAAGGAAATGATGCTGATGGGGCATGTATCCATTGCAATAAGTGCATGCCGAGTATTTATCAGGGTACGCATTGTTGGATTGTGCCTGAAGATGATCGACCGGGTCATGCGAAATGGCCTCGTCAAGCTCAGAAAGTAGGTCTTAGTGATTGACATTGAGGATGTAGGACGAGTCCGACTATTACGTTTGAATAGACCTGAGGCAAAAAATGCTTTTAATGAGGCTCAGTATGACAGGCTTACTGAATTGCTTCTTGATGCAGAGGATGATTCAAGTGTTGCCGTTGTGGTGATCACTGGTCAGGGGGATAGTTTCTCATCGGGAACTGATGTTGTTGAGTTGGGTCAACGGATGGCTGACCCATCGTTTACACCAGGTAAACATGGCTTTCCCGGTTTGGCAGATACGTTGGTGGACTTCTCAAAACCCCTTTTGTGTGCGGTGAATGGTCTTGGATTAGGTATTGGGGTAACAATTCTTGGACTGTCCGACCTTGTTTTTATGGCTCGTAGCGCTCGAGTGAAATGCCCATTCACGGACTTAGCGTTAGCACCAGAAGCTGCCAGCAGTTTCACCTTTCCTGCAATCATGGGAAGGCAGAATGCAACGTGGACTTTATTGAGTTCTCAATGGCTTTCAGCTGAAGAGTGCTTTTCGATGGGGTTAGCTTTTAAGCTCTGTTCTGATGACGAATTGTTGGATGTCACTATGGAACATGCTCAAGTGCTGGCAGCAAAGCCGATTAGTTCTTTGATTGCGTCTAAGAAACTCATTATGGATCCGATACGTGAACGTATTCAGGTAGCACGAAAAGATGAAGATAGCGCATTCGCTGAACTTTTAGGAAAGCCAGCAAATCTTGAAGCATTACAGGCTTTCGCTGAAAAGCGTGATCCGGATTTCTCTCGTCTCGGCGAATAACGCATATATAAAACTAGATGTTTCTTATTGTTAATCCCGTAATTTCAGAAAACGACTGAAATGTTCTAGATTTTTCTTTAGCCACTCTTCATAATCTTCTCGAGAACGGAAAACCTTTGGCACGTTTACTAAAAACCAATTGGGAGGGTGGACAAGAACATTCGGTTTCATATTTTCCACCCACGATTGCATGTCCTCGTGGGTGCAGTGAACATCGTTATGATAGTCTTTAGTTGCGCATCGGAATAATAGACAATCTCCGGTAACCGTATAACTTTGATCGGAACACGGAATCCAAACGGGCTGTCCTTGACCTACTTGAAGTTTTTGACCTGACTTGTTTTCAATAG
>WTHU01000160.1 GCA_011523005.1 Acidimicrobiales bacterium
CTACAATAGAAACTTCCCAAAACGAAATGATGGAGACCCATCGACTCTTGCTTTCGTAACTTCACCAGAGACAGTTATGGCACTTGCACTCGCTGGAACTGTTGATTTTGACCCTATTAACGGCAGCCTTCAGACAGCAGACGGAGATCAAATAGCATTATCAACTCCTGAAGGAATTGAATTACCTCCAAGTGGGTTTGATCCTGGAGAAGAGACTTTCATCGCCCCACCCGAAAATGCAACCGAACTTGAAGTTAAAGTCTCCCCAACATCTGACAGACTCCAACTTCTTGAGCCATTTCCTGCGTGGGACGGAAACGACTACGAAAATCTACCTATCCTTGTTAAAGCTAAAGGGAAATTCACCACTGATCATATTTCTATGGCAGGACCCTGGCTAAAGTATCGAGGACACCTCGAAAACATCTCTGGAAACTTATATTTAGGTGCCGTGAATGCGTTTGAAGGTTACGAAGTCGGTTACGGCAAAAATTTGCTTACTGGTGAAATACAAACCTTCCCTGAAATTGCTAAATCGTATCATGAAGCCAACCAGCCTTGGGTTGTAATCGGTGATGAAAATATGGGTGAAGGATCAAGCCGAGAACACGCCGCCATGGAACCACGGTTTCGGTTGGGACTCGTCGCCATTGCTCGAAGTTTCGCGCGAATTCACGAAACCAACCTAAAGAAGCAGGGAATGTTGCCTCTTACGTTCTCAGACCCGACTGATTACGACAAAATTGATGAGTCAGATCGATTATCAGTTCGTAATTTAACTGACCTGAGTCCTGGGGAAAGAATTATTGTTGATGTCACGAAATCATCAGGAGAAACATTTAGCTTTGAGACAACTCATACCTTTAGTGAGGACCAGATTCAATGGTTCAAGGCCGGTTCGGCCCTAAACGTTATCCGCTCTCAGACACAGAGCTAATCTAGTATCTGGTTTAACGATAGATAATAAGCAGTTATCGTTAAACCAGATATAATTCCGTATGGACATTAGACAACTAAATGCCCTCGTTGCCGTAGTTGACACTGGCAGTTTCAGCGCAGCGGCTCAATCACTGCATACTGTTCAGTCAAACATCTCAACCCATATAGCTAGGCTAGAGCAAGAACTGTCAGTATCTTTAATTGACAGACGAACTGGCGTACTAACCGAAGAAGGAGCTCTAGTAGTTGAACGGGCGCGCCGTGTCCAAACAGAACTCGAGTCAATTTCATTAGACGTCAAAGCACTACACACTGAAGTTTCAGGAATCGTGAGACTCGGAGTGATTGGTACAACTGGCCGTTGGGTATCCCCCATCCTACTAGAATCCATGACGCAGAAGTATCCGAAGGTCAAGATACAAATTACAGACGCAGTAACAAGCAACTTAATGCCGTTAGTTGTTCAGGGAAGAGTTGATGGGGCAATAGTAAACCTGCCGATTAATCATCCTGATGTTGAGGCAGAACCCTTATTTGAAGAAGAACCAGTTCTTGTCGCTCCTAATTCACACCCCCTTTCCAAATACGATTCAGTGACCCCAGCCGTTCTTGCAGAATTTCCGCTTCTATTGAACCCCAAAGGCGTTCCATTCAGAGACAGCCTCGATAGAGATCTAGCAACCCACGGAATCAAACTCTCACCGAAAGCTGAAGTAGATGGCATGAGGCTCCTGGCATCACTAGCTACAGACGGCTTCGGGGCGGCAATTCTGCCCGCCACCGCTGCACAAGGTGCTGGGAAATGGAAAAGAATTCCACTGGAAGGCTTCACACGCCGCATAGTAGGTCTAGCTACGAATAAAAGAGTACCCCTATCGGCTACAACCAGAGTTGTTCGAGAGGTCCTCCGTCAAATGATCCTTGAATATGGCTCCGACCAAAATGGAATCTACTTAGCAAATAAGTAACACCATTTCTCAACAAACATACTAAGATGACCCTGTGAGTGGACAAGAAGATACCGTTCAGGTACAAACCCAACTTTCGACAGGCACTGTTGTCGAAGTCAAACGAGATAATTTCAAAAGCTTTGTGGAAGTATCTCTAGGGTCTCCAACTGACCCTGTTCCACTTTCAGCAGCTGATGGGCAAAAGTTAGTAGAAGGAATAAGAACTGCGAGAACACAACACATTCCGCTGATTTGTAATATTAACTCAACCGGAGCACCCCCTGACGCAGGGGTAGAAGCACTTGACGGTTGGGGAAAAGCAGCTCAGGAGATAACGGCTAGTTCGGGAATCATACCAATCATCTTCTGCGTTAAAGAAACAGCGTTAGCTGGCCCAGCACTCCTCTTAGGGTTGGCTGATTTCGTGATAATGGTTAAAGACTCCTACAGCTATGTGAGTGGCCCAAGAATGGTTCAAGAGTTTACAGGAGTGCCAATTGATCCAGAGACTCTGGGGGGCGCTGCAAAACACGCTCAAATGTCTGGCCTTGCAAGCTTTGTTGTACCTGACCTTGATTCAGCCTCGGAGGTAGTGGAGGAATTGCTTACCTTGCTCCCAAGTAGCTCCTCGTCTCCCCCACCAACTAATCCCACAACAGACCCAGCCGATCGGCTGTTAACAGGTATTGAAAATATAGTCCCAGAT
>WTHU01000149.1 GCA_011523005.1 Acidimicrobiales bacterium
TTTTGTCTTCTGGGACATAACACCACATGTCGTAGAACCAGCTGGCCGTTCCATCGGGGGTGCTGATGAATAACGCCCAGCCCTGTTTGTCTGCTAAAGCGGGGCGGATCACCTCGAACCAGACATCTGGACCCATAAATGCGGCTTCGTCTAGGACGACACCGGCTAGAGATCGGCCACGTAGGGCCATTGCGTTTTCGGTGCCCTTCAGTTCGATCGTGGAGCCGTTGACTAACTCCAACTTCAGGTCGGTTTCGTTCTTGTTGGCGATGAATTCTGGTGGGATGATCTTTTTGATCGTTTTCCAGGCGATGTCCTTCGCCATTCGGTACGTCGGGGCGCAGTAAAAGTACGTTTCACCCGGTCGTGCCAGGGCTTTTAGGAAGAGTTCCAGGCACGCGAGGTACGATTTGCCGAAACGTCGGCCTGCAACAAGGACGCGGAAGCGCTTTTTGCTGCCAAATACTGCCGATTGTGCGGGACGGAGACCTAAATCAACTGTTGGTGCCATCTTCGAGGTCGGTTACGTCGATCATTGGTGGTTGGGGCGTCCCAGTGACGGGGGCGTCTTCTGGGTTTTCGACGCGGACGCGGATTTCGGGCAGGATCTGGCTGACTTGGGCTTCGTCGCAGCCGACTTGACGTGCCAGTGAATCGAGGACACTGGCGGCGGTTTGCATTTGGCCTCGTCGTAGGGCCGCATTGAGGACTTTTTGACGCATCGCGAATATTCGCGCGGCCATGGTCTCACGTTCCAAGGAGAAGTCTTGGTCGTTGAGCTTTGCAACCTCACGCCAGTCGCGCCAAGCGGTTTCTTCGCTGACCTGTTCTTTTTTGGCGTGATCGAGAACCAGTTGTTTAGCGGGCAGGCCTTCAAGTTGGCGCATATAGAGCTTTTTGACGCGCTCTTGTTTGATTGCCTGTTTTCTACTTAGCGCTTGCGACCCAGGGGATTTGGTGATTTTGCCTTTTTCGGGGTTGGGGTCGTCATGTCCCACAGGGACGTTGTTGTTTTCCAAGAGATTCACAGAATCTTGCGTTCAATTTAACGACGTTCCAAGGATTGTAGGGGGTTGGGTTGTATTTTTCCATGGGGCGTGTAGCACAGTGTGAGAATTCGACCCCTACCCCCTACTACAGTACAAAGTTTTGTTGGTGTTTGTGCAGGTTCCCTACCTCCGTATATAGCGCGACAATTTCTGAACCTTACCCCCGGAGAGTAGGCGTTACCTACTCCCGGTGAGTTAGTGTTACTTAAGCGGCGGCTAATCGCCTCCTAATTGTTGTTCTCGAAACTCCAAATCTTTCGGCTAGTTGTTGCTGTGTGTAGTCTCCTGATCGATACATTCTCTGGATTTTTTGCGGTTGAGATTCAGTAAGCCAGAGAATAAAGATGATCGGAAAAGTAAACAGAATCAGCAGACAGATTGTTGTAGTGGTGAACATTGATTTCTGGGGTGACCGGGACTAGGTGCGTCTCGCCGGTTCTTCCGTATTGTAGCACCGCACCGCGCAGAACGCGAGCCGATTGTGAAGAAATGCGACATGTCGTTATGTGACAGCACAGATTGCTAAGTCGGAATCATTCCGGGTTGGACCTGAGAACCACTGCGACATCTAGCGCCAGGGCGACCCAAGATAAACCGGCTGTCGGGCAATGAGGCAAGCCGCAGACTCACAGGCCACCACTGAGGCAGCCTGCAGGCCTGTTCTGTAGCATTCAGCGACCGTGCACAGTAAGGAGACAATGATCCGGAGAAGCGCCCGCAGTCAAACATCTGCGTATAGCCTGAGCGTTCTCTGCCTCTGAGACTAAAGCGCCGAAGAAAATAACAGCGAAGAACACCGCGCCAAAAAATCCAATTCTCCACGCGTCGTACGTGGATTGTTCAACAGTTTTGAGGGTCATGGTTTCGTGTGGTTGTGATGTTTGGTGAGCTTGTCTGCTCTCCGTTACTGTATCGCAGAATCAGCCGTTAAGCGCTTCGAAATCTGTTTCCTTTTGTTGCCATGGGCACGAAACGCAACAATCACACGGCGGTCAGATTGAGCGCACAACCGGCATTGATCGCAGGTTGTATCTCCAGTTTGAGCAGGACACACTGCAAAGGCCACGCCGTCACGATCGCGCCAAGAACTGCGCGTGTCATCATCAGCGACAACAACAACACAGGGGAAACCTCGCTGATACATCATGCTGGCGCGTTCCTCTGTGTCGCACGAAAGATTTACAGTAAAGCCCGCTTTATTCTGTCGATCGATAACAGCGAGGTTATGTTCGCTATGCCGATGATGGGTGTAGGTAAATGGAACAACTTTATAGTGTTCAAAAATACCTCGCATCAAATCAACAACATTACCAAGAATCTCTCCAGTGTTGACCAACTGGGGAAGATCCCCAGCAGTGTTAACCCGTAGCAAAGTTCCGGGCTTTAACTTTGCATCTCGGAATTGATCAGACAAACCTAACCAGCTGATGTGTTTAGGATTCTCCGATTTATCCAACTTACGCCAGTGGATATTTTCGGGACCGCTTGCGGCGTAACAACCGCCGCCATCATTGAACGGGCATGTTTTGGGGCAAGTGTTGGAA
>WTHU01000047.1 GCA_011523005.1 Acidimicrobiales bacterium
GAAGTGTGGTCTTTCCCGAAAGCGGAGTGTATCGTCTTCAAGAAGCTCTTTCTCGCGCTGACAAAGCGTGTTACAAATCAAAAAGCCAAATTGGAAGTACGATTAGTATTTATGGAACTTGAGAAAGTCGATACATTAATTCTTAGGCTCAGATTTGGACGAAATAACTGTCTCAAGTTGCATATAGTCTTCAACATAATTTGCGGAAATAGGCTGTGGAATCTGTACGTTCTCAAGTAAAATGGCCAAGTTAGGTTTTTTAGCAAGATCTAAAATTGCAGACTTCACCAGCTCTTGCTCATGAATTGGAATTGATCTGTGGGCCGAGAAAGGATGAGGTACATATTGTTTGGTTTGCTTTAATATTTTAACGTTTCTCTTGTTTTTAGCCTCTTCTTTTTCGAAAGTACGTAATATCATCCCGCCAACTGCTTCCTTATCATCGGCGACTGACAAGTAAACATTAGGATGAGTCCTTACGTAGATTGGATTAATATTAATCTTCAGTTCTCGAAACTCTTGCTGCACGAGAATTGATGCACCAAAAGCATTAGGAGCTGGAAGGTACAAATCTTTTCCCTCTGCATCCTGGATCGTCTCTATTTTAGAATCCGGGTGAACAATAATGACTCCAGAGAGGAGTGAACTACCGTTTTTAACCAGAGGAATATAGTTATTTTTTGTCATAACTTGATGAATTGGATTTATATAGGCATAGTCGTATTTACCATTGCTGATCTGTTCCTCAAACGAAGGGATTGATCTTTCCACATAAAGTTGAAAACATAGGTTAGTGTTTTTTCCGATTTCACTTAAAAAAGGTCCCCATTTTGTCCATATTGCCTCTGCAGTGAATTGCGGAACGATACCAATCGTTCGTACTTGTGCCTGCAGTGATCGATCACCAAAACATTCTACTTTTTGGGAGTTATGTTTACGCATAGATATTGACTGTTGCGGACCAACTTCACAACCGAAGAGAGCGGTGAAACCAATAGCGATAACGAACAATTTAATACAATACACTCCAATCTTTATTGACATGATACAAGCCTCTAGATTAAACCTTTTCACTCTAAAGATTGCAAAGGAAAATTGGCATCTCCTATGTCACCAACTGATGCAATCGGTTTTGGTTCGCTCAGAATACGAACGAACAATCTTTGAAAGACGATGAAAAAAACAATGTCAATAATCTTGCACAATCTACTTCTATCAAGGAAAGAACAAAAACTTTGCGCCCGTTTTTTTGTCAATCTTGACGAGATCAACCATCGATCGTAAGTAAATGCAGCGAGGTGCAATCAGATTCGACTACGGTTGGCACAGGGGAACCGAACATGACTGAGATCTGAAGCGATTGATGGAGTCCAAGAAAAGGGCACGCAAGCTTCATAGCTGCCGGACCGTTAGCAAGATGGAGGACCAATCAAAACCAATACAGAGTCAGACGCGTTTGTGGCCTGAAGACAGAAGTAGGATATTGAGCAAAAACTCAATCAAAGAGCCTCAACAACAGCCGCAGTGTGCGACCCAACAATAAAGAACTTCAGGCAATACGTGTGAAGGTACCGGTGGGGCACATGCTAGAGGATCTCAAGGCCGATGAGAGCTGGTTGTCTCCATAGGTGCTCCATGGTGAAAGACCGGACTGCACAAGGACGAATCAATCGATCTCACCTGGGATGGAGTGCAGTTGCAAGCAGGGAATCTGCTGATCAAAAGACAACCAGATGATTTCAAAGCAACTAGGTTGCGATGAAAGCTTGATAGAAAGAGAGAAATTGGCACAAAAGGAGATTAAGGAGTTAAACAAGAAGAAGCCTTCAGTCTGTGATGGATTTTCGTTCAGCAGCGATCATGATTCAGATTCTCAATTTGATGGCGATTGCAGATGGAAACGTTGCACCGGAAGAAGAAGAGCTACTAGATGACCTCAGTCAACGTTACTTGAAAGATGCCTCGATTCCCTCATGGGCTGTTGAGTTCAATCACCCAGACCACATCGAAAAGCTCGTGACTGAACTCCATGAAGACCACAGATTGCTCACAGCCAAGCTTGCCTATATGGTCATTGCTTCATCACGGGAAGATTACCAGTTTTCAGTGAACCACGATGAGCGACTTGCATTCGATCGCTTATGCAACGCACTGGAAATCGACGACAACTGCCGTGCTCAACTGATTGATGAGGCCAAACAAGATCTCCTCAAGCGACCAAGTCTTTGGGAAATTCTATATTCCAATCTTCCTTCTGGATTCATCAACGGGAACGCCAATGGTCCATTCTAATCAGCCAATATTAATACTTGAATGACAGAGAAGCATCCGTTAGGGGTGCATCCTGCCTGGAAACTGGCAGTCTTGTAAAACTTATTTTCCGATCAGAGTAGAGATCACAACACAGCCAAGACCGCTAAAAATCTCAAGGATCATTGAGCAGTCGCTGAAGCAGACCAAGGTGGTCAAACAGTAACCATTGGCTATGATTCCAACAATCACTGGTCGCTGACTTGAAGGACCTGGAGCTACCTGAATTCATTGAAAGAGCAGGAGAAGTCTGGCTATCTTGCATGCTGTTCATG
>WTHU01000072.1 GCA_011523005.1 Acidimicrobiales bacterium
AGTACAACGCTGATGGCGTACAAGAAGTCATCGACGAACTCACCTTCCAAGCAGGTGCTGCTCCAACACAAGCAGCCCCACCCGCACCAACATACGGTGGGCTAGGGCTCAATGCATTAGATGAACCAGTCACATTGCAAACAACATGTGCGCCATCTACTGCATCAATGACACGTTGGATAGCAGAAGACGAAGGACTGCTTGAAAAACGAGGAATCACAATTGAATGTGTCAACATAGCTAATGGTCCAGAAACCGCTGCTGCTCTAGCAAGCGGTGCTGCAGACTGGGCAGGAAATATTTACAACAATACTTTCCCGCTTCTCGAAGCAGACTTTGACCTAGTCGTGACACAAGAGATTCTTCTATACAACCTCTTTGATGTAATCGTCGATGTAGATTTCGCTGCTGCGAACGGCATCACAGCTGATTCAGATTGGAAAGATGACATGGAAGCACTTAATTGCTCCAACGTCGGTGTTGTAGCTCGAGGAGCTGCAGCTGAGGATCTCGCAAGAATCCTCATCCAAGAAGCTGGTCTAGATACCGAATGCTTTACATACGTAGCAGTCGGTCTTGACCCAGTATCACCTATGGTTGCAGGCGAAACAGACTGGACAGTCACATTTGACCCATTCCAGATTGTTCTCGCAGCACAAGGAATTGGTATGTCACCATTCTCAATCCAAAGAGGAGACGGACCTGCTGGTCTAACATGGCCAGGTCTAGTCGTAACTGCAGGCCGATCAACGGTTGAAGAGAATCCAGAGTGGTTCTGTGCTTTGAATTCAGCAATGAACGAAGCAACAGAATGGCTAAGAGATCCCGCTAACCATGATCGAGCAGCAGAAATAGTTCAAACACGATTCCCAGAATCTCTACATCCATTGATTCCGGCCGTGATTGACAAGTACTACGAAGGGTTCAGCCTTACAGGAGCACCTCAAAATGAGATAGTTTCTTCAATAAGTGAGATTTCACTCGCTGTTGGAAAAACATCCAAATTATACGGTGCTGATGAACTCATCCTAGTTCCAGATTGCGACTAATAAAGAGTTAAAAAATTAGTAGTAATGGGGCCGGTGTTTCGGCACCGGCCCCATATACATGTCCAACAAGTAAAAGAAGTGAAACTAGATGACAACAAATGCGGTAAGCCTCAAAGATGTTTCTCTCATCTTTGGCGGTCAAGATACAGAACACGTCCTCGCTGTTGACACCATCAATCTTGAAATCCCCCAAGGCCAATTCGTGGCAATCGTGGGGCCAAGCGGGTGTGGAAAAACAACGATACTAAATATGCTGTCCGGACTTATCAAACCCACAGTCGGATCAGTACAAAGACATGGACAGGAAGTCCAAGGCCCCAGCAGAGATATCGGATATATGCTTGCCAGGTCCGCTCTCAGCCCATGGAGAACAGCGCGAAAGAACGTAGAACTGGGTTTACAAATCCATGGAGTGGGAAAATCAGAAAGAAAAGAACGCGCGGAAGAACTTTTAGAACTTCTGCATTTAGAGGGGTTTGCAAATGCATTTCCGTCGCAATTATCTCAAGGAATGCGGCAACGCGTCGCTATCGCTAGAACACTTGCCATTGATCCTGATCTCTGGTTAATGGATGAACCATTCGGAGCCCTTGATGCGCAAACTCGTCTTGTTGTCCAAGCTGAATTCGTTTCACTTTGGGAAAAATCTAAAGAAAGTACCGTTATATTCGTTACGCACGACCTTGAAGAGGCAGTCCTATTAGCTGACCGTGTATTGGTAATGACTGCACGGCCTGGAAGAATAAAAAGTGATAATTTGATAGATCTCCCTAGACCAAGAGTGATTGACGAACTTCGATTCGACGAAAAATTTAAAGCAGCAGAACACAAAATTTGGAGGGAGCTCCGTGATGAAATCATCTAACAATGACCCCGCAGATAACACGGTTGGAGTAGAAAATTCAGAAACTGAAAAGAGATTTGATCTCACCACATTACCGACGGAGACCAGTGCTCAAAAACTGATACGTCGGATT
Source organism: Acidimicrobiales bacterium (assembly GCA_011523005.1). Taxonomy (GTDB): domain Bacteria; phylum Actinomycetota; class Acidimicrobiia; order Acidimicrobiales; family UBA8592; genus UBA8592. The sequence goes on from WTHU01000072.1 coordinate 2,027, forward strand.
GACTTACCTGTACAACTAACCAGAATTGCTATTTTGGCATTTATCTTATGGATTTGGCAGTCAAGAAAAATATTTTCTGGTATCAAAGTCTTCGGAGTCGAAATACTCCCAGAAATCATTCCGCTGTTTCAAGGAGTTCCAACCGAAGCTTGGGATTACGTGACACAAGTTTGGGACGATAGTTTATTTTGGCAAGACTTCTGGGTCACATTGCAGGAAGCTCTTCTCGGATTTCTATACGGATCTTTATCAGGATTTATAGTCGGAATGCTTCTAGGCAGATTCAAACGGGCACAGAAGGTTTTCTCACCATTCCTCATTTTCACAAACGCTGTTCCCAAAATAGCCCTAGCCCCAATTTTGATCCTTTGGTATGGCGTTGATATCGGCTCAAAAGTAGCGTTGGCAACGATCATTGTGTTCTTCATTGTTCAGATTCCAGTTATGGCAGCTGTGAGTGGTGTCGATCCAGACTTGGATACTGTTGCTACCAGCATGGGGGCAACACAAATGCAGAAATTCAAGCTTGTCGTTATACCAGGGATACTTGGTCCGTTATTCGGAGCTCTACGGTTAGCTTCAATTTATGCGATATTAAGTGTCGTCTTTGGAGAATTCTTGGCATCCAAGCGAGGCTTAGGGCAACGCTTGCTTTACCAAATCAATAACTTTGGGATGGGAGCAGCCATAGCACTCATGTCACTCCTTGCGATACTTGCCCTAATTTTCAACGCTGGAATTGGCTTTATGGAAAGGAAATTCTTGCGGTGGCAAGATGACACGACTAGAGGTAATGTCGTTTCACTATAGTCTATGAGTACACGTGGAAGACCTAAGGGCGGTGACAGCGCTCAAACAAAAAAGAAGATCCTAGATGCTGCACGTCTAGAGTTTGCGACCAATGGGTATGACGGTGCATCGATTATGGCTATCGCAGCTAACGTAGGTATCGCACCCAGCGCTGTGTACCACTACTTCCAAAGCAAGGAAAAACTCTATACTGATGTTTTTGAGCAAACATCAAATTCTATTTGGGAATCAGTCACCCCATCAGAAGATGCCTCAACTCTTCTTGATGCTATGCGAGAACTTCTTGACGACAGCCGGCAATTAGCCGAACAACTGCCATCTTATTCAGACTTCTTAGCCTCTCTTCCTATTGAGGCAAGGCTCCATCCCGAATTCTCTGAACTGTTAGAAAAGCGCGCTGTCTATCAAGATAGGACTTTTCGAAGATTAGCTTCCATCGGAATTGCAAGTGGGGAACTTGATTTCCTCACCGAGGATGAAGCTACGGAACTCATCAGGTCAATTGTCATGGGATGGTTTTTCGAAAGACATTTTCGGCAGGCAGAAATTCCAAATAGTGGCGAGTCAATACTTGCAATGTTTGAGCATCTTCTAAACTCTGATTAGTAGAAGAGAAAAATTTCTTAACCACGGTTAGTATCATTTTATGGTTGATAAGCGCTCCAGTGGGCGTCCCACCGGAAAAGATTCCACGGAAGTCAGAGACGCCTACATAAAAGCAGCTAGGATCCACTTTACCGAAAATGGTTATTCGAATGCATCAATGTCAACCATAGCTAAAGATGCTGGTTACACTCCAACGGCCCTTCGGCACCATTTCCCTAACAAAATGGAGTTGTATTCAGCAGTTTTTGCTGCCACTGCAAACGAAGTTTACCCACAAATTGTGCGACACTTGTACTCACCCTCCATGGCTCAAGCTATTGAAGGATCTATGGCTAACATGCATCGTATTTCAAACAATTCGCCGGAGTACACGTATTTTTTAGCAAGGGTGCCCTCTGAGTTGAGAAAATTTCCTGAGCTAAGCGATCGAGTTGAAGTTCGGGAGAACTTTACAGAATTTTTTTATTCCTCGCTCATTGCCTTGGGAAGGAAAACAGGAGAATTAGAAAACCTGACTGATGAATTGCATATCAAATTTTTCCGCATTGCAATGCAAGGATGGATCTACGAGGGACACTATTCACAGAATGTGAATTTAACCACTCAAACGGCTTTGGTTAAGTTGTTGCAACGGCTATAGGTGCATCCCCTTATAAAGGTGAATGTTTTGTCAGGCAATCTCAATATTATGATCTTCGAGCGCTGCAAGCGTTCGAGAAGCCATTGACAAGGCCAATTCTTTAACTCGCGGGCTTTCAACGTCGTTTATAAGCGGGACTGCACAGGCAATGCTGAGACTATACAGAATAGAGTTTCGATATAAACTGAACACTTCGTCACGCTCAATGTCATGCTCTAGAGAATGTAAGGAATTTATATAGTGATCAAGCAACGCACTTTCGTGCTGGCGACGCTCCTCTATCGAAAGCGATTGAATCATATGGTAAGCAATATCAAATGATGAGGGCCCAAAACTACAGCCTTGCCAATCAACAATCATCACTGCATCTCCTAAAGAATTGAAGAGAAGATTATCCGCTCGTAAGTCACTGTGAATTAATGTGCTCGCAGACCCGGATAGGTCGCATAACATTTCATCAATTTTCTCGGCTAACTTATCGCCTGAAACTTTTGGATATGAAATACCACCCTCATCTAATATTTCACATAGAGTATCCCACCCCAGCCTTGTAACGGTTGTGAGGTTAGTTCTCCTTCTCGTATCGTTCAATCTTGGAAGCCATTTCGATTCTGCCAAACCGGAGTGCTCCCACCAATGCGCATGCATAGACGCAGCTTCTTCAATAACAAGTTTTGATTGCGCAATAGTAATTCCGTCAATTTGATCAACGCTTTGATCAAATTCAATAAATTCCTGAAGAATCAAATACTCAGAGCTGTCCTCATCAAACCAACTGGCAAATATTTCAGGAATTGATACTGGGGTAGTACTCAGTAATTCGTCATAACACCGCAGTTCCCGCTCATGTGTCCCACCTCGTTTCGCATTATCTAACGCCTCTTTGCGGGGAGCAGAAAACTTAGCTACGACCTCTCGGGATCCGGTGCTAGATTTGATAGTTACTTTATAAATTTCTCCGAGCATGCCGCGATCAGCGCCAATACGTTCGTAATGAAATTCATGGATATCAAGATCCAGATGTTCGCTCAAAAACGACGCATCAATCTCATGCATAGTCAAAGGGAATGGAGGAGGTTTCAGCACGGCTTATAAAAGGCTGGCAAACTCTTTAGATTCTGCTTCAAGAAGCCGGTGATGCCACTCCCTGACTGTATCCCGTCTTGTCCGGTCCATGGCTAGATTCACCATCTCGCCTGGATCTTCGAAGAGATCATAGAGTTCATGTTCTTGGTCATCAAAGTGTGAATCTGGACCGAAGATTTTCTCATGAGCGATAGGCGTTCCCCTTGTGGTGCTTGATCCACCAACCCCGTAGTATCTGCTGTATTTGAAACGGCCATCAAAGATTCCACGACTTGCGTATCGAGTATTTATCAGTCCATCGTACCAAGCCCAATCTTGAGCGAAGAGTACGAATTCCCGCCCAGTTTCATTTGGGTCTGACCAGATAGGAAGCATTGATTGACCCGGCAATTTTGCATCTTCGCTATTGATTCCTCCTAGCTCGCAGATCGTCGCAGCGAGGTCTACAGGGCTCATCATCGCGTCAGAAACAGTCCCAGGCTTTGTAATTCCAGGTGCCACAACATAGAGCGGAATTCGCATAGTTTCTTCATAATTCCATGGACCTTTCGAACGCAATCCATGTGACCCGCATTGATCTCCATGATCGGCAGTAAAGATGACAATTGTGTTGTCCCAAGCTTTCGTATCATCAAGAGCACTCAAGATAAGGGACAGGCTTTCATCACTCATTTGGTGCAATTTAAGGTAGTAGTCAAGCAGGCGTATCCATTTAGCATGATCGTTTGGGTCTAGGTATCCATTTGATCGGGACATTTCATGCATAAATCGTCGATGCACGTCAGGTTTTGTGTGCAAGTCATCGTGGAAATTCATAGGTAGCTCAGTGAACCACTCTTCGTAAGGTAAGTTGAAGGCTGGAAGAGGGTCCTCGCGTCCCCAGTCATATGTTGCGTATCTATCTTTCAATGCTTTGACTTGCGCAGCGTTTTCTTGCTGATACCAAGGTTGGTCCATGGGGAACCACATAACATCATGAGGGTTTACAAGGCCAACAGAAAGGAACCAAGGCGCTGAATCTCCATTTCGGTCTCGTATCCAGTCTGCGGCTGAGCGTGCGATAGGTTCATCAAATTCAACTCCGCTTCCAGCTTGTCCCCAAAATGCTTTGTCATTGCCTTCCCAGTCGCTGAAACCGTAAGCGTCCATGTCTGGGAATGCATCGGGCGCCAAGTGCCATTTTCCTTTATAGCCGGTGTAATATCCCTTATCCCTAAATAGTTTGCCTAATGTTTGTGCATCGGTAGAGAGTTCTCCGTTAGCTGGCATTATGCAATTTTCATTCACTCCATGAACGGGAAGGTACTGTCCTGTAAATAGAGTTCCTCTTGCTGGAGAACAAGGCGATGTATGTGTGTAGTACCTAGTGAATTCCAGGCCCTCATCCATAAGACGTTGCCTCGCTGGAAGATTAAACCCCTCAGGGATCCAGTCCCGTTGGCGTTCTTGGTCTGAAACGATTAAAAGAATGTTTGGTGCGTTCATTTATTCAAACCTAGCAGCTAATTCGGAAGTGACGCTATCTCAAACTATTTCTCATATCTCTTTTAGTCTTTATTAACTATGAATTTTTCCACCCCTTATTTCTGAACTAAAACTGATTCCACCAAGACAGGAAGAGACGATGTTTGTACCACTGACTATTAAAGACCACCTTGAGCGTGCCGATCTTGTGTATGGAAATCGGGTAGGTATCATTGACGAACCGAACCAGCCTGCTCAACCGATGATGGACATGACTTATGGTTCGTTTGCAGCCAAAGCAAAAGCTATGGCTAAAGGGTTTGAAGAGTTGGGTGTTGCTCACCAAGGTAGGGTCGCGATGGTCTCACATAATGCATCTCGGATGCTTACTTTTTTGTTTGGCACGGCAGCGTGGGGACGTATAGGCGTTCCAATTAATTTTCGGCTTAACCATGAGGAGATTAGTTACATTATTGAACATAGCGGTGCTGAAGTTCTTATCGTTGATCCCGAACTAGAGGACACGTTAAAAGAGGTGAAAGTAAAGCATTTCTTCTGCATGGGACGTGACTCTGACGAGGTTCTCTTTAAAGCGGGTGAGCCTTCTCCTTGGGTTCCTGATGAAGATGCAACGGCCACAATTAATTACACAAGTGGGACAACCGCCAGACCAAAGGGTGTTGAAATGACCCATCGAATGTTGTGGACCAATGCCGCTATATTCGGTTGGCAAACAGGCGTCAACGATCGTGATGTGTACTTACATACTCTCCCGATGTTCCATTGCAATGGCTGGGGGATGCCGTTCGCATTAACTGCTATGGGTGTACCTCAGGTAGTACTCAGGAAAGTTGACGGAAAAGAAATACTAAACCGAATTAAAAAGCATGGAGTTACGCTGATGTGCGGTGCTCCTGCAGTGGTAGCAGCAATCTTGGATGCAGCCTCTGAATGGGATGGCCCCATACCGGGAGCAGGAAAAACAAGAATTGTTGTGGCTGGTGCTCCACCACCTACATCAATTATTGAAAGAATAGAAACTGAACTGAATTGGGAATTTATCCAAATTTACGGGCTTACTGAAACAGCGCCGCTGTTAACAATGTCGCGAGGTAGATCAGAGTGGGACGAATTATCAACAACTGAAAGAGCAAAGTTGCTGGGTCGCGCTGGAGCACCCGCCCTTGGCGTTTCACTTAAGGTGACAGAAGACGGAGAGATTTGCGCACGGTCAAACCATGTCTTGAAGGGGTATTGGAATCAACCCGAAGCAACAAATGAGGCTATACGAGATGGATGGTTCCATACTGGTGACGGTGGCTACATTGATGAGAACAATTATGTGACAATCGCCGACCGGAAAAAAGATGTCATCATCTCGGGTGGTGAGAATGTCTCTTCAATAGAAGTTGAAGACGTTTTATTTGCGCATGAACAAGTTACTGAGGTAGCTGTTATTGGTGTCCCCGATGAGAAATGGGGAGAGACAGTGAAAGCCCTTGTCGTTATCGAAGGTGAAATATCTGAGAAGGCACTCATTGAATTCTGCCGATCGAAACTGGCTCATTATAAGTGTCCAACCAGCATAGAATTCCGTGATGAACTCGCAAGAACTGCAACAGGAAAACTGCAGAAATATAAACTACGAGCCCCTTATTGGGAGGGTCACGACAAACTCGTGAACTAAAGGAGACTGTTATGGCGGGAGACGCATATCAAGTTATTGAGAAATTCTGGAAAAATCAAGATTCTGGAGATTACACAACAACAGAGCACCTCTTTGCGGAAGATGCTCTTTTTGTAGACCCCGTATATGGAACTTTTCAAGGGCGGAAGGAAATTGGCGCGTTCCTTTTAAAAATGAACCAAGCAGTGAAGTCAATCAATGGCATCTTCAGATTAGAGAAACTTTCAGGAAATGAAACAACTGCATGGGCCCAATGGTCTTTCACTTCAGACCACGGCTATCGGGAAGGCGTAGGTGTCTACGAGATAAGAGATAGCCAAATTGTCTACTACCGTGATTACATGAACGAATCCTCAGACAATTAATATTCTTTGCTTTCGAGAATTTCCTCTCCGATGACAGGTCCCTGTTTTAAAGTGAAAAACACACCAAGTATCACCGCAAATGCGGCGCTGAAATAAAGCACTGCTGACAACGAAGTTGCGTCCACGAGGGGACCAGCAATCAAATTTCCAAACGGAACAGTCCCACCGAATGATAAAACCCAAATCGCCGCCACTCTGCCACGAATATTCTCATCAACGTGCTCCTGCCAATATGTGCTCAAGGTCGTAGGGAGGATTAAATAAAAGAAACCAACAAAGAAAATAGCAAAATAGCCGATGTTAATGGAGCGAAGAACGGTAAGCCACGCCAAGGTGATACCAAAGCCAATACATGACAATCTAATGAGCAAACTTCGCGACGCTTGAAGCAACACTGTGCCAACAATTGCAGCTCCAAACAAAGCCCCAAAACCGAAGGTTGCGTAAAACCACCCATACTGCGAGCTCTTTGCGTCGATACTCATATTGATTTCAGCTATTGCTGGCAGTTGACCGATGAATGGTAAACAAAAGAAGGAGAAGAGACACATAAGTGTCAATGGTCTTCCTACTTGAGGAGCTCTGAACGCAATCCGAAATCCGCCAAACAGGCGATCCGCTAAGTTTCGTGGGTCGGCAGAGGCCGGCGGGATAGTCGTAAGAACTATTGCAGCTAGAACAAAGAGATATGTCACAGCATTTAAGCTAAACACTTCGGTGAAACCGAACCTGCTAGTCAACCATCCACCAAGAGCCGGACCAATAACGCGTGCTCCGTTCATTGACATTGAGTTTAGAGCCACAGC
>WTHU01000049.1 GCA_011523005.1 Acidimicrobiales bacterium
CTTGTTTCCTCGCGGCCCGCCGACCTGACTCTTCTTTATGACCTTCACGGATGGTCTGTACCTCACCACTTCGTGGTGGTAAAGTTCTATCTGTTGTTGAAACACGTTCTATATCGGCTAAATCCTGAGAAACCGGCTTGGGTCCATCAACTTCAGGTAATTGCAACTCAGAGAACTCTTCAGGAACCTTGTCTAGTGGTGCTAGGGCTCGATTTTTTTCTTCTTCAGTGCCGTCCCAATCAACATCTCGGGAGAGTCTTTCGAGTCTCGTCCTCAGTTCAGGGCGAGTCTCTTGCCTTAGCAACTCAGCTGCTACTTCTCTCAATCTCTCTCCGGTTAATATAATCGACAATTGATCAATGCAGGCCTTACGTAATTCAGGATCCCTATCTCTGGCTCCATCTTGAATCAATTGTGCAACTCTCGGATTTTGCATATCCAGCGTTTTGAGAGTTCGAATTACGTTTTTCCTAACCCCGGAATCATCATCAAACATCGATGACTCAACCAAAATCGCTGCTACCCTAGATTCAACATTAGCAAGTGTAGGAAGGCACGCGGAGGCAGAGCGTCGAACCTGTGGGTCTTCATCCTGCAAAGACCAAGATATCAGATCCCACCCTGTAGCTCCTCCTTTCGCGGTAATTGTTCGAAGGATTTTAGCTCCCCTTCGTCGTAAATCAACATCTTCTTCTCGAATTAACTCATCTAAGTGTAAACAACCAGTCTCTACCCAGTTTTGAGATGTATCTTGTAAGGTAGAAAAAGCATCGTTTCTATGTTGTTTATTTTCATGTCTTAATTCTCGTCTAAGGATACTCTCGCAACCTGAGGGGAATACTGGTGCTACCTTCCTCAGACATTCTCTAGCAGCCTTTCTAACATGCTCATTTTCCTCCAGTAATCTATCTGAAAGAAAAATGAATAGGTCATCATGCTTCTTAATTGCGAATGAAGGCATGGCTTTCAGTCCTGCTACACGGATAACCCCTTCATCATCATCCAATGCTTCACACAAAGCAGAATGTGCATCGGGAATCATAGCTGGAAGAACACGATTTAGAGCCAAAATGCCATCAATACGCCTTGCCAATCCCCCTCCTTCGGAACGAGGAATCTCCACCATCTTTACTTGGCCTGATGCCAGTGGCACTATGTCTCTTCTCGGAATCCGTTCCCATACTCCGGAAGGAGGCAACATTGAACGAATATCGACTTGCTTTGCAGCACGTCTTCGATTGATCGGACGACCCGTTTTCGGATCACGAGCGATGTAGTCACGTGCCATTTCGGAGGGGCGCGAGAACGCGGTGCTTCTTCAACCGAATGATTCCTAGTTCTCCCAATTGGTAGACCCTAATCGAGTAATCCTAAAGCCAGACATCTGACGGAGTTTAGTTGGATAACATGAGTGAAGAGGCAGATATATCTCGCATACTCTTTACGATTTTTGATGGCTTAGAACATCAAAAAATCGACCAATCCGACGTAGTACGCCTTTGGTCTCTTGAAATGCAATGGTTCTCTCCAGAAGAATCTCAAAGTGTGATAGACGCTCTTTCTGACGCTGGATGGATTTCTCGGCAGGATGTAACTTTGTATCTAAGCGATGGAGTCAAATTAGAAATTCCAAGTCTAGGTTGGAGGCCAATGACTCGTAGGATGCTATCTCCCCCCATTTACAACCTAACAGAAATAGACAGGAGTGGTGATTTAGCCTCGGACTTATCTCAACCAAGGGTTAATGCAATCAAAGATATAGACAATCAATCAAAAAACCAAGAAAGTTTCTCTCGGCCAAAAGTCATTAGAGAAAATCAAGGAACTAAGAATGATTCATCCAATAATTCCATGCCAATTGACCGTGCAGAAGGTAGTATTCCAACTTTGATTGAATTAATCGCATCCCAATCCGGCTTGGCAAATAATGAGGTCGTTAGACGTGCACAACGAAAGCGAAGAGCATTAGGTCCAGTTACTCTTTGGATGGCTCTAGCACTTGTTGCAAGGGAACAGGGCTTGGATATGGAAAGTGTATCTTCGGCAATAGACAAAGCCGCAGAATGAACATTCATCAATCTAGATTTGACCTTCGAACTTCTGCGGCGAGAAGTCCAGGGAGAACCATTAATGCAAGGATTAGGGAAAAGGCTACTGAAATCGAACTAACAAGCCCGAAGTCTTTGATTACTGGAACCGGAGATAGAACTAGTACCATGAATCCACAAATGGTGGTGCCTGCTGACATAATCAAGGACGAACCCGTAGTTGCATACATGTCTCTCATAGAAGCCCAAGTACCCATACCCGATTCTCTATTTGCCTCAAACTTCCTCCATACGTGAATAGAATAATCAATTCCTAAACCAATTGTTAGTGCGGTAATCATTACAGTCAAGACGTTCCAATTGATACCCAAAATAGCCATTGCTCCAACAACCCAAGTTCCCGCTAAACCGACAGGCAGAATTACCACCATCGAAGGTCCAAACCTTCGTGTAAGCGCTACTAGAACAAACAGTGATACTGCTAGGCTGAAAGCAGTAGACTCAACTTGAGAAATAACTAGACCGGATAAGA
>WTHU01000155.1 GCA_011523005.1 Acidimicrobiales bacterium
GAACCTAGACCTGTTGCTCCGAAATAAACGCCGACAATCAATCCGACTTTACCTTTCGAAACAAGCAGTTCTTGACTCAAAACGGTCGCAAGGAAACCAGGAAAGAACCCTAACGACGCCCCGATTCCGACTGCCCCCGCCGAGACGGCAACTACACTCTTTTCTTTAGGCCCCATGAAGGCTTCTAGATGATTTGGATAAATAGGTATGCGTTGGGTTCATCCACGTATCTCAGTGGCGATCTGCTCTCGTAGACGTATCTTTTGTATTTTTGTTGCAGACATTGGCCATTCTGTTACAAACCGGACATAGCGAGGTATTTTGAAGCTTGAAAGTTGCCCCTTGCAGAATTCGATTATTTCATCTTCAGTTGCGACCATTCCATCCTTGAGTTGGATGAATGCGGCTGGAACCTCAACGTACTTATTATCCGGAGCAGAAACTACTTGCGCTAACTGGATTGCAGGGTGATGCGAGAGAAAGCCCTCAATTTCAACTGCTGCAACATTCTCTCCGCCTACTTTAAGCATGTCCTTTATTCTTCCATGATAAGTGACTCTGCCGTCTTCATCTAGAGAGCAGAGGTCCCCTGTTCTAAACCAACCGTCTTCGGTAAAAGCTTCCTTATTTTTGTCAGGTGCATTGTGATACCCCTCGAATACGCAATACCCCTTTATAAGAATTTCTCCTTGTTCATTAGCTCCAAGGATTTCGTCAGTTTCTGGATGTCGAATTTGAGCTTGAATACCTCGAAAAAGCCTTCCGGAAGTTTCGGTCCTCTTCTCAAGAGAATCCTCTATGTGTCCAAATGAGACTACTCCCCCGCATTCAGTAAGTCCGTAAGCACTTATTTGGACAGTATTAGGCATTCGTTCTTGCATTGATACAAGGAGGTCTGCAGGACCCACATTATTCACAATGCGCATATTAAGAATATCCGGATCGTAATCAGCATGGTTAAGCAATGCTTCCATAATTGTGGGAAAACTTGCGAAATTTAATGTAGCTTGCTCTGATTTCATATATGAAAGAGCTAATTTTGGTTCAAAATATTCCATTGTCAATAAAGCTGCTCCCGCATCAATACATGCGATTAGCGGCAGCACAAAGCTCATATGGAACATCGGCAGAGGGTCCCACATTCTGTCCGTCTCCGTGATTTTAAATCGAGTTCTGCCTGCTTCGATAGCCGGTCGAACTAATGCTTCATGGGTGATAGGGCATCCCTTCGGGTTTGCAGTCGTTCCTGATGTGTACATCATCATCGCAATGTCGCGTACTTGCAGACGAGAGCGGCTTATTTCTATCGCCTCTTCATCTATATTTTTGCTGAGAGTTTCAAATGTTTCAGTATCAAGCATTCCTGTTGGCATACGCTCTCCGAAGAGAATAATTGAATTTAGATTTTGGGCTTCGCTGAGTTCAAGCCGCATTGGGTCTGTTTGGTTTTCCAAGTCTGGAAATGCCTCCTGAAGAAGCTTTACGAAATCGACATGTTCAACTATTCGGTCGGTTGTCGCAAGCACCTTCAATCCCGCATCGTCAATCACATAGGCAAGTTCCTTTGCTTTGTATCGAGCGTTGATTGGAACGGGTATAGCTCCAATAAGTTGACTTCCCAGAAGTAGGTCTACGAACTCAATGCAGTTTGACATCAGTATCCCAACAGAATCTCCTTGTTTGATGCCGATTGCCTTGAGGGATCTTGCTGCTTTTGAGGCCCTTTCGTATAGTTCGGTGAACGTGGTCCGTGAGTTAGGAAATACCACGATGTCAGAATCGGGGTGTTCATTGACTGCACGCGCTAACAAGTCGGGGAGAGTGTAAACATCAGAAACTACTAACAATGGTCCTCCTTAGGAGTCGTTTGATAAGATGCGAAAATACAGTTGGAGATTCACATGTTGACACCTCAAGAGGTAGCCGAGAAACATCTTACCGCAGTCAAAGGCGGAGACCCATCTCAAATGGCTGAAGACTACGCTGACGATGCAGTTTTAGTGAGAGGTAATGATGTCTATACAGGAAAAGAAGAAATATTTGAGTACTTCAATGGAGTTCCCGAAAGGTTAGGCTCTGGAGTAATAGAATTTCTTAAGTTAGAGGTAAATGAAACTACTGCATATTTCAGTTGGAAAATAACCGATGACCAGAAGATAATCTGCGGAAAAGATATGTTGACCATTAAGGATGGTCAGATACAGCATCAAGAAGTGACTCTGCTAACCGAGGACTTTTAGCTTCCAGTCCTTCCTTCCATGATCCCATCTGCACCGGGAAGCCAAGACGCAACTCCAGCAACTGGAATAGCACAAAGAACTGATTCTACGATTTCTGCTTCGGATGCTCCGGCTTTACGTGCTCCGTTAGCATGAACATTAACGAACCTAGCTGAAAATTCCGCTGCATTAACTGTACATAGCAGCAATTCCACACTTTTGGCATCAAGAAGATTTTCTGCAAGGCTAAATTCTCTCATCAAAACATACCCCTCTAACGCTCTAGGGGCATCGTCTGCCATGAGCTCTACATATGGCGGAATGAATCCAAAATATCCTTCAAAGTATTCGAGGCAACTTTCACGGTCTAATGCGAATTCAGGCATGGCCTTTGCTTCAGCTTCGATTACGTCGTTGAACAACTCGTTAACAGCAGAAGTAAATTTTGTGTAAACTTCTTCTCCCCTACTAATGAATACCGTTAAGGCGGCTCCTCTCGCATCGTTTAAGGAGAGTCCCAATTCTTTTGATCTTTTGAGTTCGTTATAAAGTAATTGGCCATGGCCCTTTACAGCAGCTGCCGAAGCCATGAAAAGCGCTTTAACCCATGCTGGTAGGGCACCATCTCGATCAGTTACGTCTCGAAAACGAGCATATCCTTCAGCAAACTTTTGTGATTGTGCAGCTATTTCACCTGAGACAAGGACTTTACTTCCCAATGTTTTGTGATCTGCATTTTCTCCCATGATTCTCCTTTAAAGTTTTGAAACTTCTCCACCATCAATTACGAAACATGCCCCTGTAACAAAATCTGATATTGGAGATAATAGATAGGCAACCATCGGAGCAATTTCCTCAGGTGACCCCATTCTTCTTTGAGGTATTTTACGCAATCGGGCTTTAAGAATGTCCGCATTTTCTAAGACTGCTGCTTGAGCAGATGTTTCAAACGCACCGGGAGCAATTGCATTGACACGAATTCCATAACGGGCCCATTCAGCAGCAAGTGATTCGGTAAGTCTCAATAAAGCTCCCTTTGATGATGAGTATGAGGCAAGAGAAGCCTTTCCCTTCAATCCAGAAGTTGATGCAATATTTACGATAGACCCACGTTGACTTTTATTAACAAAGTGTCGTGCAGCCGTCTTTGCGATAATCGTTGGGGCGATAACGTTGACTTTCAAGGTATTCTCCATCACTGCAATTTCACTATCCAATGAGTTCTCGGCTGGAGCAATTCCTGCATTATTAACAATTCCGTGAAGGTTTCCAAATTCGTTGCAAGCCATATCAGCTAAGCCTGATACCTCTTCTTTAACAGACATATCACAGCACACAGGAAGAATTCGTTTGTCATTGTATTGTTGTAGCGACCTTAGGTCACTCTCTGATCGCGCTGCAGCAAGCACATATGCGCCTTCGTCACTTAAATACTTCGTTATTGCTGCACCTAATCCACGGCTTGCCCCTGTTACGATTACGACCTTTTCCTTTAGTTCAAGATCCATCTGAAAACTCTTTCACCATGCCATTAGCAATGCCGAGTCGCAATATCTCTGAAGCTCCTTCGTACACACGCATGGGTCTGGCCTGACGATAGTACTTTTCAATCTTTGAACCTCGAATTAATCCCCATCGGCCCATTGTCTGCACACATCGGTCAACGACCCTACATGCAGCTTCTGTTGCGGTAAGTTTTGCAAGAGAGGATTTATCAAGATTTTTAGCGGGATCATCAATCGCCAATGAGGCAGTTTGGTATGTCAAGAATCGTGAAGATTCTAAATCTGACCATGAGTCCGCAAGGAGCGTAGCAACTGGACCATGTTTAATTAAAGACCTGCCAAATTGCTCTCTCTGCGTACAGTGCTTTACTGCTTCTTCTATAGCACCTGTCATTACACCCAAAGCAGCTCCTGCAACTGATATTCGGAAGACAGAAAGAGTTGCCAAAACGTTGCGGAAGGCTGTTCCAGGCTCCCCTAGTCTTGCACTTTGAGGCAGTACGACATCATTGAACTTTAATTCCCCAAGCACATGTGGAGCTATAATCTCCGGCGACGGCGACGTCTCAAGCCCATCGCTATCAGCTGGGACCAAGAATAGTGAGTAGCCATCACCTTCTTTCGCGAGCGTTGTATAAAAAGAAGCCGCTCCAGCATTTGATATGAACGACTTCTCACCGCGTAGTATCAACTCTGCCCCTTTTTGGTCAACTACAGTTTCAATCCCTTTGAGGTCTGAGCCTGCTCTTGGTTCCGTCAAGGCTAAAGCCGCAAGCGCTTCAGCTTTTGATACTAGTGGAAGCCATTCTTCCTTTTGCGATTCTGTTCCGGCAACGGAAATTGCGTAACTTCCAATTCCCTGCAATGCGAATAGGGAATCAAGGTGCGATGAACTCCTCATAAGCTTTTCTCTAACCAAACACACCGCAAGCGGATCCACAGTATCGAACCAGCCCCCGTATTGGGATGGAACCATCAAAGCCGAAAGACCACTCGCTCGTAAAGCGTCCAGTATGGGCTGATAAAGTTCACTTGACTCATCAGCTTCCATAGCATAAGGCTCCACAGAATCCGCTAACTTTCTCGCATCCTGAATAACGCCCTCATACTTCGAGTCAATTTCCATAAGACCAGACATCAATACCACCAAATCTAAGTTGCAGTTCTATCCTAGACTGCTTCCGTTAGATGACAAGAACAAAACTTGAGTATAAGGTAAAAGAAACATTCAAAGGAATACATATGGCCCTTACCGAAGCATTTATGACAGCTGACGAACTTGCAGGGATGACTCCTGAAGAGTTCGTGAACCAAATCCGCCATGAATGCATGAAACCCGGACGAGGAATGCATGACCATCCACTTGTTCTTGGGATTGAGGCTGGGACGGTTACTGTTCCTCAACTTCAGATCTTCACAGAACAGTTTTATCTCCATATCTCGAAGATGCTTCCATGGATCGGCGCTATTTATGTTCGTTGCCCCCATGAGGATGTCAGGACCGCTTTGGTTAAGAACCTAGCGGAGGAATGTACTGGGTTTGAGAGCAATACTGCAGCGCATCCTGAATTGTTACTCGAATTTGCCAGAGCACTTAACTGCGACACTGACGCAGTACGTAATGGGATCCAGCTACCAGCAGGAAGGCGAGTAACCGAATACTTTGAATTTATGGGCCTGTGCCGAGACTGGTTTGTTCCGCTCTCTGCTATCGGAATTGGGTTAGAATCATTTGTTCCTGAAACTTTCACTCGCATGGTAAAGGCCTTCAAAGAAAACTACGGAATGACGGATGAGCAAGTAATCTTCTGGCAGATGCATATTCTTGCTGATCAAGATCACGGCGATGAGGGAATAGAAATGGTATCCAATTATGCAATCACCGGCGAGCAAAGAAAAGCCGTTTTTGATTGCACTATCGAAACCAGTCGCCTCTTCTATGACTTGTGGAACCTCTACAGTTTACGAGAATAACTGGTCCCAGATGAACACAGACGAATCGACAAAGACGCCACGCTCCGCTGAAGACTTATCTGCATCCCTCAAGAAAAGAGGACATGTTGTTACGTCTTGGGACGAACTCCCATTGGTCACCATGGATGAGACAGGTATTGAAACTTCTTCCTACCGGATAGGCCTGCCGGATAACGATGATGCACCGACTGTTTTCAAGGTCAATTTCCCACCAAATTGCCGGGTTGAAGCTCATACCCACTCGTGTGATTATTCTGAAATAATTTTAAAAGGAAGCCAAAAAGTCAGCGGAAAATGGCTACATGAGGGCGATATTCGTGTTGGATTAGCCAACAAGGGGTATGGGCCTTTAATAGCGGGCCCTGAAGGTGCGTCCGTGTTGGTAATCTTTTCGGATGGCAACTGGCCTGCTATCGGTATAGGCGCTGGCGATGGAAGCACCATTAACGCAGCGAAACTCCTAGAGCAATTTAGCGCTGCTAAGAATTCATAGCTTTTTATGATCTAGTAAGTTATTGCACGCGTCGGACACAGCGTTGCTGCCTCTAATATTTGTTCTTCATATTCCGGAGCAGGGTTTGGCTCAATGACATCTACGGTAGCGCCTTGGTTAACGCGAAATAAATCAGGAGCTACTCGGACGCAGTAAGCAGTTCCTTGACATATTTCTGGATCTATCTTCAATTTGTATCCGTTATTCTTTTCCATTACGTATTACAAGTTCCGTAGAATGATCGGAAATCTTCCATATGCATCATGATGACTTAATTCTGTATATGTTGGTAAATCATCAGGGTCGAGTTCTATACCGGCGTTAAATAAGGCATGAGCAATATTGACTAATGTTCCATCGGTTCCATCATCATTGTCAGTCCGTGCTGATAAGCCTGTCACTAAGGTCCTACCAATGCACGTATGTTCACCTCCACCAAATGCGAACCCCCATGGCTTTACGTTTTGAGTTTCCCTATAAGGGTTAAATTTGCGAGCGTCTTCACCAAATACTTTTACATCTCTATTTGCTGGAGTAAACAGACAAGCCACTCGCTCACCTTCTAAAATTTTCACTCCGCTACTCAGCACGACATCCCTTAAAGCAATACGCAATAGAGCCGGAGAAGGCAAATGCAGGCGAATCGCTTCATGTCCAGCACGCTTCAGGAATTCTCTGTTAAATCTTTTCTCGTAATCTTCCGGATGTTCCTGAAACCACTCATGCAAATGAATCATTAAATGAGGTATAGCATGTGTAGTGGTCTGACTTGATGCAACGAGATATAACGTTGCTTCACGTAATGGTAACTCGTCATCCCAATTGTTGTTCCAATGGAGATACATGAGGGTTAGGAGATCACGAGGCAAATCATCCTCTGACAGATCTCCGCTGCGAAATTGATTAATTAAATCTTTACGACGCTCAACAGAAGGTGCATAAAATTCTTCTACAAATCCCTCTCTGATTTCAAGGATCCTTGAAATTACTGTCGCATGATCCTCTGTTGACCATTCAACAGTTGCGCCAGTCCCAAGTTGTTCTATATACGTACGGAATGCATCAGTTCGCTCCTGAGTATCTACACCATCAATTCCAGTAGTTACAGCTGATATTCTTGCGAGCATTGTTCGGACTAGCGCACAGAGGTCTGTACGTACCTCGCCCGTATCATTACTTGCTTCTTTGCATTCTTCAAGAGCGCGTTCGATCAGAGGGAGTAGTTCTTCATGCTCGTAGTACTCTAAAGCTTCTTTACGAAATAGAGGTGCCTGCAATCGTCGTCTTTCAAAATGCACATCATGATCAATAGTTAATAGCGAGTCCCCAAAGAAGGGTTGGCTCTCCTGATGAGATCCTTGCCGGAAGTCCTTTGAACGAAGTATTTCATCAACAGATGCGAAATCAACAAAATGTTTAATGCCCTCAATGTGAGGTGGAGGTATGAGATCTCTTATTGTTTCCATCTTTCCCCCTCTAATCAAACTACTTGCAGAATAGCTCGCAAAAGAAGTCCTTGCGAGTTCGTAATCAATGAGCGCTCAAAATAGCTGCATTAAAATACTGAGCTCCAGATCCTGCGCCAGTAACTAGAACATGTTTTGGTTCCGAAATTTGAATACCGCTTGCTTGTCCTCGTAGCTGCTTGACTGCTTCAATAATTTTTAGATTTGGCCCTCCCCAACCTGTATGCGAGAAGGACAACAGGCCGCCATCAGTATTTGTAGGGAAATTGCCGTCTATTCCGATGCCATTTTCATAAAGGAAGTCGCTGCCTTCACCTTCCTCACAGAGACCAAGAGTTTCAAATTGTCTAACGATTTCCCAAGTGTTTATATCGTAAAGTTCAAAGAGGTCAATATCGTGAGCATTAATTCCTGCCTGATTAAAAGTTGTTTCGAATGCTTGCTTCCCTAGTCTTTTGACTTCGTCATAACGTGCGGGGTCAACGTATTGCTGGCGATACCATTCTGAACTTCCTCCGAGTATCTGAATAGGTTTCTGAGGGCAATCTTTAGCTCGCTCGGCGGTCGTTACGATGAACGCTGAGGCCCCCTCGGTAGCTAAACATAGATCAAGCAGATGAAATGGCTCAGCTATCCTTGGAGAATTGATAATATCTTCAGGGGTGTACGGGCCTTTACCGTACATTACTGCTTCAGGATTTTGTGCTCCGGCATTTCTGATTTCTGAGGCGATGGAAGACATTTTGAATCTATCTGGCTGAAATCTTTGAAAGTAGACTTGAGCCACCATTGCGAAATGGGCTGCAGTGAATAAGCCCCATGGTTTTATAAACTCATTATTCGGCTGAGTATAATCGGCTAAGTTTTCTTTTTTGAGAACTCCAGCTTGCCCCCCAAAAACTACAGCAACGTTACATAAACCGAAGGAAACTGCTGCTGCTGCATCTAGCAAACCCGGAACTCCTTGTGGGTAGGTGTCCCCTACCCAACGGAACGGTTTTCCAAATATGCCTGTCCAGTCAACAACGCCCGGATCAAGTTTTGTCCCTCCTGGGCCGGGCCAACGAGCAGCTATTCCATCAACTTCTGCTAAATTCATTCCAGCATCTTCAAGGGCTCTCTGCACCGCCTCTACACAAATTTGTATTGTATTTGTATCCAATGATTTGGCTTGTTTGGTGATTCCTATTCCTGCGATTGCAACATTGTTCTTTTTCATACTTTCCGACCCTCTCCCCAAAAGTGGGTCCGGATCTCATTTTTCGCAATCTTTCCTACTGCATTTTTTGGAAGCTCATCCCAGATTTCCATCCGTTCTGGAATTTTTATTGAGGTAAGTTCCGATTCTTTACACATTTGCAATAACTCATTCGTAGATACTTCTGAGCCACTCTTCAAAGCGATTACTGCTACTATCCCCTCTCCCCATTCTGGGTCTGGAACTCCCACAACGGATGCTTCTAGGACGTCATCATGTCTGTATAGAACGTTTTCAATTTCCGTAGGCGCTATATTTAAGCCTCCTCGAATTATCAGATTCTTTTTCCTGTCGACAATGTAGATGAATCCATTGCTATCTACTTCAGCGATATCACCCGAATGCATCCAACCATCTATAAGTACCTGTTGGGTTCTCTCTGGATCTCTGAAATACCCTTTCATAACGTGAGGACCTGAGAAGACCACTTCACCTCTTGATCCTTCTTCAATTGATTTATTATTCTCATCTATAACC